>JBGAMI010000045.1:0-26785 GCA_044223085.1 Cyclobacteriaceae bacterium
CTTGTATCCATTTAGCCAATGCTCGACCCGGTTGTCTGGATAGACGATAATGCTGCCATAGTTCCATTCACCCATCTTATGCTGGGCCCTGGATATCTTGAGCGAGGGAATCAGGTCATAGAGCGATGCCTGCGTTCGGTTACCGACCACTCCTTCTTTCGCGTCGGGATGTAAAGCGTCATCCAGAATCTGGTACTCGAGACCAATAGCAGAACCTTTGTTTGCTTCCTGCTCAGTAACAAAGTACTTCACGCCGGAATTCGCTCCCGGAGTCAACTTGAATTCAAACTGCAATTGGAAGGCCCCATAGAGTTCATCCGTCACAATATCACCGCCATTGGTACTTTCACCACCTTGCGATTTCAAGACCCGCAATTCACCCTCACTAATTTCCCAACCATGGTCAGGGAAAGATGTCTTATAAGCACCCCGCCATCCCTTGGTTGTCTTTCCATCCCAGAGCAAAGTCACGCCATTCAGTCTCTCCTGTTCAGAAATTGTGTTTGGAATCAGGTTGGCGACAAAAATCCTGTCCCATGGCAACGGGTTCAGTTGTTCGGTTTGAATGCGAATATTCCTCCACCTCACCTGCTTGCCTGCGTCTGCCTCTTTCTCCACCGAGTGCACCTGCAGGGCTATGAATCCTTCCGGCATCAGGTTGTCGATGACATGAGCCGCCGGCACACCGTTCAGGAAAGTGCGCATCATGGAGCCGATGCATTCAATCCTGACTTTATTCCAGTCGTTGGCATGGAAAGCGGCCTTCGCCGGTGTATTGTATTCGAGTGGGTACAACCATTCGCGCTGGGCTTCGTCGTAGATGCCACCGGACCAGGCACGGGGAGATGGATCAAGTTCATATTGATAGCCATGTACCCTTCCATTCATATAATCGGGACGGCTGTCACTGCGGAACTGGATGCCGGAGTTAGTCCCCGCATCAATTTTGAATTCCAGCTCGAGGATGAAGTCCTTATATCGCTTTTCAGTGACGAGAAAGGAATTAGGTTCTCCTGCCACCGTGGTACCTACGATCTCCTGGTTGACTACATCGTATCTGGCTTTGCCGTTCAGCAGCTTCCATCCCGACAGATCTTTGCCATTGAACAATTCTTTCCAGCCAGATTGCGCCATGGATATATGGCAGGCCAGGACCAGGATGACAAAAGCGTAACGTTTCGTGAAGTGGTATATCATAACCACTACAAGATCGCAAAAAAAGAAATGCGTGCGGTCAGGAGATCGACTCGAAATAGAGGTCTTCCACCTTCTTTCGTGCCCAGCTGGTCTTTCGGAGGAAGGCGACGGCGGGCTTGATGGAAGGCTCCTGTTGGAAAGGCTCAATGGGAATACGGCGGGCAAGTTCCTCCCATCCATAGCGGTCCACCAGGTGGGTGACGATATGCTCCAACGTCTTACCGTTCAGGGAGTTATTTGAGGTGTACTGCATGTTTATTCCAATCGCTGTAAGTCAGCCTGATAGTCAAATTGCAGGTCTTCCGGGAGTTTGGCCATCACTTTGTGAGCGTTCCGGAGTTGCTGCCGGTACAAATTTAGAAGCACCGGACTTTTGTCCAAGTCCACGCCAGAATTCCTGACCAAGGTGAGGAAATAAACCCTCAATTCCAGTTCCGTTGCCGGTTGGCCGGAGTAGCGAATCTGTTTGTTGAGGCTACGGAGAATCCGCCTCAGGCCTTTCTTGTAGAAATAGAGTTGGCTGACCGGCAATTCGGCCATGTCTTCATCGAGTTCAGCCTTTACCCCTTGTATAAACGCCTTTTCATCCTGCGACTCGTATAGCAGGTAGGTCAGCAGGGCTTTGTTGTCCTGTTTGAACTTTGCGAGGCGCAGGCATAACTCCACCAGCGCATTTGATTCCAGGGTGTTAAGTTCCTTCTTGATTTCGTGTACGGTGGCTGACTTCATGGTGCGATGCAAGTATAGCAGTTTTTTTCACCGCGGGGGCGCAAAGGCGCTGAGAAGATTTAAGTCAGGGAGAATTTGAAGGTTTGAAGATTTGTGAATTTGGGAATGGGGTGCACCAGGACGTCTCAAACTCGTTCATTATCGCGCGCGTCTCCTGACGCGTGTGTTGCCAATCTGCAATTATCAGAGTCATAGAATTTGCCTGTGGTGTTTTTTGTCACCAAACCACAACTCAGACTCAGTAAGGGTCTGGGTTCTTCACCGACTCAGGACTATTATGCACCAGCGGTGCATAATGTTATTAGATATCAAATCAAGCTCAAACATTGGAGCTCCAGCGGAGCGATATGTCGTCTAAAAAGCTGGGTTATAACAACATGTCGCTCCGATGGAGCTTTAGGGATTGTTTGGATTTCCTGTCCTATGAATATCTGGCTGCGCTGCAGCCGGAGTTAGATTAAACTATTACAGATATCCATCAAAAAACATAAACGGTGGTGCGATTAACAATCCCGAAGGGATTGAATACTGACTAACACGGCATTGTCATGCCGTGTTAGTTGCAGGAAATCTAAACCCAACCCTAAAGGGGTTGAACCATTTATCTACTTCATTATCGCGCATGTCGAAGGGTCGGTATTTCTTCACCGGCCAGGGACTAATATGCACCTGCGGTGCATAATGTTATTAGATATCAAATCAAGCTCAAACATTGGAGCTCCAGCGGAGCGATATGTCGGTTAAAACGCTGGATATAACAACATGTCGCTCCGCTGGAGCTTGATGGATTGTGTGGATTCCGGTTCTATGAACATTTGGCTGCGCTGCAGCCAGAGGGCTAGAATGAACTATAACAAGTAATGGCAGTGCCTCAACTGGCGCAAGTGTTCGCGCCAAAGGTTCTGTCGTATTTACCGATCTGAAAAGCGATCACTTGTGCCCTGCAATGATGGCAGTCTCCGGACTGCCGCTATTAAAACTCCTATCGTAAGGTTTGCAATCCCGCCATGAACGAATTTTTATCCCGGATTCATATTCTTTAATTTTACCCTAAACGAATGAACGACACTGTAACGGGCATAATCATTTTTTGCCTTGGGATATTTTGTCTGATCTCGGTATTTCGAAAGGGGCAAATTAATTTGTCTCTCAATACTTCAGAGGAATCTATACTACGGAAAATAATTGGTAAAAATTATGCTTTGATAATAAACCTCTTATTGGCTCTATTCTTTTTTACGATTGGGATCTATTTAATTTTTAATCTGTTTTAAAATCGAGCTCTTCCAAATGGATCCCTTTTGAATACCTCATGGTTTTAATTCTGCCATCAAGCCCGGCATACGGAAAGCTGGATGTGCTGGCGCAGTCAAAACAAGACAGACTGCGGAAGGGTTTGTCGGGCGAATACAAATCCGCCACTCTGGCGTAAACCACTAAAGGATTGAACTTTGATTTCTTGTTCAAACTGAGTTATTTGATTAACCTTAATCAATCAGAAAGGCAAATCGGGAGAATTACAGTTTGCTGGACATGGAACCAACAGGAACTTGCGATGGTTGCCCAGATCAATGCCGAGAATTACCCGAACAGTACCCGAGCATTCCCCGAACAATACCCGAAGACCGCCCGAACATTCCCCGAGCCTCATAGCGTCTGAGTCGGGTGACCGTAGCCACTGGCTAGGGATTGTCCAAACAAACATTGAAGGATGTCACACTATGGTTGCTGCAAAGTCGCAGGTGTCCTACACTTATTAGGTGTAGGACACTGTCAGTTCATCAGGAAAACCAGCAATAACAAATTGAATTGTTGGAGGGAAAAACCGATATAATGTGGCCTGGCTTCGGCTTTCCTTGAGCGTGGTTAGGAAACCCAAGTGTCCTACAACTATTAGGTGTAGGACACCATTTACTTCAACCCCTTCCACCACCGGTTGTCGGCCTTTAACGTATCGAGGGACAGGGGATCGCCCATCAATGGGGTAATCAGATTTACCTGTTGCTTTTCGGCAGCTGCCAGCGCACGGTCGGCAGGCTCGTTCCAGGGATGCAATGACAACGTGAACTTCCCCCAATGTACCGGCATCAGCGCAGCTGACTTAAGGTCTATGCCGGCCTGAACAGTCTGCTCCGGCGTCATGTGAATGTTGGGCCATGACGAATTGTATTGTCCACACTCAAGCATCACAATATCAAACGGCCCAAACTTACCTCCGATCTTGCTGAACACATCACTGTATCCGGAATCTCCCCCCACAAAAACCTTCTTACCTCCCACCTCCAACACAAACGAACTCCACAAGGTCTGGTACCGCTTCAAACCCCGGCCGGAGAAATGCCGCGCTGGCGTTGACGTAATCCGGAGTCCCGGCAAAATGTCTTCTCCCTCCCACCAGTCTAGTTCATGAATGGCTTCGGGCTTGACACCCCAGTACTCGAGGTGCGCTCCAACACCCAGGCCGGCACAAAAAACTTTTGTCTTTGACTGGATGGCCATGATGGTGTTGTAGTCCAGGTGATCATAGTGATCATGAGAAATGATGACGAGGTCCAGGGGCGGCAGGTCATTGACGGTATAGCTATTGGTAAAGGCATACTCCTTGGGACCCATGTACTGTACGGGAGATGCCCGCTCACTGAAAACGGGATCAACCAGGATGTTCTTCCCGTCAATAGATATGAGGTATGTGGAATGGCCAAACCACACAATCACAGGCTGATCACCCAGGTTCGTGAGGTTGGTGCGAATGGAAGGCAAAGGTTGCGCCGGCTCCGTATACTTGTTCTTCGTCAGGTATTTGTACAGCAAATCGGGATAAGTTACTCCCTTGGCCATCACCGGCGTCTCATCCAGGTTGATGAACTGGCCATCCTTGAAATTCGGAGATTGCTGTATTCGCTCGAGGCGCTTGCCCGCCGGTGCGGTACCAAATGATTTCTGTTGCATAAAGAGATAGGCACCCAGTACTAGCACGGCGGCGAGGACCAGGAATCCGATAAGAATTTTTTTAATCATGCGCATGATGGAGGGTAAGACGCAAAGTGGTGAATATTATTGTCGCGGGTCCCAATGATTTGTTGTGAAGTATTATCGGGGCCCATGACAACCATCACTCAGACTCAGTAAGGGTCGGTGTTCTTCATCGGCCCTGGGCTAATATGCACCAGCGGTGCGATATGTCGTCTAGAACGCTGGGTTATAACAACATGTCGCTCCGCTGGAGCTTTGGGGATTTCTTTGGCTACCAGTCCTATGAACATCTGGCTGCGCTGCAGCCGGAGTTGCAATAAACTATCACAGATCCTTATCACAAACATTTACGCTGGTGCGATTAACAATCCACCGGCCTGAACTACAACACCTCGCCAAGCTCCAGCCACCGCATGGACTTTGCGTCGATCTGGTCACTCAGGCGCTTGATCTCCTGCGACCATTGCAGCAATTCCTCGTGATTACCTCCCGCATTGAGCTTTTCAATCCAGCCTGCCTTTGATTTTTCAAGCTCCTGAATCTCCTTCTCGAGGGCAGCATACTCCTGCTTGTCTTTGGCATTGCCTTTCTTCCTGACAACAGGCTGTGTTGGAACCTCAGGCGCTGCTTCGACTTTCTTCTTCTTCTCGGGCTCCGGTTCTGCTTCCGACAGGGAATTCCGGTAAAAGGTATAGTTGCCATTGAACAACCGGATCTTTCCGTTGCCTTCAAACACAAAAAGGTTGTCGACGAGGTGATCCATGAAATAACGATCGTGCGACACCAGCACCAGGCAACCGGAGAACTTCTCGAGGAAGTCTTCGAGCACGTTCAACGTATCAATATCAAAATCATTGGTCGGCTCATCGAGTACCAGGAAATTAGGATTAAGCACAAGCAACTTGAGCAACTGAAGTCGCTTCTTCTCTCCACCGCTGAGCTTCTCAATGAACGTGTATTGTTTCTCCGCCGGAAACAGAAAATTCTCCAGAAACTTGGATGCGGATATAGACGTGCCGTCGGAAAGCGTAATGAACTCAGCAATCTCTTTCACTTCTTCAATAATCCGGTTGGCAGGGTTCAGGGTCATGGACTCCTGGGTGAAGTAACCGAATTTGGTGGTCAGTCCGGGCATCACAATACCTTTATCCGGCTTGAGTTGCTGGGTGATCATATTCAGGAACGTCGACTTGCCAATACCGTTCTTGCCCACCACCCCGATGCGATCAAACTTTTTAAATACGTAGGAGAAATCATCAACCACCACCTGGTCTCCGTATTTCTTCGTGATGTGCTCCACCTCCAGAATCTTTCCACCCTGGCGGGATTCCTGAAAATCGAGTTCGAGCCGATCTTTCTTCAGGTCCTGCGATGCAACTTCCTTGAGTTCGTAAAATGCATCGATCCGGTATTTGGCTTTGGTACCACGTGCCCTCGGTTGCTTGCGCATCCATTCCAACTCCTTGCGGAGCAGATTCTTCGCTTTGGTCACTTCGGTCTTGAGCATTTCTTCGCGTTCGGCTTTCTTCTCGAGGAAATAGGCATAGTTGCCGTCGTAGCGATATAATTTCCCGCGATCAAGTTCGTAGATCACCGACGCGACATTGTCAAGGAAGTAACGATCGTGTGTTACCATGATCAATGTGATACCGGGGCCGGCCAAATATTCTTCGAGCCATTCGATGGCGGACAGATCCAGGTGGTTGGTCGGTTCATCCATGATGATGAGGTCCGGACTGGCCAGCAGGAGTTTGGCGAGGAAGATACGCTTGCGTTGTCCCCCCGACAGTTCTCCAAATGCGCGATCCAGGTCCGGCACATCCAATTTGGAGGTTACTTCATGCACCTTAGAATCGTAATCCCACGCATTGTATTGCTCCATGCGTTCGAGCGCGTCCTGCATTCGTTCAGCCGATACCTCCGGATGGTGAAGGCATTCTTCATACTCTTTTACCGCGGCTGCCACCGGATTTGAATCATCAAACAATACATCTTTTACCAGGGTATCGGCCGGCACAGAAGGCTGTTGGGTAAGAAAGCCCAACCTCACTCCTTCCCGCGTAACAACCTTACCGCTATCGGAATTAACCTCACCGGTCAGAATGCGCAGTAAAGTTGATTTACCGGTGCCATTATTACCTACCAGGGCGAATTTTTCACCCTGGGAGATGCCGATGGAGATGTCACGGAACAGCCACTTGTCATTGTAGGACTTGGAAATAAGCTCAGCAGAGAGAAAATTCACGTCTTTTGGATAAAATGAGGCGCAAAGATACGCACAGGCATGTAATGAATACAACACCTACATCTGCTTCCGGACTTAGCCGTCAACTTGGTTTGGTGGGCCTGGCGGCAACAGGAATCTGTTCGATGCTGGGGGCTTCCATCTATGTAGTGCCCTTCATGATTCAGCGCAGTGTGCCGGGCATCGGACCATACGTTGTACCTGCCTTCATGCTGGCAGCTGTGCCTGCGATATTGGCCGCCTTTTGTTATGCAACGCTGGCTTCGGCCATGCCCCGTGCCGGAGGAAGCTATGTATATGCCAGCCGCGGCCTCAGCCCCTACCTCGGTTTTGTGGCCAGCTTCTCCCAGTGGTTCGGGTTGTGTATCGCCATCGGCGTTGTGTCTTACGTTATCCCACCGTTCTTTCGCGACATCAGCACTGCTTTGGAATTTCCCCAAGTATCCCGCCTGATGGATACAGGATGGATCAGGGTGTGCGTGTCTTTGTTATTACTATGGTTATTTGTTTTGATCAATATCCGCGGGGCTAAAGCCTATGAACGAACGGTAATCCCTCTGATGATCCTCATGTTTGTATTAGGCGCCATTGTCATCGTTGCCGGATTCTCATTTGATCATACTGATTTTCAAAATAGCCTTATTAAAAGTGGTCAGTCGTGGCATCCGGACACTTCATCTTCCTTTTCATGGAATATCATCTGGTCAGGTGCCGCGGTATTGTTTGCAAGTTTTATCGGTTTTGATTCCATAGCCCAGGCTGGCGGAGAGGCCAAGCATCCCCAACGAAACCTGCCCTTGGCCATTGGAATTTCTGTTGGGGTGGTTGGTTCATTCTATTTATTGTTTACCTCAGCCGTGTATCATGCGGTGCCCTGGCAATTTGTTTCGGATGAAGCTGCCCGCCATGACATCACGGCCCCAGCATTGATGCGCTATTTTCTATCACCGGGATGGACCGTGGCCATGGTGGCGGGTGCAGCAGTGGCATTAACCAATGACTTGCCTGCCATGTTGTTGTCTGTTTCACGGCTCATGTTCTCCTGGGCTGAAGATGGTATGTTCCCTATTCAGGTGACCCGCATTCATACGCGATACAAGACTCCACATGTGGCCCTGGTGATTTCAGGTGGTGTAGCCAGCCTTGGTATTCTGGGCAGCCACCTCGCCGGCGACTTTTTTCTTGGCGTGGATATCCTGGTTACATCCATGTTGGTAAACTTCCTCCTTATGGCCGTGACGTTGCTGATGATCAGAAAACACAATCCTGAACTGGCCAGCGCCATGACCTTATTCCGGTCGCCGATGCAACGATGGCTCCTCGGATGGAGTTCGATTATGGCGTTGCTTTTGTTCCTGATTATTCATGTGCAGAAAGACCTGACCGCTGATGTACCCTGGTACCTGCACACCACCCTGGTGTGGATCATAGTGATGATCACGGGATCAATTATCTTTATCAAACACTGGCGATCCGCTGCCCATCCGCAAGAAAAATTCTCTAGACTTCCACCTGAATGATTCACTCCATCCCCTCCCTGGAAATTGCACCTGGTCTTACCATCTCGAGACTTGTAACCGGTCTCTGGCAAATCGCCGATATGGAAAAGGACGGCAAGGTTCTGGATCCTGACACCACGGCAAGGGCCATGATGCCTTATGGGGATGCAGGATTGACCACGTTTGATATGGCCGATCATTATGGCTCCGCCGAAATCATCGCCGGACGCTATAAGGCTATCGCACCGTCTGCAGTGCAACTGCTCACCAAGTGGGTACCCGCACCTGGAACACGGTCCAGGGCCGAAGTCAAAAAGGCTGTTGACCTGGCATGCACCAGGCTGAATACGCAGGCTATCGACTTGCTTCAATTCCACAGCTGGAACTATGCCGATCCATCGTGGCTGGAATGTATGTTCTGGCTTGATGATCTGCGGCGGGAAGGACGCATTCGCCATCTCGGACTGACGAATACAGATACGGCACACCTGCGCATGGTGGTGGAAAGCGGCATACCCATTGCAACGAATCAGGTGTGTTACTCACTGCTCGATCAACGGGCATCAGGCGCTATGACTGCCTACTGTCAACAGCGGGGCATCCATCTGCTTGCTTTTGGCACGCTGGCGGGTGGATTTCTTTCTGAAAAATGGATGGACCAGCCAGAGCCTGTCATTGAAAAGCTCAGCTCCTGGTCATTGATGAAATACAAGCGCTTCATTGACATCGTTGGCGGATGGAGCAGGTTTCAGGATTTATTGCATGTCCTTCATCGAATCGGAAAAAAGCACAGTGTCACAGTGGCTGCTGTGGCTTCACGTTACATGCTCGGGCAACCTGCCGTGGCTGGAATTATCATCGGCGCGCGACCAGGAGCATCCAGTCACGTAGCCGACAATGTGAGATTGTTCCAGTTTACACTCGATGACCAGGACCGCAAGGAGATTGGACAAGTGTTGCAAACCTTAGAACCTGTACCCGGCGACTGCGGTGATGAATACAGGAAGCCACCTTTCCTGACAGCCTCTGGCGACCTCAGTCATCATGTTGAAAGTATGCCCGCTCCCTATCCCATCCGCCGGGAAAGCGATGGACGCATCAAGGCATTCAGTGGTACCGTGTGGGAAGACATGGCTGGTTATTGCAGGGCCGTCCGTAAGGGCGACCGGATTTATGTCTCCGGCACGACAGCCACACTCGGCAACCGGGTTGTAGGCGGTACCGATGCCGGAGCACAAGCCCACTTCATCATCGATAAAATTGAAGGATCCCTTCAGTCACTCGGCAGTAAACTGGAAGACGTTGTCCGCACAAGGATATTTACAAAACGAATTGCTGACTGGGAACCTATCGCGCGCGCGCATGGCGAACGATTCCGCGATATTCAACCTGCGAACACGCTGGTACAAGCCGATCTGATTGGTGACGATTACCTGGTCGAGATTGAAGCAGAGGCAATCATTTACCGACCTGCCTAAATCGGTGACTTGTCGCAGTAAGCGCCGCCCGTACAGGTAAGCGGAACGAACACTTCTGCGCGAATCAGCCAGGCACCATCCAACTTATGCCACTTGGCCATGTAGGTGCCAGTGAGTTCAATCTTCTGACCATTCTCTGTCCAACTGCCTGCCCAAGTCCCACTCTCAGAGGCCATCTTCCAGGCGTCAAATACCTGGATGGTTTGTGGTGTGCGCACGTACAACACATCGGGTTTACTGCTGAACTCGCTTTCCATGCGCTCGCGGTTGGTATTTTTACCAGACATCTCTGAATTTCTTGACGTGATGATATGAAAGTCAGAAGTCCAGAACGCTGACATGGCTTTGGCATCGTGGGCAGCTATGGCCTCATTGGATTTGGTTCTCGCTTCGCGGATCAGGGCTTCTTCAGAACTTGACTGCATATCGCTCTGTTTACATCCCGGAAGAACAACTCCCAGAATAAGGGTTATGGTGAGGGCTGAAATAGGTTTCATGGAGGATGATTATAGTGCTTCGATCCAGGCTTTGGATGCCTCAGCCAATTCTTCTATCCACTGACGTTTACCGGACTTGAACGAATGATCCGCTCCTTCCAGCAGCATGAGCGTTGCGTTCGGCAATTTCTTCACCACACCTTTGATCAGTTTTTCTTCTGCCAATGCATCGCGTGTGCCCTGAAGAAACAGAGCCGGTATTGTTAAGTCGCGCAGGTGCTCCGCGCGCTTTGTGTCGGGAGCACCGGGGGGATGCAACGGGAATCCAAAGAAAATAATACCTGTCACGCGTGCATCAGGTGTCTTAGATAAGAGCTGCGAAGTCATGCGACCTCCGAATGATTTTCCGCCGGCAAAGAGCGGAAGTTTGGGATACTTTTTCGCTGCAAAGGCAACAAGTGCATTGACGGTCTTACCCGCAACCACCGGGGTATCGGGCCTACCCTTTTTGTTCTCCATGAATGGAAAGTTGTAACGAATGGTGTTGACATTCGCATGTTGAAATGCCAGGGCCAACGCCTTCATAAAAGGATGATCCTTGCCAGCTCCCGCACCATGGGCAATCACCACAACAGCTATTGGTTTCTTTGCTTCCAGGATAGAGACAGAAACCTTTCCAATCTCCTTCGATACAAGTACCTGCGTGTTTTTTTCAGCCATGATTATTTGAGGGGCGGATAACGTTTCATCACCAACCGTACTCCTTTGAGGACTTCATCCTGCTCCAGTGCGGGGTCAAAGTCAATGAAGCTTTCCGCGAAAGATTCCCACACCAACTTGCTCTGCTTCTTATCGGCCAATCCGATAACCAGCGTTCCTTTGAGGTAGTTCACGACATCAGAGTCGTGCTCAAAAGGCCGGTAAAAGGGCATATCCGCGGAATGATGATACACAATTACTTTCTCATCCTGCATGGTGATTGTAAAACCTACCAACAGGTCGGGGTTGTTATTGTCTTGTGTCAACCCACGTTTAGTGAGTTCACTGACAATCGCCCGCTTTACATTTTCCCGTAAGGCGCTGTCCTGGGCGATACCCGTTATCTTAAATTCACATCCATCCATCCAGCAAAAGGTCTTATATGATTTGAAGTCAGCCTGCTTGTCGTACAGTGTTTTGATATTCACCATACAACTGCTCAAGCCTGCCATCAACAATACAAAAAATAGTATTCGCGCTTTCATATTCATTTTTTGCAAACCTACCCAATCAGCATTTCATACACTATGATAGAAATCAGTCAGGAAGGGGTTTACCCAGCAATTTCCTGGAAAAATATTCCGCGGCAGCCTTATAAACGGTAACCGAGTTGCTTTGCCTGAACCAATGGTGGGTGTCGTCTACGATCACCAGGGTTTCCATGGGTACACCTTTCTTTTCCAGCCGCTGCACCAGATCTGTACTTTGGTTAAATCTAACATTGCGATCATCATCGGCATGAATGATGAGAACCGGTGAGGTCCAGGTTGCCACATGAGAGGCAGGTGAAGAATCCCAACCAATGGCCAAAGCTTTCATGAGATCAGGCGCTTTTTCGAAGCGATCTGGATAGAGAAGTCCGCGGATGCGTTCGGCCGTCCAATCATGAACGCCGTGGATATCCACACCGGCAGCAAAGAGTTTGGAGTCCATGGCTAATGCCATCGCGGTCAGGAAGCCTCCGTAAGAACCACCGTATACACCGATTTTGGTTGCATCAATACCAGGTTGATTGGCGAGCCACTGTCCGGCTGCTTTAATGTCGAGGTACTCGGATGCACCCCATACACCCGCATTGGCAGGGCGATGAAAATCAAATCCATAGCCGATACCTAATCGGTAATTGACACTTAGTACCGTGAAACCAAGACTCGCCAGGTATTGATTTGATGCATATGCATTCGAATAGTAATCTGAATAATGCCAACCCAACAGCATCTGGCGCGGAGGGCCGCCATGGATATAAATAATCGCAGGCCGTTTGCCGCTGGCCGGTGCCACCGGCTCGAACAATTGTCCGTGTACCACAACCCCATCACTGCTGGTGAAAATAACCTGCTTGGGCGTTACGAGCTTCTTTTCCGGATAGCCGGCGACAATTCGATCGGCACCCATGAGCCGCATCACCCCTTTCGTATGGAAGTTCATCACGGCCGTTACTGGCGGTCGTTGGGGTGTTGCGCTGATCATCGCCAGGGTCGTTCCATCTCCGGTAACAACTCCGGTCCACTCCAGTCCCGTTCCTGGTGTCAACACTTCCATGGCAGGCTTGTCCACCGGAACGCGGACCATATGTCGACGATCGATATCCAGCGGATCAGGTCCCGTGTTCGCATCAAAGGTGAGCCATTTGCCATCAGGCGAAAGCCGGATGTGTTCTGCCATAAAATTGCCGGGCGTCAGCAACAACGGAGTTCCGCCGGTCGCAGGCATAGAATACAGGTGCGGCCACTTGTCTTGGTAAGAGAGAAAGACAATCCGGTCAGCAACTGCCCAATGCAGGTTGGTGGTACCATGAGTAGTCGGATATGATCCCTCCAGGGTACGCGGTGCTTGCCAGATTCTGTTAGCCTTTCCACCCAATACAGGTACGGTCCATATAGACCAAGGCTGATGGCGGCGTGCAAGCAAAGAATCAGGTGCCCCACCACTGCCGGGTACACGTACGAAAGCAATTTGTTTTCCGTCAGGAGACCAAACCGGCGAGTCATCATGCCCAAAGGACGGTGCCATCCATGCTATTGGCTGCTCCGCGGTTGAATAAATTCCAATGAAAGAGTGGTCTCCGCGCGCACTTACGAACGCAAGGCGTGAACCATCCGGTGACCAGGTGAGGCTGTGCTGCGAACCGCGGGCGGTAAACAGATTTCGAGGCTCAGCGCTGCCATCCAGTGGGGCTGTCCACACTTGCCCTCCTTTCACAAAGGCGACCACATCACTCTTAGGGGAAATTGCAGGTGCATCACCTTCGCTAACGGATTTAACTTCACCACCAGCGAAAGGAATCACCATGACTTTCACCTTGGAGGGCGTCGTGGAAAAAGCAGGATTCACGGCCAATTCCGGATCCCAGTTAGAACCGTGATCGCCGCCGCGAACAAACACCACCCATTGACCATTGGACGATATGGCGAGGCTGGAGATTTCCTGCCCATCGTCGTCGGCATAGTTGGTCAACTTTCTCGGTTTGAAGTCTGGGCCTTCAGCAACATAAATATTGCGTCGCCCCAACTCATCAAGGGCCCAGGCAATGCGCGAGCCCTGTTGTGCTGCGGTTAGTTCTGTAGGAAACGGATAATTCTTGATCGCATCCAGGGTGAGCGGCTGCGCAAATGCACCCACGCTAATTACTGCCAGCAGAAGCAACAGAAATGGTCTGGTCATGGTTGAAGTGTTTTGGAACTAAAATGTAGTTCAAAAAATGCAACTTTCTTCCGATAACTTCCTGAGCGGTCGTCCAGGGAGTTCTGGTTTCTGCCGCCTGTAAAAGAACCCATCATACAACTACTGCCTTGCCCCAAAATGTCTTAGTTTAGCCCAAACCAAAAAGTAATAATCTATGTCGTTATCCCGTCGGGATTTTATCCGCTCATCCGCCGTTACGGCCGGATCGGTTACCCTGCTATCAGGCCTGCAAAGTTGTGACCCCAAACCAGCCGTTTCTTCCCCTGCCCCTGGGCCACTTGACGAACTCAAGCCTTTTCCGACAGAGGTGCCCGGCATTACCGTCGACGAGCGAAAATCACGGATCGAGAAGGCGCAAAAACTCATGACGGAAAATAAAATTGAGGCCATCTACCTCGATGGCGGCACCAGCATGGAGTATTTTACCGGCATCCGTTGGGGTACCAGTGAGCGAATGATGGCAGCCATTATCACAAAACATGGCGAGATTGTATATGTGGGGCCTCACTTTGAGGAAGAGCGCATCCGCGAACTTATGACGATCGGTACAGAGGTGCGTGTATGGGAGGAACATGAAAGTCCTTACGAGGTAGTCGCTGGAATTTTCAAGGATAAAGGTATCAAAACAGGAAAGATCGGCATGGAAGAGCGTGTTCGCTTCTTTCTGTACGATGGCATTAGACAGGCTGCTCCACATTTGCAATACCAGAGTGCCGATGCCGTTACCGCTGCTTGCCGTTTGATCAAGAGCCCAGCGGAATTGGCATTGATGCAGCGCGCCAATGATATCACCATCACCGCATATAAGGCGGCCCTCACCATGCTAAAAGAAGGCATGTCGCAGGGTGAACTTGCCGGAATCATTGCTGATGCCCACAAGCGATTGGGTGCTTCTGGTGGCGCTTTTTCCAGCTTTGGAGCAGCAACAGCTTTTCCCCATGGCAGTAATGTACCCCAGCAATTGAAGGCTGGCGATATGGTATTGGTTGATGGTGGTTGCCGGGTTGGCGGTTACGCTTCTGACATTTCCCGCACGGTGGTATTTGGAGAACCCACCAAACGCCAGCTGGAAATTTGGAACCTTGAAAAGGAAGCACAGGCAGCTGGTTTTGATGCAGCAAAACTCGGTGAGCCTTGCGAGAACGTAGACATTGCTGCGCGCAAAGTAATTACCAGCGCAGGCTTTGGTCCTGGCTATAAAGTACCCGGCCTGCCACACCGCACCGGCCATGGTATTGGTATGGATGGACATGAGTGGGGCAACATGGTACTTGGCAACAAGCAACCCCTCGTTCCTGGCATGTGCTTCAGTATCGAACCCACGATTTCGATTTATGGCGAGTTTGGTATTCGCCTTGAGGACTGTGCCTACATGACGGAGTCTGGCGTGAAGTGGTTTACCCAACCCAGTCCGTCCATAGCACAACCTGTTGCTTAAGCAAAATAAATGAACCTGTATTTTAACGATCTATTATGACCAGAAAACTTACCCCCCTGTTGCTGCTGCTTATGCTGAGCACAGCATTGATTGCCCAGAAGACCAGAAAACTAAACGCCGACTCTACGATTACCACCAGCTGGGAAGTAACGGTGAAAGGAAAGCGATTCCCGTATACCGCCACCACCGGCACACAACCGGTTTGGGACGAAGAGGGCAAAGCGATTGCTGCATTGGAGTTCACGTACTACGAACGTACCGATGTCACCAATCGCGCAGCTCGTCCTTTGATCATTTCCTTTAATGGAGGTCCCGGTTCGGCATCGGTGTGGATGCACATTGCCTACACGGGTCCCCGCTTGCTGGAGATCGATAGTGAAGGGTACCCGGTTCAACCTTATGGCATCAAGGAGAACCCCTACTCTGTCCTGGATGTAGCTGATATTGTGTATGTTAACCCAGTTAATACCGGCTACTCACGGTTCCTGATTAAGGATGCCCCGAAAGAGAAGTTCTTCGGCATCAATGCCGACATCAAGTACCTGGCTGAATGGCTTAACAACTTTGTTTCCCGCAAAAGCCGCTGGACGTCACCCAAGTACCTCATTGGCGAAAGCTACGGCACTGCCCGTGTCGCAGGACTTGCCGGCGAATTGCAGAATGCACACTGGATGTACCTTAATGGAGTGATCCTGGTGTCTCCTGTCGAGCTGGGTATCGACCGCTCAGGTCCGGTAGACGCTGCATTGCGACTTCCCTATTATGCGGCAACAGCCTGGTATCACAAAGTGCTGCCCCCGGATCTTCAGCAGAAAGATCTGGTGGACATGCTTCCCGAGGTTGAAGAGTTTACCCTGAATGAGTTGATACCTGCTATCAGCCGCGGCGGCTTCCTGCCTGAGGCAAAAAAGAAAGAAATCGCCTCGAAAATGGCCCGGTACTCTGGACTTTCTGAAAAGGTCATTCTTCAACATAACCTTGATGTGCCGACGCAGTTCTTCTGGAAAGATCTTCTTCGTGATAAAGGCGGCTTTACGGTAGGTCGACTGGATTCACGCTACAAAGGCATCGATAAAATGGAAGCCGGCAGCCAGCCCGACTTCAACTCGGAGCTTACCTCCTGGCTGCATGCTTTCACGCCGGCAATCAACTACTACTTGCGGGACATGCTTAAATACAAGACCGACGTGAAATACAATATGTTCGGACCGGTTCATCCCTGGAATCGTGAAAACGATAAGACTGGTGAGAACCTTCGTCTGGCTATGGCCGAGAATCCGTTCCTGCATGTGATGATTCAGTCAGGCTACTACGACGGAGCTTGCGACTACTTTAATGCCAAGTACACCATGTGGCAACTGGATCCAAGTGGCAAAATGAAAGATCGCCTTTCCTTCAAAGGTTATCGCTCAGGTCATATGATGTACCTGCGCAATGAAGACCTGATTACTTCAAACGATGATATTCGCGAGTTTATCATCAAGACCACACCAAAGAAGGGCCAACCAGCGAAATACTAACTAATTTCATTATTTCCGGACCATCGCTAAGACCGGACTTCGGGATGAAAAGACAGTGTCCTACACCTAATAGGTGTAGGACACTTTTACTTTTTATATACCTGGCTTAACTTCAATGTTTAATTGCAGCCAATACCTTGCTGATGAACTCAGCTGTTGACGCGTTGTCGATCCATCGAACCACCACTACAAGGTCGTTTTCAAAATCAACATAGATTACATTGTTGCCATTGCCGAGGTGATAGAAAGCTGTCTCCGGAGCGTCGGGAATAAGCTTCTTACCTGTATTGAGAAACCAATTCATGTATCCATAGGTTGGTTGAGCCGTCGTGGGTGTAAGCGCCT
This sequence comes from Cyclobacteriaceae bacterium, assembly GCA_044223085.1. GTDB lineage: Bacteria > Bacteroidota > Bacteroidia > Cytophagales > Cyclobacteriaceae > ELB16-189. The sequence continues at coordinate 17,306 of JBGAMI010000045.1, forward strand.
GCTTTATCCATGTCTCTGATATCAGTTGTTGGTCGCGCCACTTGCCCTTACGCAATGTCAGGTATCCAAACCGGGCCATGTCACGGGCATTGATAAACATACCACCTCCCCAATGTCCCCCACCACTTACCGACTGAATCGCCTGACCATCGATCACTACCCACGAGTTTTCATAGCCATACCAACGCCAACTGCTGCTGGCACCGATCGGGTCCATGATCCGTTCCTTAAGTACTACAGGCAACGGTTTCCGCCAAACGCTAAGACCAGCCAGGGCCAGCACATTCACCCGTACATCATTGTATTCATAGGCCTGACCTGGTTCTATCCGTGCCCGGGTCTGCCATTCTTCCGGTTTCGGTGAAGGCCGGTCGGCCCATTCAGGTTTTCCCCATAAGGTGCCTTCCCAGTCGCTTACCTGACGCAATAAATGATCCCAGGTAATCTTGCGATTATGCTTTGACTCAAATGGAGTAATTAATTGTTTGTCAGCCAATTGCAGACTCTTGTCAAGTTCTGGAAGTGCCGTATAAGGCAACACCGGAGGCACATACTTCCAAACAGAATCATGTACACTTTGGATCAGTTTCTGATCGACAGCAAGCCCGATAACTGTGGACAGGAAACTTTTGGTGACACTGTGGGTCATGTCTACCCGGTCAGGCTCACCCCATACTGCTACCTGGTAGCCATGGCGGATGACTATGCCGGTAACATCTCCCCGCTCCTTGAAGGGGCCAATCCCATAACCAAAAGGCTCCTTCCCAAAAGTCTGGTAATGGTTTTGGGCCATATCGCGGGGGTTCTTAGTTTCATGAGAAACCGAAAAGTCAATAGCCTCCTTTAGTTTGTCGGGTATAAAGCCACCTTCCTCAGGAGAAATCTTCTTCCATTCAAAAGCCGGAGGATAATAAACTTCCGCTATCCTGGGTTTTGATTTTTGGGCAAAGGCTGATCCACTGCAAAGAGCAATCAGGAAAGCAACTCGAATATTCATTTCTTAAGTCTTCCGTTCTCAATCCATACTTCATCTCCAATAATCAGGGTAGCGTTAACCAGCATATTCCATCGCACATAGCCACCGGTAACTTTTCCACCCAATTCGGAATTGTCACCCAGGGATACTCGCACAACACCTGCGCCGTATCCATAGTATGGAATCACGGCCCGATCGGTAGAAACAGTCAGCAAGGGATTAAATCCCACGGCAATTTCCCGGAACATTGAAGCTCCGTCCCCGGAGGATCGCAATTCCTGAAAGACGGACTTCATTCCAGAGTCGACTTCAACATCGCTGATCTTGCCTTGCTTGAACTTAAAGGTGATCCCGCGAACAAGTTCACTGGACCAATGTGAAAAAGGTATTACCACGGTGCCTTCAACACTCTCTTCGATGGGTGCTACCCGGATGGCGCCAGCCGGCAATTCCACCTCACGATCAATCAACACTTTAGCGCCCTTCGCCCTGGCCAACGACGCATCTCCGTTTTGTTTGGTCACATTGCGATCACCAATCTTAAACGTAATGTCTGTACCCTCCGGTGTGATGATTCTGCCGCCTTTGGCCCTGAGGGCCGCTTCAAACTCGTCCTGGATCTTGCTCAGTTTGGCATAGTCGGTATTGAGCACAGCGTTTTCATAAATCCGGGCGCTCAGTGAATCTACTTCGATCGGTGTCCCCTCAAAATCATATAAACCTGACCAGTGAAAATGGACGGTGCGTCCCTTTCCTTTCTTCAAGACTTCCTGCATCGCCGCATAAGGTACCTGATCAGGCGACGCACCAGGCAGCATCAGACCAAGGTCAACATCATCAAACAAGGCTATCAGTTCGTCTTTTGTTTTACCCTGCGCTGATCGGGTGAAGTCGGTCTCCCAACCGACTGGTGACGGAATGCTGTCTACATTCAGCGCCCCCAGGTTAACAGCCCCTGCCTGGCTCAGCAACGTATTCAAGTGAGATACCAACGAATCAAATTTGCCGGGCCGCACCATCATGAGCACCCGCTCGCCAGGCTGAATGGAGCACTGCTTGATGATGCGTTCCGCCAACAATTTGCTGCTGGATTCTTTTGTTTTCGAACCACATCCGCAGAGTATGAAGCATGCCAGCACTACGATTGAAACGGGTTTCATATGGATTTGAATTTTACAGGTGTCCAAGGTAATCATTCACAAAATATGTATAGTAATTGACTCCTGTTCTGGATATTTTTAGACTTGTTCAATCCAAACCTATGAAGAAATCTTTCCTTGTCATTTTGTTACTGATGGTGACCCTGTCGTGGTCGCCTGCCCAGCAGGTTGATCCAGCTTATTATCAGGCCATTAAATGGCGCATGATCGGTCCCCATCGCGGAGGCCGCACCGTAGGCGCCGTGGGTGTGCCCGCTCAGCCCAATGTATTTTACATCGGCGTGAATAATGGCGGTGTATGGAAAACAAATGACTTTGGCCTGACGTGGAAGCCCATCTTCGACGACCAACCTACCGGTTCCGTTGGCGATGTGGTCGTTGCACCTTCTAACCCCAACATAATCTACGTCGCAAGCGGTGAAGGAATTCAGCGGCCCGACTTATCAATTGGGAACGGGATTTATAAGTCTACCGATGGCGGTACGTCCTGGACCAATACAGGTATTCGGGATGGCCAGCAAATTGGTGGTCTTGCCATCGACCCGCAAAATGAGAACCGCGTGTTCGCAGCCGTATTGGGCCACCCCTATGGACCGAATACCGAGCGTGGCATATTCCGCACGACTGATGGCGGCAAAAACTGGGAGCGCGTATTTTATATCGATGAGAACAGCGGCGCTGCTCAAGTAACGCTCGATCCAAAGAATTCAAATATTGTTTACGCCGATATCTGGGCAGCACGGCAAGGCCCTTGGGAAAACGGCGCATGGCAAGGCAAGGCATCGGGCCTTTACAAAAGTACCGATGGCGGCAACACCTGGAGTAAACTGACCAAAGGCCTGCCCACCTATGAGCAAGGATTGGGTCGCATTGGTTTCTGCATCGCTCCCAGTGATCCCAATCGCCTCTATGCCACCGTGGATTCACCACAGGCCGGCGGCATCTACCGAAGTGATGATGCAGGTGCCTCCTGGTACCGCACTACCGCTGACGCCAGAATCTGGAGCCGGGGCAGTGACTTCGCCGAAGTAAAAGTTCATCCCCAAAATCCCGATGTTGTCTTCAGTGCTAACGTAGTAACCTGGAAGTCAACCGATGGCGGCAAGAACTGGACCGGCATCAAAGGTGCTCCCGGCGGAGACGACTATCATCGCATATGGATTAATCCCAACAATCCTGATATCATGCTGCTCGGGCTGGATCAGGGCGCGACGATTACGGTGAACGGTGGTCAGACCTGGAGTTCGTGGTATAACCAACCCACCGCACAGTTTTATCACGTGAGTACGGACAATGAATTTCCATACAACGTCTATGGCGGACAGCAGGAAAGCGGTTCAGTAGGTATTGTGAGCCGCAGCAATGATGGTCAGATTACCTTTCGTGATTGGCATCCTGTTGGCGTAGAAGAATATGGTTATGTGGCTGTTGATCCACTCAACCCAAATATGATTTATGGTGGAAAGATAACCCGGTACGACAAGCGAACTGGTCAGATTCAGAATATTGCACCTGAGGCGGTTCGTTCTGGCAAATACCGCTTCATCCGAACTGCGCCTGTGTTATTTTCTCCCACCGATCCCAAGACCCTATACTTTGCCGGCAACGTAATATTCAAAACTCAAAATGGCGGTGAAGCATGGGAAGTTATCAGTCCGGACCTTACACGTGAATCGTGGGACATTCCCAAAAGCGTTGGTGTGTATACCAGCGAAGAGATGAAGAAGATGCCGCGCCGTGGTGTGGTCTATACGCTGGCGCCTTCCTATGTGGATGGTAATACCATATGGGCTGGCACCGATGATGGGTTAATTCAGGTAACGCGCGACGGCGGCAAGACCTGGAAGAACGTAACACCACCAGCTATTTCATCGTGGATGAAGGTATCGGTAATGGATGCCAGTCACTTTGATGCAAACACGGCCTACGCAGCCGTGAATGCCATCAGATTGGATGATATGAAAGCACACATCTTTAGAACGCAGGATGGTGGTGCTACCTGGCAGGAAATCACAAAGGGCCTGCCCGACTCGCCGATCAATGCGGTAAAAGAAGATCCGATACGCAAAGGATTATTGTACTGTGGATCAGAAACCGGAGTATCGGTTTCATTTGATAACGGTGATTCCTGGCAATCGTTGAGACTTAATATGCCTGCTACGTCGGTACGCGACCTGGTGATCAAAGATGATGACCTGGTGGTTGGTACCCACGGACGCTCATTCTGGATCCTTGACAATGTCACTCCGTTGCGACAATTGTCCGGCACTACGGGAACACAATTGTTTAAACCTGCGGCGCCATATCGGGTGCGGTGGAGCATGTATCCAGATACGCCGCTGCCACCGGAAGAGCCGGCCGGCCAAAACCCTCCTGATGGCGCGATGATCGATTATTACCTGCAAGACAATGCCACTACGCCCGTAACCCTGGAAATACTGGATGCCAATAACAACCTGATCCGGAAATACTCAAGTGATGATAAACCGTATGCCGTGGGCGATGTGAACATTCCCCTGTATTGGATTCGTCCCCAGGTAATCTTGTCGGCTGCGAAAGGACCACACCGATTCCTGTGGGACCTGCGCTATGCTCCCCTGGATGTTCCACCATCCTATCCCATCAGTGCCATTTACCAGCAGACCGCACCTGAGCCCACCTCACCTTTTGTGATGCCCGGCAACTATATCGTTAAACTCACCGTTGGCGGGAAGTCGTTCACCCAGCCGCTCACGGTTAAAATGGATCCGCGCGTAAAGCTGACTACGTCAGAATTACAAACCCAGTTTGATCTTTCACTGTCTACCTACAACAGCCGGAAGACTTGTCTCACCACGGCAGCACAGGTACGCAGCTACCGTGAGCAAATCAAAGCACTCAAGTCACAAGGCCGTGGCACCATTCCGTCCCTGCTCGACAAGGCCGATGATCAACTGGCCCAGTTCGAATCAAACCAACGCATCGACAATGCCCCCGGTTTTGGAAGGCTGGCAGATACATTTGGTGGTCTTTTCTCGATCGTTCAGGAGGCAGACATGCCCGTGACGAGTCAGGCCAAAGCCGGCATCAAACAAGCGACGGATCAACTCTCTTCCATTCAGGTCTTGTGGAACAACTGGATGACCGCTGAGTTACCTCGCTTGAATACCCAATTAAGAAAATCTGGACTTAGCCCACTGCGATAACCCACGACACCATGGATTTTAAATTAACGAACAAAGTTGCCCTCATCACGGGAGCCAGCAAAGGTATAGGAGAAGCCATTGCCATCGCTTTGGCAGCCCATGGCGCCAAAGTCATGATCAATTCCAGAAAGCAGGAGGATCTTGATGGGGTTGCAGCACAAATCACCAGGACCGGCGGCACATGTCTCACCTTTGCGGGCAACGCCGGAGATGAATCTGCGATCAAACAGATGGTTGAGAAGACAGTTTCGGCCTTTGGAGGGATCGATATCCTGGTGAACAATGCGGCATCCAACCCGGCATTTGGCCCCGTGGCAGACGGAAGGCTGGGCATATGACAAAATAATGGCCGTAAATGTTAAGGCTCCGTTTGAGTTGGCCAAACTGACATATCCGATTATGAAGTCCCGGGGCGGTGGTTCGGTCATAAATATCAGCTCAATAGCCGGTGATCGTCCCGACCCTGGATTGGGGATCTATTCTGTTTCCAAGGCAGCACTCAATATGCTGACGCGCGTCATGGCCAAGGAATGGGGCCCTGATCAAATTCGCGTAAACGCCATCTGTCCGGGTTTGATAAAGACCAAATTCTCACAGGCGCTTTGGCAGGATGAAGCTGTTTTGAACCGGTTTATGAAAATGGTGCCGATGAAACGCATGGGCACCGTTGACGAAATCGCCGCACTGGCCGTATTTCTTGCCTCTGATGTCTCGGGATATTGTACAGGAAGTCTCTTTCACGCCGACGGTGGCACCACCATTTAATCGCATTACGTATGGAAAAAGCCTTTGCCTCACCCCGCCTTGCCAACCTCCTTCCGCGCATCGAAGAATTCGTAGCCAATGAACTGGTGCCTCTCGAAGCCGAACACCATCATCGGACACCTGCAGGTACTTATGCACTGCTTGACGCCAAGCGTGAGAAAGTCAAATCGGCCGGATTGTGGGGACTTCACATTCCTGTAAGCGAAGGCGGCCAGGGATTAACCCTGTGTGAGTTTGGACAGATCAGCGAAGCGTTAGCCCGCGCACCATTTTACGGACACTATACTTTTAATTGCCAGGCCCCAGATATCGGCAACATGGAGCTGTTGTCCAAATTTGGATCTGCCGAGCAAAAGCAGAAATACCTTCATCCCCTGATCGAAGGAAAAATCAGAAGCTGCTTCTCGATGACCGAACCGGAGTTTGCCGGATCGAACCCAACAAGGCTTGGCACCACTGCAGTGAAGAAAGGAGACAAGTATATCATCAATGGACATAAATGGTTCACGTCCAGTGCTGAGGGTGCCAACTTCACGATCGTCATGGCCGTGACTAACCCGGAGGCCAACAAGTATCAGCGGGCAAGCATGATCATTGTACCGTTAGACAACCCGGGGTTCAAGCACATCCGCAAGACGCCCATCTTCGGTGAAGCCGGCGGTGGCTGGGCAAGCCACTCCGAAGTACGTTTTGAAAACTGCGAAGTCCCCATCACCAATCGCATTGGAGAAGAGGGCGCTGGATTTCTGCTTGCCCAGGAGCGGCTGGGACCCGGCCGCATTCATCATTGCATGCGCTGGATCGGCATCGCAGAAAAAGCATTTGACCTGATGTGCAAGCGTGCCGCATCGCGCGAGATTGATGAGGGTGTTATGCTGGGTGAAAAGCAATTTATCATGGGCTTCATCGCTGAAAGCCGTGTAGAGATTGATGCAAGCCGACTGCTGGTACTCAGCGTAGCCTCTATGATTGATCAGGAGGGCCCCGCAGCAGCCCGGTACAGAATTTCAGGTATCAAGTTTCACACTGCCAACATGGTGGTAAGGGTACTCGATCGGGCTATTCAGGTGCATGGTGCCCTGGGGCTCACCGATGAGACCATGCTCGCAACGATGTATCAACATGAACGCGGGGCTCGCATCTGGGACGGTGCAGACGAAGTTCACAAAGAAAGCCTGGCCAAGAATATTCTGAAGGCATACGGTCTGGATATCCGAAAGAAGAAACGGGCATGATAGCCGAAGATCAACCGGGGAACGTACGATCAGGTGAAGAGATCAACCTGACTGAACTTAATCGGTACTTGTCTGCGCATACTCCGATAGAAACCCTGATCCATCAATGGCAATTTCCGGGCGGGTATTCCAACCTGACCTATCTATTGACCACCGCTTCCGGCAAAGAGTATATTCTCCGTCGTCCGCCGAAAGGCGCTGCCATAAAATCAGCGCACGACATGAGTCGGGAGTATAACCTGCTGACCGCGCTTCAACCGCATTATGCCCGGATTCCAAAACCCGTTCACCTCGCAGAAGACAGCACCATATTGGGGGCACCCTTCTACCTCATGGAGCGGTTGCATGGTGTCATCCTCCGGCCGTCACTGGTCAAGCATATTCGAATCACACCCGGAGAAATGAAGGCTATCAGTGAAGCTTTGGTGGACAACCTGGTAGCCCTGCATGCCATCGATATCCATGCTTCCGGGCTCAACACCATCGGCAAGCCTGAAGGGTATATTATGAGACAGGTCGAAGGTTGGACAAAACGTTATACCGCATCACAGACGGACAATATTCCCGTCATGGATGCCGTGGGACAATGGTTGGCCACACACATTCCGCCAGAACACAGTCCTACCCTGCTACACAACGACTATAAATTTGACAACATAGTGCTTGACGAGCATGATTTGTCAACCATTCGCGGTGTGCTTGACTGGGAGATGGCAACCGTTGGTGACCCCTGGATGGATCTGGGCGCCAGCCTGGCGTATTGGGCCGAACCAACCGACGATGATCTGGCCAAAGTATTTAATGTATCGTGGCTGCCGGGGAATCTTTCCCGAAGACAGGTGGTGGAACGATACCAGGAGAAGAGCGGGCGGCAGGCAGATCCTATTTTCTACTATGTTTTTGGGTTATTCAAGAATGCCGTCATCGCACAACAGATTTATGCCCGGTGGAAACAAGGTCATTCGACCGATCCCCGGTTTGGACAATTGATTCATGTGATTCACAATCTTGCCGTACGTGGCAGTCACGCATTGAATACCCTTACAATTTGAACGCTAACTACTAAGTTTATGGTAACATTTACGAGTCAATATCCCGCCAGGCGGGCATTCATTACAGGCGCTGCATCAGGGCTGGGTAAAGCCTTCTGTGATGAATTGGCTGCTGATGGTTGGACCCTGGGCCTCGCTGATTACAACGAGGCCGGATTGAGAGAGGCTGCCCGTTCGTTTGAATCCAAAGGCGCCAAAACCCTGATCTATCCCTTTGATGTTTCCAACAAGGTTGCCTATGAAAAGGCTGCTAATGACTTTCTACAACAGGCCGGAGGCATTGATCTGTTGTTTAACAATGCCGGCGTTGGCGATGGAGGAGCCATCGGCGAATATTCCCTTGAAAATTGGGAATGGATGACCGGTATCAACCAGATGAGCGTGGTCTATGGTTGCCATTACTTTGTACCTGCCTTCAAAAAGCAACGATCAGGTCATATCCTCAACACGGCGAGTTTCGCAGCCATTACGTGTGCGCCTACCATGGGAGCCTATAACATGACCAAGGCAGCGGTCGTGGCAATCAGCGAAACGCTGTATGGCGAATTGATGGACTTCAACGTCCGTGTTTCCTGTATCCAGCCTGCTTACGTGAAGACCAATATTGCCCAAAGTGCACGCGGTGGTGAACTGGTAAAGCGCACCACACAGTATTTTCTGGATCGCTCTAACCTCGAGGCAGATGAAGTGGCCAGGGAAATTCTTCAACGGGCAAGTACCGGGGAGTTGTACATTATACTCCCCAAGGCAGCACGCAAAATGTGGCGGATGAAGCGGCTCGCTCCTACCTGGTTCCGTAAAATAGTCAAGGAACGATTCATAGCTGCCGCACGACGGGTAAAATGAAGGCAACCATCCCAATTGACCGCGATGTATTTCAGCACTCCATCAGGGTGAAGCTTACTGATATTGACGAGCTAAACCATGTCAACAACGTCGTCTATCTGCAATGGGTACAGGAAGTGGCTTCTCTACATTGGAAGAATCGCGCCAGCGACAATCAGCTTAAACAATGGCAATGGGTGGTGTTGCGACATGTAATAGATTATCACGCCCCTGCCCTGATGGATGACGTGGTATATGCCTATACCTGGATTGATCTACCCG
>JBGAMI010000046.1:0-26412 GCA_044223085.1 Cyclobacteriaceae bacterium
GGGCATGGTGCGCGATGAAGTCGTATGCAGCCGGTGTGGTGGTCACCTGGGGCACGTGTTTGACGATGGCCCCAACCCGACAGGTTTACGGTATTGCATGAATTCCGCATCACTGGTATTTGAGAAGGGTAAATAACAACCCAATCCAGTACCCTTAGGGGCGTTTCAAAAATTGTCTGTTTGTTATTACCTTTTGGAAAACCCCGTTTCCCATGTGCAGACTTATGGCCTACAAAGGCACACCGATTGTTATGGACAATCTGCTTTACAAGCCCAAAAATTCGCTCATTAACCAGAGTCTGCATGCCCGGGAAATTGAAGAACCTCTCAATGGTGATGGCTTTGGTGTCGGTTGGTACGTGCCCGATGTAAATAATGAGCCCGTTACTTTTGTGTCTGTGAATCCTGCGTGGAGCAATCGCAATCTCCGTAACCTGGCGCCCAAGATCAAAGTAGAGTGCATGGTGGCTCATGTTCGGGCAGCCAGTGTTGGTGAAGTCTCAGAATCCAATTGCCATCCATTTCAGTACAAGAACATATTGATGGCACACAATGGTGGTATTGAGGAATTTGGAAAAGTCAAGCGCAAGTTACGTGAACCGCTGTCGGACGAGCTCTACAATTGGATCAAAGGACAAACGGACTCTGAGCACATCTTTGCTTACCTGCTCAACTATCTTTTTGCTCATCACAAGATCATCACTTCGGATGCTGTGGCTGACGCGTTTGAACATACGTTTGGCTTCATCAAGAAACTCATGAAAGAAGCCGGTATCACAGAGGCTGCTTACCTGAATATGGTGGTTACCAACGGGCTGTTTATTGTAGCTACCCGCTGGGTGAGCGATCCGCGCGAAGAGCCCCTGACCATGTACCATTCTGAGGGCAGCCGGTATGTGGTCGAGCATGGAATCACCCGACTCGAGGCACCAGAAGACGATGATCACGCAGTACTGGTCGTCTCTGAAAAGCTAACCGATGGACCGGAGTGGACACTGGTGCCTGCCAATCATCTGGTAATCGTTGAACAAAATCTCAATGTGCGCATACGGGCGATTCACGACCGTTAGACAGAATCTTATTGCCCCTCATGGTTGGATCCATGTTGTTTACGTTCTTTGTAAACTAAACATCATTCACGCATGCATGATTGTGTAATTGTCGGCGGAGGTATAGTCGGATTGGCAACGGCTCTGCAATTACAGCGGAGCCAACCCGGCCTGAAACTTCTGTTGATTGAAAAAGAGGAATCTCTGGCCACTCACCAAACTGGAAACAACAGCGGTGTCATTCATTCCGGGCTGTACTACAAACCGGGCAGCCTGAAAGCAACCAATTGCATACGGGGGTATCATTTGTTAGTGGACTTTTGCCGCCAGCAGTCTATCCCCTTTGAGCTGTGTGGAAAGATTGTGGTGGCGACAGAAGAACATGAGCGAACTCAACTCACCACGCTCTTTGAGCGCGGGATACAGAACGGGCTTACCGGACTAAAACGCTTAACACGGGAAGAATTGCTGGAGCATGAGCCACACGTTGCCGGACTCGAGGGAATATTTGTTCCCCAAACTGGTATAGTCGATTACCGGCTTGTGGCAGCCCGTTATGGTGATTTGCTGCGACAAGGTGGCGGCCAACTTCACCTTGGAGAAAAAGTGATTGCGATCAAGGGCCGCGAAGTCATTACCGACCAAGGCACCTATCCGGCAAAGCTGGTAATTAATTGCGCTGGATTGTATTCAGACAAGGTAGCCGGCATGACAGTGCAACCCCTATCAGTTAGGATCATTCCTTTCCGTGGAGAGTATTACAAGCTACGCAAGGAAAAAGAATACCTGGTTCGCAACCTTATCTACCCGGTGCCCGATCCCAACTTTCCATTTCTGGGTGTTCATTTCACGCGGATGGCACGCGGTGGTGTGGAGGCTGGTCCCAATGCAGTGCTTGCCTTCCGGCGTGAAGGATATAAGAAGTCAGATATTCATTTAGGAGAACTCATGGAGTCGCTGGCCTGGCCTGGGTTTCAACGGGTGGCCAGAAAATACTGGCGTACCGGCCTTGGTGAGATGTACCGATCATTTTCCAAGGATGCATTCACCCGGGCCTTGCAAAAGCTGATTCCGGAAATTGCTTCATCCGATCTTGTGGAGGGAGGTGCAGGCGTTCGGGCGCAGGCTTGTGCTTACGATGGTGGGTTGGTTGATGATTTTATGATCCTCGAAACTGAGCAAGCCATTAACGTTTGCAATGCTCCTTCCCCGGCGGCCACTTCATCCCTGGCGATCGGCGAAACAGTTGCCAGCCTCGCCATGAAGCGATTGTAAATCAGGTTACCCATTGCAGTGTCTCTGCCTGTAAGGGATTCTTGAATTCGGTACCGGATGCCTGGGCGGATTTCCATTCCTTCTTCAGGTCATAATACCATCGTGCCTGTGCATCAGGCTCACCCACGAGCATCAGTGGGGGATCATTTTCAAGACCCCGGGCCAACTTATTAAAAACACCCACATCCTGGCCGATAAATGTCTTTCCGAAAGTCTTGAGTGGCCACCACAACAGGCGTGTTATTGCGAGTGTAGAATAAAAAAACTGGTTCAATTCTGTATGGTGATCATCAATAGGCGTTAGAGTCGTAAGGGATATTACCTTGTGTCTGGCGCCAACAGCAATGTGCTCCAATCGATTACCAGGGATATCAAAGAATATTTCAGTTGACACATCGCCCTGAAGCACCTTATACCCTTTTGAATTTGCAGAGGGTGCGTGCTTCACCATTTTGAATCCCCGCGGGGTGGGCTCGAAATTCTTGGTCTTCAGTTTGAGTGACTTGGCTGATCGCCAGAACCAAGATTGGTGAACGAAGGTGACGTGAGCGGGGTCAATCAAGCCGATAACGGAATGATCGATGTTGGTTGGCATCACAATAGACTCCACATGCAGCAGTTTCAGATTGCTGGCCAGGTGAAAATCAGGAAGGGGTTCCTTCACCTCCGGATTAGGTGTCAATTTCTCAGGGATGTAGATCCAGATGGTGCCATTGATTTCAGCCACCGGAAATGCGTAGGCTTTGATTTTCGAAATATCCGCTTTGGACGTTGGGGGCAATGCGGGGATGTTCCTGCAAACGCCCTGGCTGTCGAATTCCCATCCGTGATAGCAACATTGAATGCATCCGTTGTCCAATACCCTTCCGGTAGACAGAGGGACGCCGCGGTGCGGGCAATTGTCGCGTAGCGCATAGGGTTTACCATCTTTATCACGTCCGAAGACAATTCGATGATAGGCAATCTGGCGGTGTACTAACTTTCCCTGGGGTACGGCATCAGCAGGTAGCGCGAGGTACCACAGGTTCTTAAGCATGAGATCAGCAGAATCGGCCATGGGGTGTCGGGTAATGATGCAAGTTTACCACATTATCAACGAATTTGCGTTAATTTACACCTCAATTGATTTGGGATAAGCCATGAAAGAGATCACCGTCAAAGAGTTAAAAGAACTCATGGATGCACATAAGGATTTTCAGTTGATTGACGTCCGCGAGCCACATGAATTTGAGTTGTGTAATCTTGGCGGTGAGCTAATCCCCCAGGCAGAAATTCCCGCAGAAGTGGAGCGGATTTCTAAGACCAAACAGGTAATCATTCACTGCCGGAGCGGAGCACGTAGCGGTAACATGATTCAGTGGTTGGAGAAGAACCACGGTTTCACCAACCTGTATAACCTGAAAGGTGGCATACTGGCCTGGGCTGACCAGATTGACCCTAGTGTTCCCAAGTATTAAAAAAACAAGCCCTTCGGTTTCCCGAAAGGCTTGTAAACCTTAAACCCGAAAATATTCCAGGGTGTTGCGGGGTACAAACCCATGACGGAAAGATCCCCGGCAAACAACAATCCGCTGGTACTGGATACATACTGCATGGGCAGTCCTGGTAACCTCCCTACCCGGCTTAAAATTAAAGTTAAAGTACTCCTAAAGAAGTAGATTAGCCCAAGGCGTTATTGATATCGCGCTTGATGTCGTTGATATTTTCCAATCCTACAGAAATACGAATAAGTCCAGGCATGATGCCTACCGCCTGACGCTCAGCATCCGTCAGTTTAGAGTGGGTTGTTGATGCAGGATGCGTAGCTATGGTTCGCGTATCACCCAGGTTTGCAGAATGAGAGATCATTTGCAATTGATTCAGAAACTTACGACCAGCATCTATACCACCCTTTACTTCAAACGTAACAACGCCGCCACCTGCTTTCATTTGTTTTTTGGCCAAGGCATATTGTGGATGAGAAGGCAGAAACGGATACTTCACCTTGGCTACTGCGGGATGCTGTTCGAGGTACTCCGCAATACCCAAAGCATTTTGGCAATGGCGGTCCATGCGTACCGCCAGCGTTTCCAGGCTTTTGGAAAGAATCCATGCATTGAATGGCGACATGGACGGCCCCGTGTGGCGGGCAAAGAACCTGATTTCCTTAATGAGGTCACGCGTTCCGAGCACTGCTCCGCCAATTACACGACCCTGTCCATCCATGAATTTTGTCGCTGAGTGCGTGATCAGGTGGGCACCCCACCGCGATGGGTTCTGCAGGTAAGGAGTTGCGAAACAATTGTCCACGTTCAGGATGAGGTTGTGCTTGCGGGCAAGGGCACCTATGGCTTCCAGGTCCATGAGGTCCAGTGCCGGATTGGAGGGCGTCTCCAGGAATATCATCCGGGTATTGGGCTGGATCTTCTTTTCCCAGGCCTCGATAGATTCACTCAGGTCCGCATAGGTATGGCTGATGCCTACTCTTGGAAAAAGCACAGTAAGAATTTGATGGGTAGAACCAAAGACAGAACGGGAAGCCAACACGTGATCACCTGATTTTAGCAATGCCGCCATACTACTGTACATGGCCGCCATACCTGATGCAGTTGCAATGCCGTCTTCCGTGCCTTCCAGGTTGCAGAGCTTCTGAACAAGTTCGTTGTTGTTGGGGTTGGAGAAGCGGGTATAAATATTACCTGGAACCTCATCCGCAAAAAGTGCACGGGCCTGCTCCGCATCATCAAATACAAAGCTGGAAGTCATATACAAAGGCACCGAATGCTCCCGGTATTCAGTTCGTTCCTGCTGAAGTCTTATGGCATTGGTTTCAAAGTGGTCAAATTGATCGGGCATGTGTTGGATAAGTTTCAGGGTTACAATAATACGTCTTTGCCGGGAGAAGGTGTCGGTTTGGCACTACTGGCCCAACTTCCAACTACCATGGCCGACAGGCTCACCAGGGTAGCCGGCACGAGACTGGGGATACCCAGCGGGGTGACAAATTCGAATACAAGCCAGGCCAGAAAGCCAAGGATCATGGCCCATACTGCGCCGATGCCGTTGGCTCTTCTCCAGTACAGCCCAAGGGTAAGCGGGGCAAACAGAGTGACCAGGCTCAATATGGAGGACTCGCCCACGAGTTCATAGATGTTTGACCTCAGCATTGCCATGATGGTGGCAATCAGACTAAAGAGCAACACCGATACCCTGGTAAGCACCAGTATCTCCCGGTCGTCCATGGACTTTCGTAGCAGGGGTTGCACCATGTTCTTACTAAATATTGCTGCAGGGGCCAATACGGCCGAACTGGTTGTGCTCATGATAGCTGACAGCAAAGAACCAAAGAACATGATTTGAACAGCCAGGTGGGTGTGCTCCATAACCATCCGTGGCAGTGTGAGTTGGGTATCGCCCTGAAGTTGGTGCGGGTACAAGTGTTTTGTACATAAACTGATAAACAGGGGTAACATGGCGACCGTGAGATAAAGGATGGCCGCATAGTAGCAGGATCTCACGGCGGTATTAGCCGAGCCCGAAGACATCGATCGCTGAAAAACATCCTGCGACGGAATGGAGCCTAGTCCAAGGACCGACCAGGCAGCCAGCCAGGTGACAAGGTCACGCCAGTTGCCACGTGGCAGAAACCGAAAGTTCTCCGGATGAACTTCGGTAAGCACCGCCTGAACCCCTCCTGCTTGTTGGCTCAGAACTACGGACAGCACCAGGAGGCCTGCTATGATGATAATGCTCTGAACAAAATCTGTTACCGAAATGGCCCACATTCCTCCGATGTAGGTGTAGGCAGTTACAACACCGGCACTGACAATAATTCCAATCCAAACTTCCATCCCGGTAACCACATGGAGGATAAGTCCCATGGCAACCAACTGCGCAGCGATATATCCCACATATGGTGGTGCGAGAAAAATGCTCGCCACCAATTCAGTCTTCTTTCCAAACCTGACCTCAAAGTAATCCCCCAGCGTGAGCAAGTTCATGTTGTATAGTTTGCGCGCGAAGAATAGTCCGAATAGGATAAGGCACAGCGCAGCACCAAAAGGGTCTTCAATCACGGCGTAGAGGCCACCATCCAGGAATTCAGAAGAGGCGCCAAAAACCGTTTCAGATCCGAACCACGTGGCAAAGAGCGCAGATGAACTTAGGAGCATGGGTAAACTTCGGCCTGCGAGCATAAAATCGCCCGATGTTTTTACCCGACGGGAGGCCCAATATCCGATGAGGATAGTGATGCACAGATAGAGTAAGATGGATGCGAGAACCAACCGGGGAAGTTTGCTGACAAAAATAGCAGAAAGAGTCAGGCGTGCCGGAAGGGAGTAAAAAAGAAAATCCCCCAAAGTCCTTGACCCCGGGGGAAATTCCTGTCTATAGTTGGCTTATGATTCAAATGTAGGGGGCGGTCCCGGGGTGGCCAATGCGCCGTCGACGAGTTGCCCAAATAGGTGTTGAGTTGCCAATCAGGCCGACCAACGGCTATGGGGCGATGTAAAAAGGGCTTGTTTGGCCTTATTTCGTTTGCCAGGGAAGGTTGTTTTGCGGCTGATGTCTATTACCATTCCGATGAGGAACAAGGCAAACAGCAATGCGAGGAAAGCGAAGAGCTTTTGCGAACGGTTCATGGGCATAAACAAGAAAGGGGCTTGCGCCCCTTCTCCTATTTTACTTTGTTGACTACCTCCGCGAAGGCTTCCGGATGGTTCATGGCCAGGTCGGCCAATACTTTCCGGTTGAGGTCGATACCCGACTTCTTCAATTTGCCCATAAGTTCGGAATATGACATTCCATGGAGGCGGGCACCTGCGTTGATACGTTGAATCCAAACGGCGCGGAAGTCGCGTTTCTTGGCTTTGCGGTCACGGTATGCATAAACGAGACCTTTTTCTACGGCATTCTTGGCGACGGTCCAAACGTTTTTCTTCCGGCCGAAGAATCCTTTTGCGAGTTTGAGCACCTTTTTGCGCTTGGCGCGGGATGCTACATGGTTCACTGAACGTGGCATGATGATAATTTTTTGGCGGAGGGCGACCCGTTAAGGTTCTTGCAGCCCGACGCCGGGTTAAACATTAAACTAAACCAATCCTTCCTTCTGGACGGATTACAGTGCATAAGGCAGCATCGGACGCACGTTACCTTCGTCAACTTTCTTAACGACGGCGGCGTGACTGAGTCTGCGCTTTTGCTTTGTACCTTTTTTGGTCAGGATATGACGCTTGTAAGCATGCTTGCGCTTGATCTTACCGCTTCCTGTAACCTTGAAGCGCTTCTTGGCGCCTGACTTTGTTTTTAATTTCGGCATTGTCTTATCTAATAAACGTAACTACTACTTCTTGGCAACACCGGGTTTGGGTGCTACCATCATATACATTCTCTTTCCTTCCAGTTTAGGCAACTGCTCTACCTTGCCTACTTCCTCCAGTGCCTGAGCGAACTTCAACAGCAGGATTTCACCCCGCTCTTTGTAGACAATCGAACGGCCTGCAAAGTGCACATACGATTTTACTTTCGCTCCTTCCTTCAGGAAGTTGACAGCGTGCTTCACTTTAAAATTGAAGTCATGCTCATCGGTATTGGGACCAAATCGAATTTCCTTTACTACGGTCTTCTGCGCGTTCGACTTAATCTCTTTCTGCTTCTTCTTCTGTTCGTACTTAAACTTGGAATAGTCGATCACCTTACAAACAGGCGGATCGGCATTGGGTGAAATCTCCACCAAGTCCAGACCCTGGTCCTGCGCCAATTTAATGGCTACGTGAATAGGATATACATCAACTTTGATGTTCTCTCCAACGACCCTCACACGGGGAGCGGTGATACGCTCATTAACGCGATAAGGTTCATCCACTACTCTCGGGCGAAAACCTTTGTTCAAAGGTCTCGGACGATTACTTCCAGGTATAAATGCCACTCGTTGGGTTTACGTTTAACAAGAAAAATAAGCCTGCCTTTACAAACAGGCCGCAAATATCACCAAATTTTCAATTTTTCCATGTAGGAAATGCCACTTTTTTAGGAAATCAGGCTGTTACGGGCATCGAATTTTCCGTCAAAAACTGCCCTACAAAGGCCGCCAGGCTTAGTGTGCCCTGATCCCCAGCTCCGTGCCTCCGGACTGAAACGGCACCCTCCTGGGCCTCCTTTTCGCCTACAATGAGCATATAGGGAACTTTCTTCACCTCAGCATCCCGGATTTTGCGACCGATCTTCTCATCGCGATCGTCCAAAAAGCCCCGGATATCCTGATTCCTGAGCTCCTGAATTACTTTCTCAGCGTATTCATTGAAACGCTCAGAAATAGGCAAAACAGCTACCTGCTCAGGCGAAAGCCAGATTGGAAAATTGCCGGCGCAGTGCTCAATCAACACAGCGATAAATCGCTCCATCGAGCCAAAAGGTGCGCGGTGGATCATCACCGGCTGATGCTTTTGGTTATCTGATCCTACATATTCCAATTCGAAACGCTTCGGTAACTGGTAGTCTACCTGAATGGTACCCAACTGCCAGCTCCTGCCCAAAGCATCCTTCACCATAAAGTCAAGTTTGGGACCATAAAATGCCGCCTCACCTTTGACGGCAACAGTCTTAAGACCCCGCTCATCGGCAGCCTCCTGGATTTCGCGTTCAGCCTTATCCCACAGTGAATCCTCCCCGATGTACTTTTCCTTATTGGCGGGATCGCGCAATGACACCTGTGCCGTGTAGTTTTCAAATCCCAGGGACTTAAAAACGTGCAGCACCAGATCAATCACTTTGATGAACTCACCTTTTACCTGGTCCGGACGACAGAAGATATGCGCATCGTCCTGGGTAAAGCCACGAACGCGGGTGAGGCCGTGGAGTTCTCCACTTTGCTCATAGCGGTAAACGGTTCCAAATTCAGCCAGCCGGATCGGGAGGTCCTTGTACGAACGCGGCTTGACTTTATAGATCTCGCAATGGTGCGGACAATTCATGGGTTTGAGCAGAAACTCTTCACCCGCATCAGGTGTATGAATGGGCTGGAACGAATCTTTACCATACTTCTCATAGTGGCCGGATGTCACGTACAATTGCTTGGCTCCAATATGAGGTGTTACAACCGGGTCATAGCCTGCCCTGATCTGGGCTTTCCGCATGAATTGCTCCAGGCGCTCCCGCAACACGGTGCCTTTCGGCAACCACAGTGGCAGGCCCATGCCCACCTTTTCGGAGAAGGCAAACAATTCCAGTTCCTTGCCCAGTTTGCGATGGTCACGTTTCTTGGCCTCTTCAATCATGACCAGGTATTCCTCCAACTCTTTCTGTTTGGGGAATGTGATGCCATATACACGGGTGAGCATCTTGTTCTTTTCGTCACCGCGCCAATAGGCGCCGGCCACGTTGAGCAACTTCACGGCTTTAATTAGTCCGGTGTGCGGGATGTGCGGACCACGGCACAGATCAGTAAAGTTTCCTTGCTCGTAGAAAGTGATGCTGCCATCAGCGAGGTCGCGGAGCAATTCGATTTTATAGGGATCACCCTTCCTTTCAAAGTAGGCAATTGCTTCCGCCTTAGGGACGTCACGACGCACGAACACGCTGTTCTTTTTGGCGAGTTCGGACATCTTGGCTTCTACCTTTGCCAGGTCGTCTTCGCCAAAGGTTTTATCTCCAAGGTCAACATCATAGTAAAATCCATTATCGATGGGCGGACCGATACCAAACTTAACACCCGGATAAAGTGCTTCGAGTGCTTCGGCAAACAAGTGTGCCGAAGAGTGCCAAAAGGCATACTTGCCACCCTTGTCATTCCAGGTAAATATGCGGATGGAACTATCGGACAGGATCGGGCGGTTGAGGTCTCTGATTTCACCATTTACTTCAATAGACAGGGCCACCCTTGCCAGGCCTTCGCTAATGCTTTGGGCAATGGACAGACCCGTGGTACCAGCGGGATAGTTACGGATGGAACCATCGGGCAGGGTAATTTTGATATCGCTCATGAGCCAAGGAAATTTTCGGGTGCAAATATGCAACATTTGCGCGTTGATTGCACCCTGAAAGCCCAGTTAGAGCTTGAACTGGGCAGTGATCAGTACGCCAAATTTGCGCGCATCCGGGTTACTTAGATAGGTCAGGCGGTGAACGAAATCGACACGGATGAACTTGAAGATGTTCTCTACCCCATAACCCATTTCCACATAGGGCGTTCCGGTGGTAAAGTAGCCGGTTCTCAAGGCTGGATCTCCCCTCGGTGTGAATACCGAGATAAGTCTCCGGTTAGAGCGTGTGAGTCCACCATAGATGATGTTGGCTGTACCCACAAGCCTCCACTTCAGTTTGTTCATCAATGGAATCCGGTTGAGAATAAGTCCTTCAAAGAAGTGCCGGTACCGCAGGGTGACCGATTCATCACTTACAAATTCGCCGAAGTTCATCAGGTTATAAGTAAACTGCGAATAGATCGGCGACTGGTTTCCCAGGTGCACGGTGAGCAATGGGTACGGCAACCGGTCAGGTATGTATTCGCCGGACAACGACAAATTGCCGACGCCGAGAAAGCCCATGCGGACACGCTTGTCAATAGACAGCCGGTACTTCCGGTAGGAGTAGTCGCTGCCTACAATTCCCTTGATTCCCTGCGTAAACCGGAATGAAATTGCCGGCCATTTCCGGAGTCCCAGGCTGACCCGTTCATTTCCATTCTGAAGAAAAGTCTCATCCCGGGCCCATCTTGTTTCCAACTGAAGTTCGGCAGTATTAAAATCCTGAAAGATGGGCGGGTTAAGGTCTACGATGTTTCGGTGGTACCCAAACGGATACGTAGGTTCAAAGGTATAGGTCTTAAACGCGATCCTGGTCGAGAATCCACGCACAACTTCGCGCTGGAAGGCGGCATAAAATTCATCATAATAGTACGCCCGCTTGAATTGTCCCCACCGCGCCGCGGTAAGGAACAACGGATTACCGATGAGTGCCTCTTCGTCAACGCCAAGTCGTTGTACATCCCTCCTCACCCGCATGGTGAAAGTTGTCCAATGGTTTCGGGAAAAGATCCGCTGCCCGGTGGCTGAGAACTTGAGGTGCGTATCCTGAAATCCATAAGCCATGTAACCGCTAAACATCACTTTCTTACTGAAATGCATGTTTGTCTTGAATCCGGCTTGCACCCGAATGCCTTCCACGGTATTCCAGGCCATCGTGCGGAGATATGGTCCCGCCTCGATACCGCCGAAGTCATAATAACCATCTACTACCGCCTTAAATACTTCCGTGTATGTTTTGACGATGGGGATATGTTTGATCGTATCAATCATCCGATACACACTCTTCTCAGCCCGGCTCAGGGGCTCGTGACGCAGGGAATCCCAGAAGGCATCACGTTCCTGTAATTGGGCCAGTTCATCCACAACAATGGGCTTGCTGTAAAATGATGCGGGATGGGGACGATTTGCCACAACGTTCTTGTTGCTCGTGTAGAACTTACCAAGAAGTCCGGCAGAGTTTTTACTGATTTCACCGATGTTAACCAAAACCCGGTTCTTGACCGGCAACCAGGGGCCTGCATCTGTTGGAGCCGACTCTTGCTGTATGCGGATTTTGTCTATGAAGTTAACGTTGGCTGATTTACCAATGGACGCATCTATTTGTTTTAGGGCGTAATGGTCTTTGGTAATCCACATGGATCCGGTAAAGGCCAACTCCAGTGGATTCTTGGGATAAAAATCCAACCGGTAGCAGAAATCATCACCTACCATCAGGCTATCGA
This sequence comes from Cyclobacteriaceae bacterium, assembly GCA_044223085.1. Taxonomy (GTDB): domain Bacteria; phylum Bacteroidota; class Bacteroidia; order Cytophagales; family Cyclobacteriaceae; genus ELB16-189. The sequence goes on from JBGAMI010000046.1 coordinate 12,052, forward strand.
TCAGGTCATAGTCATAGTAAGCACGCCATCCATCGGCGATCGGGGAAACAAAATTCTTATTAATGATGGTGACCCAGTTCTGGTAAAAATTGTACTCCTGGAAACTCGATCCGACGAGCTGGGTGACCATTGACCCATCGTCCAGGCCTACCCCACTGATTCTTGTTTTCAGAATTTTTTCGGTCTTGATGGCGGGGGCATTCCGGTAATAGAATCGTGAGCTTGATTCGGTTATGAACAGAGGCAAAATGGGTTTGCCATCTTCACCCGTTACCTGCTCCATGCTGTCCAGGACCTGGGCGATTTTCTTCATCACCTTCTTGTTTCGGAGCTTTTCGGAGATGTTGTCGACATCCACTTCCATTTTGGTATAGACATCGTACTCATAGGCAGACAAGTTGCGCTTGTCATTCCGGTCTTTGTTTCTTACAACAGCCCTGAGTACTTCGAAGGCAGGGTTCTCGCCAGCCTTTACTACCACTTCTGATAAATTGGTTACATCTTCTTCCAGTTGAAAATTGATCACACCATTGGTACCCGCAACTGCCTTGGTCTTGCTTTTATAACCCACATAGCTGGCAACAACTGAGTCAGCCTGCCGATTGGTGCGGATTTTGAAGTTACCATCGAAGTCAGTGGTCGCGCCCGTACCGAGTCCTTTAAAGACCACGTTCGCAAATGGAATGGGGTCACCCGTCGCCGCATCCGTGACCTTTCCTGAAAGGGAAATCTCCTGAGCAAAAGCAGCGGAACCGGTCAGGGCCATTGCAACCCAAAACCATAACCGGAAAGTGTTGTTCAAGGGTGTTAAATTATTAGGTAGAAACCGGCGCAATTATCAGGCATAATATCCAAAAATGCAATCCGGGTCAAGGTTCGGATCCCGGATCAAAGCTGAAACTGTGCTGTAAAGAATACGCCGAAAGGGCGCACATTCGGATGATCAAGATAACTGAGGCGGTGTATGAAATCTACACGCAGGAAACGGAAGATGTTTTCGACCCCGTAACCCAACTCCACATAAGGTTTGCCGGTAAAATACCCTGCGGTCAGGGTGGGCGCTCCCGTGGCTGTATATTGGGCAATCAGGTTTTGGTTGCCTGAACGCATTCCTCCGATGATCACATTGCCCGTCGCCAATAGCCGCCAGTTAAGTTTATTCAACATTGGAACCCGGTTAACCAGAAACCCTTCAAAGTACTGTCGGTACTGCATAGACGCGTAGTGATCGCTGATGAACTCGCCATAGTTCATCAGGTTGTAAGTCACTGCAGCATACAATGGTGTTTGATTGCCCAGGTGAAGCGCCAGCAAAGGGTATGGAAGGTCATTGAAGATATACTCTCCGGTGGCAGTCACTTTGCCTACACCCAGAGGTCCCATCTTAATTCGTTTGGTCACATTGAGCCTTATTTTATCATAGTTAAAGCTCCCACCCATCAGGTCTTTGAATCCGTGGGTGTACCGGAGCGTTATGGTAGGCCACCGAAGCGCTCCAAGGCTCACGCGTTCATTGCCATTCTGAATAAACAATTCATCGCGTGCAAAACGAGTTTCCCAGGACACTTCGGATGCGACGAATGAGTCCAGTATGGGCGATGAGGTATCGTTGGGATCCTGGTAATAACCAAAATCATAGGTAGGACGAAAGGTCCAACGCCGGAATGAGAGCCGTTGGCTGAATCCCTTAAAGAACTGTCGGGAGATGTTTAGACGAGCCTCATCGAAATAATAGCCACGTCTGAATATGCCCCACCTGGATGCTGCAAGAAATAAGGGATTATCGGCGAGGTTTTCATCATCGATTCCAATCCTGGCAATATCACTCCGGATTCGGAAATTAACCGTGGTCCAGCGCTTTCTGGAAAGTATGCGGGTGACAAATGCGGAGTACTTCATGCGCTGATCAGTGAAACCAAAAGCCACCTGGCTTCCCAGCATCCACTTTCTGCTGAAGTTCTCATTTGTTTTAAATCCACCCTGCCAGCGAAAGCCTTCAATATTGTTCCATGCGGCGACAGCGAGATAAGGTCCCACTTCAATTTTTCCCATATTATAGTATCCATCGATGGCCACCTTGATAATGTCCGTGTATGTCCGGATCACGGGTATATTCTTCAAGGTGTCGATCATCCGGTAAACGCTCTTTTCGGTGCTGCTCAAAGGCTCATGTCGCAGGCTGTCCCAATACTGATCTGTCTCGCGTTGGGATGCATCCTCCGCCACCTCGATCGGTTGTTGATAGAATACTGCCGGCTGTGGCTTGTCTACCACAAAATTCTTATTGCTTGTATAAAACTTGGCAAGCATACCGGCTGAGTTGGGGGTTAGTTCGCCGAGGTTAACCAGGAGCCTGTTTTTTACCGGTAGCCACGGACCCAGTGATGTCTTCATCAGCTCTTGCTGGATCCGGATGCGTTCCACAAAATTTACATTTGCCTGTTTACTCATCACGGCATCAATTTGCCGTAAGGCATAGCCTTCACGGGTTACCCAAATGGTGCCTGTGAATGCCAGGTCATGTGAACTCTTCGGCACAAAATCCAGTCGGTAGCAAAAGTCGCTTCCAATCAACAGGCTGTCTGTAAGTTCAAAATCGTAATACAGCCGCCAGCCGTCGGCGAGTGGCGACACGAAGTCCTTGGAGAGGATATTCAGCCAATTCTGGTAGAAGTTATATTCCTGAAATGAAGAGCCGATCAACTGCGTAATCAGCGTACCACTTTCCACGCCCACGCCGTTAATTCTGGTTTTCTCAATATTTTCCTTTTTGAGCCTTGGGTTATCACGGTAGTAGATTTTGGAAATGCTCTCCGTGATGAATAAAGGCAGGATTGGTTTACCATCTTCACCCGCAATCCGGTCAACACTGTCCAGCACCTGGGCGATTTTCTTCATGATGCGCTTTTGCCGGAGCTTGTCGGAAATGTGATCTACATCTACTTCGATTTTGGTGTAGGTATCATATTCATAGGCACTGAGAGAACGCTTGTCGTTTTCTCCTTTGTGCTTTACCACTTCACGCATCACCGCCCACGCCGGATTTTCGCCGGCGTGTACCACGATTTCCTGCAGTGCGGTTGTTTCTTCATCGAGCTGGAAGTTCACAACCTGCGATGTACCACGACGAATGGCCCGTGTGCGGGGCCTGTATCCTATGTAAGATGCTTGTACCGAGTCAACCAGGAGGTTGGTCTGAATCCTGAATTTACCATCAAAGTCCGTTGTAGCCCCGGCGGAAGTACCCCGAAAGACGACATTGACAAAAGGGATTGCGTCGCCAGTGCCTGAATCCGTTACTTTGCCCTGCACGACCGTGACCTGTGCCTGGGCGATGTTGCATGCCGCCCAAAGCCAAAACATATGGAGCAGTTGATTCCTGTTCATAGGTTGCAACGGCGGCAAAATACAAAGATTGAAAGCGGCAAGCCGAAGTGGGTTGACTATTTCAGATGATGATGGGTTCCTTTTCCCCCAAATGGCGCGGGGCTGTCTTCAACACATAAAGGTCCAGGATAGCCTTTGCCCGTGCGAAGTATTCCCGGACATGCACTTTCACAGATGACTCTTGTTCCGGATCGGCTACGACAACAGCCACTGCATTGATATCATAGAACCGGCTGATGAAAATAGCACGGTACGAGTGAAAGGTCTGTGTGATAATGGTGATGTGATCCTGACCGAAAATTTCTTTGCTTCTTATAACGGAGTCCAGGGTTCGAAGCCCTGCATAGTCAAGGGTAATGGCCGAATCCGGGATCCCCAGTTTTATCAGGGCCTTTTTCATTTCCAGCGGTTCATTATAATACCGGGTGCGGTTGTCGCCGCTTACGATGATATGACTGATCTTACCCAGGCGGTAGAGTTCCGCTGCGGTCTCCATGCGGTTATTGAAGAACGGGTTTGGCGCTCCCGAGGCAAGGCGGCTGCTGGTACCAAGGACGAGGCCGACGGGGTTACTGGGAAGTTGGGTGTAATCAGAGAAGATTTCGTCGGTTGTGCTTTCAACAACCCAAAAATTGGCAAAAAGCACAAACAAGCCTGCAATCAGCATTACACCTCCCCCAACGCGTACCAACCAGACACGGATAGACATTTTATCGAAATAAGCCGGCTTAAATTTACTCAATTGAACGCATAAACTCACGTTCCAGCAACTCGGCTCTTCGAACTACCTTCTTGTACCAATTCAGTCGCAATTGATCCTTCTGCTCTGCCGTCAGTTGCCAGGGAAGGTCGGATTGACGCAGGCGGTGAAGCATGGAGTTGAGGCAAATTGCCGCACTCACCGAAATATTAAAACTCTCGGTGAAGCCAACCATGGGGATGTTCACTTTCAGATCAGCGTGTTCCAGGGCATAGGTTGAACTACCATGCTTTTCATTACCCATCACCAGGGCCAACGGACGATCAAGCGGCACATCATGAATGGGCACTCCATCAGGCGTTGGGTCAGTAACTGCAATACGATATCCCTGAGCACGCAGGTTTTCAAAACACGCTTCGGTATTGTTGGTGGCTTTCTCCTTGTAGCGTATTAAGTCCAGCCATTTGTTAGACCCCTTCAGCACTTGTTTATTGGTTGACCAGGAACTACGGGTTTCTATAATGTGAATGTCCTGAAGGCCGAGGCACTCGCAGGTGCGGATTACCGCGCTGGCATTTTGGGATTGGTATATGTCTTCTAATACAATCGTGACGTAACGCGTTCGGTTGTCAAGCACGCGATCCATAAATGCACGTTTGTGCTCCGTAATAAACTGACTGAAATAGGCAGTCAGTCGAAGTGTTTGCTTGGCGGCGTCCATCAAAACAATTGCCCTCCTGGTTTGTTGAAGGCACTAAGGTACAACGGACATGGTGCAAAAAAACTTTCTTTTGGTCGGTGGCAACTCCGGTATCGGAGCTGCCATAGGTGAATTGCTCGTCAGAGAAGGACATGGGGTATGGACAGCCTCACGGACCAATCAGGCATCATCCGACAGACATATCACCGTTGATGTCACCCGCGAGGAGTTGCCAACAAACAGTTTACCTGCTCAATTGCACGGATTTGTTTATTGTCCCGGAGCCATCAACCTCAAGCCCTTCCACCGCTTAACGGATGAGGAATTCCGAGCAGACTTTGAACTTCAGGTGCTGGGTGCAGTACGGTGCTTGCGTGCGGTTCTACCCCTTCTTCGTGCCGCAGGAAACTCGTCCATTGTGATGTTCAGTACGGTGGCGGTACAACAAGGTATGCCGTTTCATGCTTCGGTGGCCATGGCCAAGGGAGCTGTGGAAGGATTGGTGCGCAGCCTGGCCGCTGAGCTCGCACCTCATATCCGTGTGAATGCCATTGCCCCTTCACTTACTGACACGCCCCTGGCATCCAAATTCTTATCGTCTGAAGAAAAGCGTAAAGCCAGCGGTGATCGTCACCCGCTTCGTCGCGTTGGCGAGCCTCATGAGATAGGTCGCGCGGCCGTTCATTTGTTGGTGGATGCAACATGGACAACGGGCCAGGTACTGGCAATTGATGGCGGATTGTCCACCGTCCGGGTTTCCTGATACTAAAATGGGGCGCAAGACGTTATCCAACGCAATCAGATCTTTTTCTTATTTTTGTGGGCATTTTTTAAACGATTGATGCGTCTATTTTTTGTTTCAACCGTTTGTTTGCTCTCGCTGTCGGCCCTGGCGCAGGAATCACACCCACCCCTTACTGCTTCAGAACAGGCCAACCGCCTAGCGCTCGAACATCATTTCAATCAGCCCGTGCCTGAGCGCACCTGGGATAAAGACTCTATGGCCACGTGGCAACAGTGGCAATTGGTAGAAAATTTTTCGTTCGGTAAGAACCGTGGCAACCTGCCGATGATTGCCGACCTGAATTCACTTCATCCCTATTTCCGCGATAAGGTCATTGAGTTAATTCGTCAATGTGAAAGCAAGGGCATAAAACTCGCCATCGTTGAAACTTATCGTACACCGACCAAGCAAAATGAATATAAGTCCATGGGACGCAAGTACACCCGCACCAAGGGTGGTTTGTCGAATCATCAATACGGTCTCGCGGTGGATGTTGTACCAATGGTGAATGACCAGGCTCAATGGCATAACATCGCCTTATGGCGGAAGGTAGGCCAGGTAGGCGAACGGCTCGGGCTCCGTTGGGGTGGTCGCTGGCGCTATCTTTTTGATCCCGGGCACTTTGAATGGACCGGACCCCGGGGCACCTATTCTTTGCTACAAGGCAAGTTTCCACCCATTCCTGCAACGGCACATTATCCTTGTCTGGAAGAAGACCTGAAAGAACTGAAAGCAAATTGGAAAGCATGGGAGGCCCTTCAATCCAGGTTAGCCCGGAACAAGAATCAGTTGCCAGCCAAAGAGGTAGGCACGACAGGAACTCACGCCACTTCCGGTCAGGATTAGCAGATGAATTCATTTCCTGATGGATTTGTGTTTGGCACAAGCACCGCTGCCACACAAATCGAAACAGCATTCGAACACGACTGGAAAGGGTTCAGGGCCAAAGACGGGTATGTTTTCGATCGCACTACTGATCATGAATTACGTCTGCAAGAAGATGCAGCCTTGATCGCCAGCCTTGCGCCAGGATACCGGATGAGTTTACCCTGGAGCAGACTCCAGCGCGCACCACGCGCCCCTCTGGATGAGGTCGTTGTAGCGGAGTACAAACAGTTTCTCGCTGCGCTGCGCGAACGGGGCGTATCCATCATGATGGTACTTCATCACTTTACCAATCCCATCTGGTTCAATGAACTGGGTGGGTGGGAACGTGCATCAAACATAGAACTGTGGCTGGACTATGGACGCAAAGTGGTTGAGACGTTTGGCGCTTACGTTTCCAATTGGAACACTTTTAACGAACCTAATGTCTACACGAGTTATGGTTGGGTAACGGGATTCTTCCCTCCCTTCAAAAACAATCCATTATTGGCTTTTAGGGCTGCGAAAAACATGGGACTTGCGCACCACCAGATGTATGACTTAATCAAAAACCACCAGCCTGACAGTCCGGTCGGCATCTCACATAATGCAGTGGTCTTTGCGGCGCAAAATATACTGGGTCACCTTCCGGCAAAAATTTCGGATTGGTGGTTTATGGACTATCTACCTGGCCTGTTTGAAAAGATGGATTTCTTTGGCATGAGTTACTATGCCCGTGTCGGTCATGACCCTATGCCCATCACCCAAATTGACACGCCACATAAAATAGAGAAGCACAAACTCCCTCACGATGATATGTGGGAATATTATCCCCAGGGGCTGCGCATCTGTCTGGACCGTTACTGGAGTCGCTATCACAAGCCAATCATTATCACCGAAAACGGAGTGTGTGATGAGAGCGATGTCTTGCGTCAACGGGCAATAACCGACTATGCGAAGATCGTTCACCAGGCCATTCAGGATGGCATTGACATCCGTGGGTATTATTGGTGGAGTGCGTGGGACAACTTCGAGTGGCACCTTGGTCCCACCCGGCGATTTGGCTTGTATGCAACCGACCTGGATACCAAAATCCGCACGGCCAGGCCGAGTGCAGCGATCTATTCCAAACTGGCGTACAGCAAGTCGCTGAGCTAATTAACACTAAGGCAATGCCACATGATTTGTCACGGTGGTCTTCCGCTCAGTCAGGTATTTCTGGTAATTGTCTGAAAACACCATCCTGTTCCTGATCACTTCATCATACCACCCGGATAGCCCCATGATCATTTCAGCACCTTCGCGGAGGCCATGGTTTCCACCATCGCAGGCGGTGATGTAGTCTGCGAGTTGATTACTTCTCACCCACTGTTTGAACAACACGCCACTTTTTCTTCCAATAATAATACGCACACCGCATTGCCGGGCTACATCAAGGTCCAGGACATCATCACCAAAAAAAAGCACCTGTGAGGGTGTACATTTATATTGTTCACAGAATAATTGAAAAGCCTTGCCTTTGTTTTTTGTACCGGTAAATACCGACGTGAAGTTTTCCCTTTTGGCGAAATGCACTGCCGATGGGTTATTCTCGCCGGTCATTACAGCTGACACCGGAATGGCTTCGTTGGCACGCCATAGTGCGTAACGCAGTAGGTTGGTGCCCATGGCATCGACTTCAGAGAAAATACTTCCCTCCTCACCACGTTTGAATCCATCGTTAAATACACCATCCCAATCGAACAGCACAACACGGATGGCTTTCATCTTTTCAACAAAAAGAGAAGGAGGAGAAACGAATTCTCCTCCTTGCTGAATATATTGGTCTACGACGGAAGTCAGGCTCATTGTGCGAGGTCCTGAATATCCACCATACCCACCGGCTTGGTGCCATCGAGTACCAGAATCGTGTCTACATGTTTCTGTTTGAACAAGTCATTGGCAGCAGACAGCGGGTCGTTTTGCTGTACAGCAAGTGGAGCACCATAGGTAAAGTCAGACATACGCTTTTTTAGTGTTTCCTGTCCGTCTTTCTGCAATGCACGACGCATATCACCATCGGTAAAGATGCCTTTTACATTGCCATCATTATCCACAACGGTTATCGCACCAAAACCATATTCCGTCATTTTGACGAGTGCTTCAGTGATTCCGGTGTTGATGTTCACAGTTGGGTTCACCGGGCTGATCACATCGCGTACCCGCATTGTTACGAGACGGGTATGCTCAATAAATTGCTCGGTACCGAGGGTTGTCAGGTTATTGTCAGTCAAACCCTTCATGATCTTCCACGGTACGGTGATGGTGTGTACGCCGACATTAATGGCATTGCGGAGGTGCTCTGCATTGCGCACGGAAGAGAACATGATTTTGGAATCATATCCATAGTGATCCACGGCGAAAACGCACTGGGCTACGAGGTCGAGGGCATCATGCCCCTGATCCTGCAGGCGTCCTACGAGCGGACACACATAAGAAGCACCTGCCTTCATGGCCATATAGGCCTGCTGAAGGGTGTACACGAGGTGTACGTTCACCAGGAGGTTTTCATTGCGGAGCATGCGGCAGGCGCGAACCCCTTCCAAAGACACTGGAATTTTAAAAACTGTCTTCTTCGGATCGAGACCCAACTTGAGTTGACGATGGGCTTCTTTGACTACTTCTTCGGCGGTATTCCCGAGGGCTTCGATCTGAAGCACCGGGACCATTTTGCTCAACTTCACAATGAGAGCGTCAACATCGGTGACACCACCCCTGTGCATGAAGGTGGGTGTTGTAGTAAGGCCGTCGAGAAAGCCCAGTTTAAAGGCTTCTTCAATTTCTTTTAAATCAGCTGAATCGAGGTATAATTCCATGACTAAGGTTGGGTTGGGTTATGCTAACACTACTTGTTTATCGCGATACTTAACTTCTACAGCATGAAGTTCGAGGATTGGCTTCATGAATTCTTCCAGGTCATACACGCACAACTGGCTGGCGGCATCGCACAAAGCCTTGGCGGGCTCGGGGTGCGTTTCGATGAATACGCCATCAACACCGGCAGCGATACCAGCGCGTGACAATACCGGCAGAAACTCACGGGCACCACCTTTGGTGTCCGCACTCGGGATACCATATTTTCGGATACTGTGGGTGATATCAAACACCACCGGATAGCCAATGTTGTTCAGGTGATAAAAGCTGCGTGGATCGACCACCAGGTCGTTGTAACCAAAGGTATATCCACGTTCCGTAAGAATGATCTTGTCATTGCCGGCCTCCTCAATCTTATGTACCGGGTGCTTCATATTCTCTGGCGCCAGGAACTGACCATGCTTAACATTTACTACACGCCCGGTTTTGGCAGCTGCTACAACCAGTGTTGTCTGCATACAAAGGTAGGCGGGAATCTGAAGTACATCGACCACCTCTCCGGCAGCTTTTGCCTGGTCGGGATAATGAATGTCGGTAAGCACTGGGAATCCGAATTGCTCCTTGATCTTGGCAAGCATCTTCACGCCTTTATCCAGGCCCGGGCCGTCATAGTATTTGGCTGAGCTTCGGTTGTCCTTTTGAAATGACGATTTGTAAATGATAGGCAGGTTCAACCGGGCAGAAACTTCTTTGAGCTTCTCCGCCGTTTTCATCATAATCATCTCATCTTCGATCACGCAGGGTCCGGAGATCAGGAATAGATCTTCCGTGCCGCATGAAATATTACCTACTTGTACGAGTTTCTTCTTCATGTCGCAGTTTTATAGTCTTCTGAATAAATCCTTCACGGTATCCAACGTAACTTTTGTCTTCCAGTCTGTGCCAATCGCATGATTCCACATGTGCTCAAGGCGGATGGACACATGGGCCATGGCCGTAATGGTATCTTCGCTCCAGTTCTTAGCGAGACCGGTCGGGAGCTTGATGTTGTGTTTGCGCACCATCTCACTAAACTCCTTCACGCCTTCCGGGTAATAGTCACCCAGGTGTTGAAACGCTACACAGTTTGCATAGCAATGTTTCTCTCCCAGGATTTTGGAAAGTCCATAGGACAGCGCGTGAACAATACCCACTTCTGAATAGGTCAGGCTAAGACCACCCATCAGGGAAGCCACCATGAGTTTCTCATCGTTCTCGGCCGTCTGTCCTGATTGGCTGCCCAGGTAAATCTCCCGGCATAGCGTCAGCGACTGCTCACCAAAAGCTGTACTGTAGGCATTGTTTAGGATACCGTCCCTGGACTCAATGCAGTGGATGTAGGTATCCATGCCCGTATAAAACCATTTGTCACGAGGAACAGAAGCAATAAGATCCGGATCCAGGATCACCTGATTGAACACTGTCCATTCGCATTTGAGGCCCAGTTTCTTTTCCGGGCCTGTGAGTACGGCGGTCATGGAAACCTCTGCGCCAGTACCTGATATGGTTGGGATACCTATATGATACACGCCGGGTTTCTTGATGAGGTTCAGACCCTGGTATTTCACGGAAGAGCCTTCATTCGTAAACATCAGGGATACCGCCTTGGCCAGGTCCATGATGCTACCGCCGCCAATGCCAACTACGGCAGCCGGAATACCCTTGCTCTGTTTGGTCCGGTCGCGAAGGGTATCCACTTGTACGGTTGTTGGTTCCTCTGGATCAACATCCATGAAGGTAACTACATCGCCTGGCGCGGCAGGAATACGTTTCTCCAATTCTTTTCCTTTGAAATAGTTGTCCACGAGGAACAACACGAACCTATCATTCTCACCGCGGCGCTCATCGACAATCTCTTTCAATTGATTGAAGCTACCACGACCGAAGACGGTCTTTTCAATGCCCTTAAAATTCTTATGCATACGCAGTAACGCCCATGGCTTTCTCTACAGACGTTTTGATTTTATTGGTCAATTCAATCACTTCGGACTCCTTCCAGGTGCAGCGAATGCCGAAAGAAATCAATCTGCCGACAACCTCCTGTGATTTGGGCAGCGAGAGTTTGTTATAGTCCTGCGGGCGCTGATAGTGATGCGCTGGCAGCGGGGCCGCAGACCTCAGGTCTTTCAGGTGTCCCCACTGGTTGATGAAGTGGTACATGTTGATGAACCAGTAGTTAAAACCTGAGACACCTTGTTTGCCGAACTCCTCCACCACCCGTGCTGCGGCGGCCTGGTCGGGCAACATGAGGTTAAGGAATGTTGCTGAGTCGCCCGCCGGGTCCGGGATGGTTGCAAAACCAACGCCAGGTATTCCTTTCAGGCGATCCATCATCAATTGCTTGTGACTGCGATTTACACTCTTGATATGGGGCACCTTACGTGTTTGGGCCGCGCCTACCGCCGCATGCAGTTCGCTGATGCGGTAATTGAAACCTAACACCGGATGCTGTTCCATGCCGCGATTACTGCCAACATGGTCGTGGCCATGATCGCTGAAGCTATCGGCAAATTTGTAACATTGTTCATCATTGGTGACAAACACGCCGCCTTCACCAGCAGTGGCAATCTTGAAAAAGTCGAAAGAATAGCAGCCGGTCTTTCCAAACAAACCAACTGAGGTGCCTTTGTAGGTGGCGCTGAATGCCTGACCGGCATCTTCCACCAGCACGAGGTTATGTTCTTTGACCACCTTAAGGATCTCGTCCATGTTTGCCATCTGTCCGCACATGTGCACGAGTACAACAGCTTTGGTCTTGGGTGTGATTGCTTTACGGATGCCTTCTGCACTGAGACACAAGGTTTCATCGATCTCTGCAAACACCGGAATACCACCTGCAAATATCACTGCCTCCACTGAGGCGATATAGGTAAAAGGGGGTACGATCACTTCATCACCGGCGCCTACCCCTGCGGCAGCCAGGGCACAGGAAACGGCCGTGGACCCGCTTGAAACAGCGTGGGCAAACCGTGCTCCGGTGATCTTCTTTACTTCGTTTTCAAAATCACGGGCTTTCCAAATGTCCTTGCGTTGCGCCTCGTGGTTGTACCGGAACAAAACGCCGGTACTTAATACATCATCTATTTCTTTGCGTTCCTCAGCTCCAAAAAGCTCGCTTCCAGGCATAATTTCCCTATTTAAGGGTGCAAAGATAAGCTAAAAATGGATTTTTTTTGGGCATGCGGCATACCCATCAGTCCTGGAGAATACGCATTTCCACCCTGCGGTTTCGCTTGCGCGCTTCGGGGGTATTGGCGTTCAGGATTGGCTGTGTACCACCAAAAGCCTTGGTCTTTACACGGTCTTTGGCAACACCTTTGGAGACCAGGTATTTCTTGACGTTTTCAACCCGGTCCTGTGAGAGTTCCATGTTCTTTTTGGCATCGCCCTGGTTGTCGGTATGTCCTTCGAGCTGAATCACCAGCCGGGTGTCTTCCTTCATCATAGCGACAACTTCATCCAGGCCCAGGAATGATTTGGGATCTATCACCCCCTTGCCCTGCTCGAAGATGAGGTGATCCAACTCAATGGTCTCCCCCTTTTTCGTCAACACCAGGTCGCGGATGATGGTGTGATTGGCATCGACATCCTTTGGATCGACCAATGCGGTTCCTGGATTATACCCTTCCGCCTCTGCCGTGATGTGATATTTGGATGAGCCAAAAATTGTAAACGTAAATGTGCTGTCGCGAAAACGACCGGTGATACCACCCGTGGGATAACTCTTGTAGAGGATTGAAGCCTTCACCCCTTTACCGGTTCTTGCATCAGTTATCTTTCCTTGCACGGTGATATCCTGCGCGAGGGCACTGTGCACAACAAACAAGCAGCAAACAAAGGTGATGGCTTTCATGGCAACAGTAGTTTTTCCAGGTCGAGGTACTTTACGTAGGATGGACGAATAAAACCAGATACGGGATTATCCAGGTCTGAGATGGTCAGCATGGTGAGGTCCGTGAGAATAAAGAAGATCAACGGCACGAGGATACTATGTTCAGGATTAAACCCGCTGGTGAAGCCGATGAGCACGCCAACCAACCAGGATCCGACCAACAAAACGATCATAACCAGGGTTGGTGTACGTTCCAGGAAACCATAACCAATGCGCAAATCGATGGAATGCAGCATGGCCAACTCATGGGTAATCTCCGCAATATCATCTTCTGCGAAATCATGTTTAGCCAACTCTTTCCACATATCCGTATATGCGGACTCGGTTTCAAGCTGCAATCGCGCGAGGGATAACCGGTCCGCATTGATTGACTCCTTCTTCAGGCCAACAAGGCGAATAACTTTCTGTTTGACCCAGGCCTGGGTAGAATCGGGCATAAGCAGGCTTCGACGGTAGAGATTGCCCAAGGCATCGACATGCTGGTAAATAAGCGTGTTGCGTTCTTTATTCAGGTTACCTGCGGTGAGCAATGCAAACGACAGGAGCAAACCGTAGAATCCGATAATCCCGTTCTCCACCCCGCTTGCCCGCCAGGATCTTTCGCGTTTCAGGTACCGTCGGTGGGCATAAAAGTATCCACCCGCGATGCTCGCGAGCAGCACCAGGGTGAACAAGATGGGGAACAACACCGAATGATAAACAGCACCCATCATAGATCGAGTTCAATGGAATCGCCCACTGTGAATGCTTTCGACTCCGGCTTGCTGCTATTTACGCTTTCCTTTTCCCCGAAGAGGCTTGCTTGCGCGACGGCCTGCTTTTTGGGGACGAGCGGCGGCTTTTTTGGGCTGCTTTTGGGGCTTTCTGCCCTTTTGGTTTCCCCGAATAGGCTTGGTTGGCTGGTTTCTTCCCGATCCGTTTCGGATTTTTTTTTTGACGATTCAGCGTCCTTCGACCCTGTCGTCTTTCCTTTTGGAGATGGTGACTCCACCAGTTCATTCTCGTCGTCTCCCTCTTCGAGACCCGAATCTTCGGGGTCCTCAACAGGTTTCACCTTCACCACCTTGTGCTGCGACAGCCGGTTACCCAGCGCCTTCCATCCTTTCACATCGATGATGTCTTCCAGGTTCACGACCTCTGTC
>JBGAMI010000047.1:0-25241 GCA_044223085.1 Cyclobacteriaceae bacterium
CCCTGCTGATTGAAAAATGGGATCGTGATCACTACGGTCATCATGAACTTGACCCCATTCAACTTCTTCAATCATGCATGGACGAACACCAGATGAAGGCCACTGACCTCGTTCAGCTGCTTGGCGTAAGCAAAGGATACATCTCAGATATCCTACATTACAAGAAAGGCCTCTCCAAGGAGATCATTCGCGATCTCGCTACCCATTTCAAAGTAGCCCAGGAGGCATTTAACAGACCTTACCCCCTCCGGCAACAAACCCCAAAACGCCGAAAGGCCATCTCCGTATCCTGACTTCAGGTTCTCTGTCGGTTTTATATTTCCTATCGTTTTTATCGGCAAAAATCTCGGTGACCTCTATCTCTTTGTGGTTTTGTTGCATTCTTTGCAGACGCTATGCCACCCCTCCGGGGTTGAGGTTGTTATCAATCTTATGGCTATAATAATTTCACCCCTTCGGGGTTCATTTTGACCAAGTAACATTCACGCGTATTTTTCATTTGATTCTTCTTTGGTATCCTTCGCGGCTCCCAGATTCCGCTGCACTACATCGGGGCAGGCCGCGGCGAATATCTCCGTGGCCTCTGTGTCTCTGTGGTGGCCCGCTAACCGCTAAGGCGCTAAGACGCAATGACGCGGAGAAGATGTACTGTACTTTGCGTGCTCTGCGTGAGCCCCTCTGTGCTCTCTGCGTGAGATGCATTAAATACAGACGCTATGCCACCCCTATAAGAATTTCACCCCTTCGGGGTTCATTCGGAATAGTTGCATATCCACATTGTATTTATCAATTACATATCCTTTTACATCCTTCGCGGCTCCGCGCCTTTGCGCCTCCGCGGCAAACATCTCCGTGTTTTCTCCCAACCAAATACACGTTTGCACTTCCTGATCCACCTGTCGATATTCGTGCATAATATATTATGAGATACCCACTATTTATCGTAGCGCTTTGCGCCACCCTGAGCGCCTTTAGTCAGAAGTACACCATTGGCCTCAAAAAGATGGGAACCGTCATAACCAACATCGAAGGAGAGCTGATTGTCACGGACAGTACCCTGACGGAGACCGTTGAGGGGGAGACAGGCACCTATAAAATAACCCGCCGGGATGGCTATACCATCCATGTGACGGATGGAACCAATGCAGGCAAATTTGTGATAACGCACCCTGCGGGCAAACTGCATGGGTTCACCTACGACCGGCAGATTATTTACCATCCTGAGAAGAAGCAGCCCGGTACGCATGCGCCTGTGTACTACGCCAAGATCCAGCCGAGGAATAAACCGGAGTAGGGGGGTAACGCAGAACACGCAGAAAAAAGCAGATCACGCAGAGGCACTTACCGCAGAGGCGCAAAGGCGCAAAGAAATTGGTAATTTCCAACCGCACCGAAGGTGTCGCGTCTTTTTCTGTATTAGTTTATTCTTCTTTGTGCCATCGCGTCTTTGCGCCTCCGCGGCCATGCATTCGCACCGAAGGTGCCCCGCGTCTTCTTTCTATTTGTATTCATTTATCCTTCGCGTCTTTGCGCCTCCCCGACTTCGCTGCGCTACATCGGGTCAGGCCACCGACTTCGCTTCGCTACGCGGGGCAGGCCGCGGTGAAAAACTCCTTGCCTGTGGTTGGTGTTGTTTGCCTGTGGTTGGTGTTGTCACCAACCACCGTTGCGCTTTTATGGTTAATACATTAATAACCACAGAGACACCCCGATTACGCTGCGCTTCATCGGGGCAGGCCGCCGATTACGCTGCGCTACATCGGGGCAGGCCCTTGATACCGCTGCACTACATGTGTTCATCCCTGTATTCCGCACCGAGGGTGCCCGCGTCTTCTTTTTGTATTTGTATTCATTTCTCCTCCGCGCCATTGCGTCTCCGCGGTGAAAAAATGCATTTGCCTGTGGTTGGTGTTGTCACCAACCACCGCTGCGCTTATATGGTTAATACATTAATAACCACAGAGACACGGAGATGAATTTCAATGAATTCTGAATAAAGAATTTCAGAATCTGCGAAAATCAGCGGTGTATTCAATCTGCGTGGATCAGCGGGAGGTTTATTTGGATTAACATTGGCGTGCGTAATAAATACAGTTCCCGCAGATGTACGCTGATTTAGTTCCCGCGGATTTACGCGGAACTTGCCTGTGGTTGATTTTGTCACCCCGATTCCGCTTTGCAACATCGGGGCAGGCCACCGATTACGCTGCGCTTCATCGGGGCAGGCCACCGACTTCGCTGCGCTCCATCGGGGCAGGCCACCGATTACGCTGCGCTCCATCGGGACAGGCCACCGACTTCGCTACACTACATCGGGGCAGGCCACCGATTCGCTAACCTACATCGGGGCAGGCCCTTGATACCGCTGCACTACATGTGTTCATCCCTGTATTCCGCACCGAAGGTGCCCGCGTCTTCTTTTTGTATTTGTATTCATTTCTCCTCCGCGTCATTGCGTCTCCGCGGTGAAAAAATGCATGTACTAAGGTTGATCTGTGTGATTTGCCTTTTTCTGCGTTTTCTGCGCCTCCGAAGGTGCCAAACACCTACCTTCAAAGAATTAACCTTCCCAACCGTATTCCGACGCTTATATGCCCAGCCCACCCATTCCGGAGCGCGTTGAATTGATCCGAGGCGGAAGAACCTACTTCGACACACTCCTGGCCCTCATCGCCAAAGCCGAAAAGTCCATCCACTTTCAGACATACATTTTCGATGAAGATGAAACGGGCACCGAAGTAGCGGAAGCTTTGAAGTCCGCCGCCCTCCGCCACGTGGAGGTGTTCCTGCTGGTCGACGGGTTTGCCAGCGGCGGTCTCTCGCGAGGTTTCATTCAAAGTATGACTGACGCGGGCATACGATTCAAAATGTACGGCCCGCTGCTCAAGAGCAAATATTTCTACGTCGGCAGAAGGCTCCACCACAAGGTCGTGACCGTCGACGACAGGTATTGTCTGGTGGGTGGCATCAATATCAGTAACCGGTACAATGACCTCCCCGGTCAGCCTGCGTGGTTCGACTGCGCCGTATATGCCGAGGGCCGGAGTGCGGAAGTGCTTACCAAAATCTGCGAGCGGCGCATGGAACCGTTGTGGAAGGTAAGACTCGCAAGAAGCAAAAACGCATCGACCCGAAATCAGACCGGATCAGTTCGGGTAAATGTCAATGACTGGGTGCGCGCGAAACGCGATATCACCCGTAGTTATATTGATATGTTCCAAAAGGCAAAGGGCAGGATCATCATCCTGTCAGCTTACTTTCTGCCCAATGATCAGTTCCGGAAGCGGTTGCGTGCAGCAGTACGACGTGGTGTAAAGGTGGAAGTAATCCTCGCGGGCACGTCAGATAGCGTTATAGCCAAGTACGCCGAACGGTATATGTACCGGTGGCTGGTGCACAACGGCATAGATATCTATGAATATCAGAAGAGTGTATTGCACGGCAAGGTAGCCACGTATGACGGCACCTGGGCAACGGTGGGATCGTACAACGTCAATACCATCAGTGCGTTTGCCAGCATCGAACTGAACCTGGGTGTAACGGATCCACCATTTGTGCAGCAGGTCGAACAGCTGTTGCAGGATGTGATGCGACAGGATTGTATGAAGATCACTACAGAGACACTGGCTGCCTATGGCTTTTGGACCCAGGCGGCCCAGCGGTCTTCCTACTATTTATACCGCGTGATGTTTTTTCTGTTCACGTTCTACTTCAAGCAACACGAATAGGTTTAGTCTCCGCGGATGCGATGCAGCATCAGGCGGATGTGTTCCTTATCCCAGCCCGCAAACCGGCCACGCTGTACCACCAACTGATTGGCTTCGGGAGAAGTCAGGTAGTATTGAAATACAAACTTCCCGTCCGGCTGTGTCCATCCTTGCTGCTGACCAAAGCGAAGGTCATTGAAAGTGACTGTGTCCTGATGCGATGTGATCACAAAATATCCTTGCGAGAAGCGCTGCAACAGTCTGTAATCGGTTTGGTTCTGAAAGGCATTCAGCAAAGAGTCGTTGCGTGGGAAGTAATGGAAGGTGATATGACCCGAACGGTCAAAGACGGATCGGTGACCGATTTGAAATCCGTCGGATTGCTCCGCCACCACCATCCACAGCCAGGTATTCAACGGCGTCGGCGTGGTGAAATACCGCAGGGCGGGAATATGCTGTTTGTCCAATGCCTGGCTTACTTCCTGATCGATGGTGTATTTGTTGCTGAACGCGTACAGTAAATACAGCGAACTCAATCCCAGTCCGATGACAGTTATAATTATCCGATACCGGCTGGTGCGGGCCAACAGCAGAAGCCCGAAGAAAGCGAGGACGAGTGGAACCGTAAACAATGGATCGGCCACGAACAGTGTATGGAAAGAAAATCTTTCATGCGAAAACGGTTCGAGCCAGCCGGTGCCATAGGCGTTGAGAGAATCCAGTAGTAGATGAATACTCATCTGGGCCGCGAAAAAGAGGAACCAGGAAGAAAATGAAATGTCGGGACGCCACCACGTTTTGCTGACGCGCGCGAGTATGGGTGAGAGCAGCGCAACAAATAAAAAGGAATGCGTGAAGCCCCGGTGGGCGAGGAGGTCATGGGGCACATCCATCCAGAACGACGCTACGAAATCAATATCCGGAATGGATTGTGCGGCCGCGCCAAGCACCATGGCTGATTTACCCAGCCGCTTGCCGAGAAGCACTTCTCCCACCAATCCGCCCAGCGCGATATGCGTTAGTGAATCCATAGCTCAAGGTACATTTTATGTGGGATGCACACAGGTCCTTTTTGTGGGGCATAAATTCCACAGTTGCTGCCGGAGCATAGTATCACCCTGCTGAATACCTTCACAAGTCCGGTCTTCAGCGTGGCGTGAATAATGAACTATCCATGCCTTACAGCTAAATCCTCTCAGGAAATCGCATGAACACCAAACAATTCCGGGTCCGGAAAGGCAAGGACATCAGACTTTCCAGGGCTGCGACCCGATCGGATGAGGCCGGGTCGGGCAAGAAGCGGTTGCGAAAAAAACTCACCACCAACATTGGCAAAATCTCCGACCTCCAATACAAACTGTATGCGGAGAACCGGCAGTCCCTGCTGGTGATTTTCCAGGGCATGGACAGTTCAGGCAAGGATGGTACCATCAAGAGTATCATGAACGGCGTGAATCCGCAAGGTGGCCGCGTCTTTTTCTGTATTTGTTTATTCTTCTTCGTGCCATCGCGTCTTTGCGTCTCCGCGGCCATGCATTCGCACCGAAGGAGCCCGCGTCTTCTTTCTATTTGCCTGTGGTTGGTGTTGTCACCAACCACCGCTGCGCTTTTATGGTTAATACATTTAACAAACCACAAAGACACAGAGGTCACCCCGATTTTGCTGCGCTCCATCGGGGCAGGCCGCCGACTTCGCTTCGCTACGTCGGGGCGGGCCGCGGTGAAAGACTTTTGTTTGGACCTCTTTCATTTCTTGGGGATACCGGATCGCGCCGATCCCGATGGCCATCGGGATTGTCCGGTATGACGGCTAAATTATGTTGCGCTCTTTCCCCGATTACGCTGCGCTTCATCGGGGCAGGCACTTCACCAGTCTGCGTGATCTGCTTTTTTCTGCGTGTTCTGCGTTTCCCGCCCTACCTTTTTCCCCCCTTTCCGCCCCCCTCACCATGGATAACTGAGATAAAGCCCTATATTTAATACGGTTTTTTTTCTGAAGCTGGTTTTCAGTCTGCTTTGCTCCTTTTTGGCTGGCATGGTTGTGCTCTGATTCAAGAACAAAACCCAACCTAACCAAATGCAGCCCATGAAGAGATTGTTTACCCTCTTAGCTATTCTCATTTCCTTTTCTTCCCTCGCCCAAACATTCACCTCACTCAACGGTCCTTTCGGAGGAAGCGTCCTCCAATTCGAATACGATGCCACCAATTCAAAAACCTACGCGCTCGTAGGCCTGGTCGGCGCTGTCGGCGCAGGCAACACGCTGTTTTCATCTACCGACAACGGCGCTACCTGGACCGAACTTCCCCGGCCTGCAGATCAACCCAATTGGGGACCCTATTCGTTCACCCTCGATGGATCCAAGTTGATGATCACTGACTTGTTTAACCAGGTGCAAACTTCTACGGACGGTGGTGTGACCTGGACGGTGGTGGGTGTTATCCCCTTCGCGGATAACATGAAAATATTGAAGAAACTGCCGACCCCCGGCGGATTTGTCGCGGCCGGAGTAAAAGGCGTTCAACTTACCCTCGATGGTGGCGCCACCTGGAAGACCCTTTTGTCATATCCGCAACCAGGTGTAACCTTCAACATTGACCTCGATGTATCAACAGGAGGCGACATATATTATTCTTATCCCCTCACGGGTATTCTCAAGTTCAAATATCCCGCCAATCCAACTGACCTGAACTCATGGGTGCCCGCCAATTGGATAACGGTGATGCCCAGAGACGCTGCCATCAGCACAGACGTCGCACTCAAGACCACGATCCTCACATCCGGAAAGGTGCTGATCTCCCATACACTCTCGAGTTTCCTGGTCAGTGTTGCCTTGTCATCCAATGGCGAAACAGGCTGGGTGGAACAAACCCTGCCGGGTCTGATAAACGGCAGCGACATTACCCTCGTGTCTTCTCCCTCGGGCAAGGCTTATTTCTATGCAAACCCGAATCCAACATTTACCTCCTGGGAATTTACGGAACCATCGACCTGGACAACCAAGCCCTGGCCCACGGATGCGATTGGAACCGAAGGCATTAATTGTGTCTTCTGGAGAACTGCCACCCAGGCACTGGCCGGTGGAGTCACCAGTGGTGTCTTTGCAACCATAAACGCAGGTACATCCTGGTCGTCAAGTTCAACCGGGATGAAGCGGGGACAGGGAGCACAAGTGGAAGTGATGCTGGATGGAAAAATCATTCAGCTGCAGGGAGATATCCCAAAAGCATACTGGTACTCCACGGACAACGGTGTTACCTGGCAAATCAATAACCTCAACGCATTCCTTAACAAGCTGTTTCGCATCGATGGCACTACGTTGTTGATGACCTCCGAAGGTTCCAACCTGATTTCTACCGACGGCATCAACTGGACCACCATCACCAACCCGGGCAGCATCGGCAGGTTCGAGGATATATATGTCTTCTCCTCCAATGATATCTACGGTATAGGTACGGATGGCACTGTGTGGGAATCCATCAACAAAGGAACCAGCTGGACGCAGATCAGCCTTACGGTGCCCCTGACGGGTTTTCAGGCCTCGAAATTGACACGCGATACCGACGGTATATTCTATGCCTTTGGGTACACCGTGTCAGGACCCAAATTCTGGAAACTGGACTCCAACACGATACCCTGGACCGCAACGCAGATTGGCCAGACTACTTTCGCCAATTCCCCTTTCACCACCGATAAGGGTGCACCTGTCATCTTCAGCCTCAACAACAAACTGTATGTGCAGGAGTTGACCAGGGGATTGTATTCCAGTTCCGACAAAGGAGCGACATTCAATTTCGTCACATCGATTCCCACGTTTGGTTATGCTGTGCCGCTGACACAAGGAACCCTCAAGGGCCTGGCATACTTTAATCAAAATGGGTTTATCTCCGTTACCCAGGATGAAGGCAAAACCCTGGTGAATATTCCCCTGCCGGAAGGCAGTGCCAAGGCAAGGTCAATATCATTGAATGCCGCCGGTGACAAGTTTTTTGTTGCGGCAAAAAATTCACCGACCCTGCTGTTTACCGTGTCATCCACCAATAAGTTGTTGCTACCTCCAGCAGAGCAAACTCCCTACATTGATTTCGCCTGGCAGCGCACAGCCGGCGGTCCTATGGGCAGTGGTATTGTCAAAGTACTCAAAAACTCCACAGGCGAACTTTTCGGAATCGGATCGACTCACTTTTACCACTATAACACCACCACATCCGCGTGGGATGACTTGCAGGGTGGGGTAGTGGATGCTTTTATCGATCCATCCAATAAAATCTACTTGTTGGGAAAAACCTACTCCACCAACGCAACCATATATACCTCCACCAACAATGGTGCGACCTTCACCACGCAGGTGAGTGATATGTCAGGATCAGTCGTCAGCTCTATTCTGGTAAACGATATAGGTTCCATATTTGTCACCTCCGCTTCCGGACTATACCGGTCCACCAACAATGGAGCAACATTTACCCAGGTAGACGGCGGATCGTACTCAAAGCTTGCCATGTCGTCCGCCAATACGTTGTTTGCATTAAAGGACAACGGGGGTGGACTATTCCGCTCAACGGACAAAGGACTGAACTGGTCATTAGCACAAACGGGCATCACTTTCTTACCCGGGGAGACCGTATTAGCCTTTGCGGCGATGGACGCCGGACATGTTGCCGCCTCGACCCGATACAGTGTATTTGTGTCCACTAACGAGGGCGCCAGCTGGACAGAGAAATCTACTGGCTTTGACCGTAATGACTTCGATGCCACGACACAGCGCATGCTGAACGTTGGTTCGACAGGTGACTATTGGCTTACACTTACCGAATTCAATACGGTAATCTATACGTCTTCGAATCAGGGAACTACCTGGACCCGAAAAGGGGCTTATGCACCTGTTTTGTCTTCCCTGCTTTGGAAGGGTACTGATATTTATGCTTCCTCGCCAACCAATCAGTACAAGGCCCCGTCTGGTGTGCTGAAGTCCACTGACAATGGAACAACCTTCGCCCCCTTCCAACCTAAAGGATTGACTGACAACGTGCCGGTAGCGATGGAGATATTCGGACGCAATCTTTTCGCGGTGGTCAACAAGGGATTGTATGTTTCTTCCGACAAAGGCCAGACGACCACCGCAGTGGCAAGCGTTGATGCACCGGTGAATGGTCTGGTGAAATCACCCGATGGAAGTTTGATTGCATTTGGTGATGCCATGTTCAAAACGACCGATGGTGTTACCTGGACAAAAATGGCCAACCCAGGAAACGTTCAGATCAGGTTCCTCGCAACAGGTGACGGTCTTACCTTCTATGGATTTACAGGCAGCGGAGTGGTGAGTTCAACCGACCTGACCACCTGGACACCGGTGAGCTTGTCGGTACTTCAATTTCCTTATGAGTTCTATTCCATGTCGGTGAGCGCCAACGGTGTGCTTTACTTTGTAGCCAGAATCGGCACCTCAACTCCATCTGTCTATCAATATGCGGCCGGTTCAGTAAACAAACTCAGCTTTACCCGGTATGCAAGAAATACCATTACCGCGAATGGCAAGATTTACATCTGTGACTCGGACAACAGCGGGTCAACCATTTACTCGTCGACCAACGGATTGACCTGGACCCCAAAGCCGGGGCCACCGGGTGATAAATTGTTTATCAGCTCCCTGAATTATTTTTTCATCAGGGATTTCCACTCAGGCATTCTTTACCTGTCGCGTGATCAGGGCACCACATGGCAAAACGTAAGCTATGGCGATCCCAACAGCGATTTGCTGACTCCTTCTTTCTCTGCCATTGCCCTGGATGAGTTTTCAGGTCTCGCTTTTGGCGGAATCGATGGCTTGCCCATCATGAAAAGCGCCGGCATCGTGATACCCACAGATACAACGGTCCCGGTCATCACGGGATTAAAACCTGTCAACACGGCTACGGGTGTATTGCCAACCGCTACGCTATCCATCACCTTTGATCAGGCCACAAATACCGTAGCCGGTAAGAAGCTGAAGATCGTAGACGCCGCCAACGGTGCTTCCTTTGTTGAAAGCCTGGATGCTTCCGCAGGTGTGCCGTTCGACCGGACCTTCACCTTTACGCCGGCGGGAACTACACTGAAGTACTCGCCATTTACCGGACCCAAGCAAGTCTATTACATCACCATCGAGTCAGGAGCCTTCGTGGATCTCTTCGGAAACCCCAACGGACCCGTGCTGGACAATACCACCTGGAAATTTGAAATGGCTGTTCAGCCGGATGTCACCAAACCCACGATTACCTTTACGCCATCCGCGACCAACAACCTCGCCAACGGTGACCCGAGTAAGACGATCACGGTGAACATGAGCGACAACGTGGGCGTGACAATAGCAAAAGCCTACTACCGCAAGATCACCAACAACGATCCGTTCCCGGCCGGCAAAGTGATCACGGAGACGACACCCGGATCTGGCACCTATAACTTCATTCCAACTTCCAGTGAATTTGGTGCACTCGGATTGGAATACTATTTCGAAGCACAGGATGCCGCAGGCAACAAAGCCATCAGTCCCGCCGACGGTACATACTATCGTTCATACATTAACTTCCCCGATGGCAAGAAGCCAACCATTTCTCCCGCACTCCCTGCAGGTAAGGTGACGGCCGATTACCGGATCATCGCAGTGCCATACACCTTCACCTCAGCCACCGCGAATGATGTGCTTGTGCCATCGTTGGGTGCCTATGACAACACGGTCTGGCGTTTGCTCACATTGAATGCGGGCGCTACCGACTGGAGTGAACTGAATGGCACGTCTACCCTTGAAGTGGGAAGAGGCTATTGGCTGATTTATAAACCTGGTGGAAGTCCGGCGCTGGCCGTGTCTTCAACACCGTCTGTCACCAAAGAGAATCCAACCAGCATCACGTTGAGTCCGGGCTGGAACCAGATCGGCAATCCATATCCGTTCGATATCGATTGGGCACAGGTATTGGCCGCCAACCCGGCCGTGCCCACCGGAGCGACAGGCGTACTCACTACCCTGAAATCTTTTGTCGGTGGTGCAGACTTCACCTCGGTGACTTCACTGAAAGCGACACAAGGTGGCTTTGCCCACAACGGTAGCTCCGCAGCCATCACCCTCAAGATACCTGTCGTGGTAACAGGCACTGGCGGTCGGAGGGCGGAACCTTCTTCCAGGCTGGATGAGGCAAACTGGAAGTTGCCCATCGCTCTCAAGAACGGAACTAACACCACCAATCTTGGTGCGATTGGTATGAACCCCGATGCGTCCAACGGTGTGGATGCTTTTGATGATCTCAACCCACCGGTGTTTCAGGATTACCTGCGCATCGACTTCCCTCATCCGGAATCAAAAGTTAAGAAACTTGGTGTTGACATCGTACAACAGCAAAATGACTACTCCTGGCACTTCACGGTAAGCACCAACCAATCCGGCACCACCGAGTTGATGTGGGACAACAGCGGCTTTGGTCCGGGCAGCCGCGAGTTGTTCCTCTTCGACATTGCCCTGCAAAAGCCGGTGAACATGCGTGAAGCAACCCGCTATTCGTTTGATCCTTCCGTGTCGAAGGACTTTAGAATCTACTACGGAGAACAGCTGGAGAAAAAGATCATGCCTGACTTTGTTCAACTGGGTGATGCATATCCAAACCCCAGCACCGGTGTATCCATCATTCCATTCACGTTGCCCGACCAGGGTACCTCATACGGTGTGAAGGTGGAGGTGTATGATATGCTGGGCCAACTGGTAGCCACCCTTCAGGACGGCACATTGCCATCAGGCTTCTATAACATAGCGTGGAATGGCAGCCAGCAGAACCCTGGCATGTATGTCTATCGACTAATGGTTGCCGGTCCCGGTGGCCAGTTTGTTCAGAATAAAAGAATTGTACTTCAAAAATAATATTCAGGGTCCCTATGAAAAGAATACTTACCCTTCTGGTCGTTCTCATGCCACTGTTTGGCGTTGCACAAACGGCCTCCATCAAGAAAGTGCAATTGGCGGGTGACAAGATCATCGTGCAGTACGAACTGGACGACTCCAACCCGAACAATGAATACCTGATGAACCTGTACACTTCGAAGGACAACTACACCGTGGCCATGACGAAAGTCAAAGGCGATGTGGGTCCGGAGATCAAACCCGGAACCCTGAAAACCATCGAATGGAACTTCAAGGAAGAGCTGGGAGACTTCGATGGTGAAATTGCTCTTGAAGTGCGTGGCAAGGTGTTCATCATGTTTGCCAAACTCCAGGATTTTGATGTGGACAAATCCTACAAGCGCGGCAAGAGCTATCCGCTCAACTGGAAACCGGGAAACAACAACCCGATACACATCGAACTGTTCAAGGGCGGTGAACGCATCATCGGTGAACTCAACCATCCCAACAATGGAACTTATCTCTTGACTTTGCCGGCGCACGCCAAACCCGGCGATGACTATCGCATTCGCCTCACCGACTCCAAGCGCCCCGATGAAATCATCTTTACCGATTTCTTTAAGGTGACACCCAAAGTTCCCATGCTGGTGAAGACCGTATTGGGAGTTGCGGTGGTGGGTGGCGTGATCATGGCGGCCTCCGGCGGAGGTGGTGGAGGCGGCTCCAATCCCGTCAACGAAACCAATCCGGCTCAACCCAATCCACCGAGCGTATCCGGCCTGGGCAATTAGAATAAAGATCAATAACAACGGTTCAACGGAAAGATATTATGAGATACTTCACCAACAACATTCAGGCTATGACAACCAGAATTATCCTTTTCATTTTGGTCCTTGGCGTGAATGCCACACAGCTCCAGGCACAGAACGTGAGCAGCAAGACCGAGAAATTCGGATTGAACACGGCGGCATCGGTAACTTCTACCGTGCCGGTGATTACCTGGATGTTGCCGATTCCCGAGATCAGCTATTCACAGGAGCCGCGCTATAAGATCAAGTTTGTAGTGGAGACCACCACGCCCATCAAGGCGATCACCATTTCGATCAAAGATTCTCCGCTTACGGCTGCCCGGGGAAGCATGTCCGTGACGCCCGACGCCAGTCAGAAGTTGTACACCGTGGTGGATAAAAGCATCAACCTGATGGATGGTGAAAACATCATTGAAGTAGTTGCCGAGAATGCAGAAGGTGTCAAGACCAAAACCTTCCGTCGCGTGCGGGTGGGGACCATGGCGATTTCAGATGCCAACCGCCTGGAACGTAAAGACTATGCATTGATTTTTGCCACCGATCAATACGACAACTGGTCCGACCTGGTCAATCCGATTTTCGACTCACGTGCCATTGCCAGCGAACTTGAAAAGACATATGGTTTTACCACCGACATCGTGGAGAACCCCACGCAGGATGACATCCTGAAGAAACTTCGTGAGTATGGCGAGAAGCAATACAAGCCCCTGGACCAACTCCTCATTTTCTTTGCCGGCCACGGCACTTACGACCAGACCTTTGGTGAGGGCTATGTTGTAACCAAGGAATCCATTCTCAATGATGTGGGAAAGACATCTTACCTGTCGCACAACCGCCTTCGGTCGATTATCAATAACATACCTGCAGAACACATCTTCCTGGTAATGGATGTATGCTTCGGCGGAACCTTTGATGAGGCATTGGCTTCAGCGCGCGGTGCGGAGGATGAAGTCTATCAGCAGCAGAACACGAATGAATTCATCGCACGGAAGCTCACGCAGCGCACACGCCGCTACCTGACGTCTGGCGGGAAGACCTATGTGTCGGATGGTATTGCTGGCAAGCACTCACCGTTTGCGAAGAGTTTTATTGAAGCCATGCAATCGCAGGGCGGCAAGGATGGTATTCTGACCGTGTCGGAGGTATTCGGCTTTGTCGAGAAGCTCAAGAACCCGCCGCGTCTTGGTGACTTTGGCAGCAACCTGCCGGGGAGTGATTTTCTGTTCGTGAGGAAATAGGGGTTCCCGCTGAAAGCGCAAAGGAGACGCTGATTGCGCAGATATTACAATATGTAAGCGCGCCAAAAGACTTTACGTCATACCCCCGATTGCGCTGCGCTCCATCGGGGCAGGCTCATCTAAGAGTTGGTTGAGTAGTTATAGGTCGGTGTTCTTCACCGACCGTGAAACTTGTTTTACATTTTCATCTCATTTGAATTGCCTGTGGTTGGTGTTGTCACCAACCACCGCCTCGCTTTTTGCCTGTGGTTGGTGTTGTCACCAACCACCGCTGCGCCTTTATGGTTAATACATTAATCCGCGAACATCAGCGGTGTATTCAATCTGCGTTAATCTGCCTGCCTGCGCGTAGCCGCTTCGGCGAAGGCACGGCGGGATGTTTATTTAACCCTTCCAACTTCCATTCTCCAACCTCCAGCTTCCATTTCCCAACCCCCAATCCCCAACCACCGTTGCGTCTCCGCGTTGAAAAAATAGCCCCTCTCTTTTCGCGGTCATTGCGTATCTTTACCCTATATGTTTCTTCTCGGAGTTCTGTCCCTCATCCAGCTATTCTTGCCGGGATACCTGGCGCTCCAACGGATCACATCATCATCACTTGCTACCCGGCTTATCCTTTCCTTCGGAGTCAGCCTGTTGATCAATTACCAGTTCGTACTCCTCACCACCGCGCTCGGCATCTATGGCCGCACAACGGTACTGGTCTTCGTTGCCATTGAATGGCTCATCCTACTGGGATATATCACCGGCCGCATCAGTCGGACCCGGCAAACAATTCCCGATGATCAACCCGAATCAACATTCCTGGCAGCGTACACGGTTCCCGAATGGGTGCGATATTTCTCGGCGGGCATCGTTGGCGTTGTAGGGTTAGTGTGGCTTGGCCGCATCCTCTCCGAAAACCCCGGGATTTTTAATTCCTGGGACGATGTGGTGTCATGGAACCGCTGGGCAACCGAAGGCTGGTATCTCGGAGTATTCCCTTCAAAGACCTGGCACTACCCGCAATTGCTGCCGGCCAACTGGTCGGTGATGTATCATATCATCGGCTCATCGGATATTGAATTCTTTGTCAAAGCGGGAATGAGTTTGTTTCCGGTGTTCATCATTATCATCTATGTTGACTTGTATCGCCGATCGCGTTCCGCCGTGATCGGTATTGCGATGGCGTTATCTGTATTTCTCCTTGAACGCATCGTGGGATTGTATGTATCCAAAGGCTATGCCGATATTCCGGAAGTGTTCCTTCAGCTTGGCGTTGTCTACTGCTTTCTGCTGGGCTTGTGGTATCCGTCAGCGTTAAGACCATTGTGGTTGCTGGCCGCGATGTTTTTCTCCTCAGCCATTCTCACCAAGCAGGCGGGCTTGCTGCTGTTGCCGGTATTCATAGCCTTCAGCATCGCCGCCGCAAGAGACTGGACGCATCATTCCATCAAGGTTCGGCACATGGTCTTGATCGTGGTCGGACTTATCCTCATCTGTGTAGTTCCGTGGTATGCCTATGTAGAGCTCCGCATCCGCAGCGGACTTGAGCAATCGGAAGTTGACTATGTTACCCAGGCCATCTTTCAGGGCAAAGGACTGCTGCAGCGATTCACCGACGGATATACCCGGTTTGAAAGTCAGGTACTCGGAACCTTTGGTCAGGGGACCTTGCAATCCGCACTCGCTGTCGCGCTAACGATCCTGCTGGGTGGCACCGTGATCGCCTCGCTGGCCCGCCGCCTGGGATGGTTGATCTTTCTCACCGGCACCCTGCCGTGCGTACTCATCTGGGGTTTCTACTTCAGCTATGATCTTCGCAACCTCGCACCCGCGATTCCCTTCATGGGCTTCACTATGGCCATTGGCATCGCATACCTCTTCACTACCGTATCGGCATCCGTCGCAAAAATTGCAGGAGCCGCCATCGCTGTTATCGTTATGGGTTGGTCGATGCTGGACTTCGGCCGTGAAGAGATGGTGCACCACCAGACGGAGATGTCCATCGGACAATTGGGTGACTCCACCCTGAACCGACACTTGTGGCGCTATGCCCTGACACTGCAACCGGGAGACAGCATCCTCACCGCGTATGAATTCGCCCGGTTTTTACCCGCTGTCGATAAGCATGCTTTTGTGTATGCCTTCTCACCGGACAACAGCCGCAGTGCCATGGCACACCTCCGCGACCCGTCGTGTCGCATCAAGGCCATGGTCGTGCCGTCATCATCGGCGGCCGAGGTGAGTGCCTTTCTTGAACAAGTGGCACCCGGAACGCTGAGCGAAGTGGCGAGAACACCGCATGGTTGGCTTTTCTTAGCCCGGAAATCCACGCCATGACCAGGTACTCCAATATTGTCGTGATCATACCCGCGTATAATCCGCCGGAGCGGTTGGTGGCACTGGTGGACTCACTGATTGACAAGGGTATTTCGAACCTCATCATCATCAACGACGGGAGCAAGCCCGAACACCGCCCCCTGTTTGATCGCATCAGCAGCAAGCCCGCATGTCATGTACTGACCCATGCCGTCAACCTGGGCAAGGGGAGGGCATTGAAGACAGCGTTTAATCATGTGCTGATCCATTTTCCGGAGGCCACGCTGGTGGTAACAACCGATGCCGACGGTCAACACCTGCCGGAAGACATCATCCGGGTAACGGAGTCTGCCATGCGGCAACCCCAGCGGTGTCACCTCGGCTCGCGAACATTTCCTCCCGACATTCCATTCCGGAGCCGGCTCGGCAATACGCTGACGCGAAATGTATTTGGCTTCCTGATCGGCGTAAAGCTGTCGGACACCCAGACCGGACTGCGGGCCTTGCCGGTTTCGGCTTTGCCTGCCTTGCTGGAAGTTTCCGGTGAGCGCTATGAATATGAGTTGTCCATGCTGATCCACCTCAACCATCAGCATGTGGCCTTCACCGAAGTGCCCATCAGCACCGTGTACCTGGACAACAACACGGGTTCTCACTTCAATCCGCTGGTGGACTCCATGAAGATCTATTTTGTCTTCGTCCGCTTTCTCTCCAGTTCGTTGCTGAGCTCCTTCATCGATTTCGGGGTATTCATGGCCGTCATGTCGTTTACGGAGAGTATCCTCATTTCGTTAATTGCCTCCAGGGCCACGGCCTCGGTAGTCAACTATGCCGTCAACCTCAAGTTTGTATTCCGCCGGCAGCAGAACTCCCTGGTTTCTATTCTCAAGTATTATGTGCTACTCGTCACCATCATGGCGGTTGCGTTTACCCTCATCCGCCTGCTGACGGATATGGGACTGAACATGGTGCTGTCCAAGCTGATTGCCGAAACCGTCCTGTTCCTGTTCAGCTTCACCCTTCAGCGCGATTTCGTTTTTCAAAAAGACAACACCGATGGAAAAAACTAACTGGGACGCCTACTACGACCGGCCTTTCGTTGCATCTTCTGTGACGCGGCGCTACACCTCCGGCGTACTGATCCGATACATCCGCCAGGCCATGAAGGGCCGGAAGGAGTTTACCCTGTGCGAGATCGGCGGCGCCAACAGTTGCTTTTACGATGCCATCCGGCAAACCTTTGAACCCCGGCACTACTCCATTGTAGATAACAATCAGTTGGGACTGGACAAGTTTGCAGAGCGCATGCAACCCGGCGCACCGGTGAGTCTTTCTTTGCAGGACATCCTCAGCCCGCAGACAGTAGGCTCGGCCGATCTGGTATTCAGCGTCGGACTCATTGAGCATTTTGATCCCGCCGGAACAAAGTTGTGTATTAACAATCACCTGCAGTTCCTGTCGAAGCCCGGTTATCTGATTCTCAGTTTCCCCACGCCCACCTGGCTTTACCGCGTCACCCGTTTTTGTGCGGAGGCGCTTGGCATCTGGAAGTTCCCGGATGAGCGCCCGTTGATGCCGGAGGAAGTCATTGCTGCCTTGGCTGGCAAAGGCAAGGTGATTTCCCAGGAGATCCTCTGGCCCATTGTGCTTACGCAGTGTATGATCTTATTTGAAATCGAATAGATCAGGTGATTTGCCGCGGCCTGCCCCGACGTAGCGCAGCGAAGATTAAGGGATTTCAGAATTCCGCGAACATCAGCGGTGTATTCAATCTGCGTTAATCTGCGGGATGTTTATTTAACCTTCCAACCTCCAACTTCCAACCTCCTATCAAGCCCACCAGTCCACTGTACTATTCCAACTTCCAACCTCCAACTTCCTATCAACCCCACCACCCCTCACCACTTACAACTTACCACTTACTACTCACTCCCCCGGGAACCCCATCTTCCTCACCAACTCCACAAACCTCTTATCTTCTCTGAGCGGAATCAACAATGGCTCAGCCTTGATCAGATATAAATCCGTAACATCTTTTGCATACACCTGCTCCAGTACCCGAAAAGCCAGATCGCGCTCCCCGCGGTAGGCATACAGACCGGCAAGTTCAAGGCTTATTCCCAGGCGCTTACATTGCTCGAGGTATTGATCCGCCTTTGCCTTTTGGCCATTGGAAAAGTACAGCATGGCATACAAATGCGTTTTGACAGATCCATCCCAAATCTCCGGAATTAACTTCTCAGCTTCAGCAAACTGTGATGCATGTATCAGTGACTTCGCGTACCGCAACGGCACCCGATTGATTTCATAGGTTCGCTGATGTGATTTCGCGGCCTCATCAAACTGACCTTTGGCCATATAGGCGTCGCCCAGAATGGAATAAGAGTACGCCTGCAACGGATCCAGTTCTACCGCCCGTTTGCATAGGTCGATGGCTTTGTCATACCGTCCCAGCCGGAACATACACTGCCCTTCCTGCCGGAGCAGGCGCGGGACCTCCAACCGAAGCGACAATGCATACTGCAACACCTGATCTGCCTCCCTGAACTTTGCGTTGTTGCCCAGGTGATACATCTTATTCGCCAACGCATCGGGCTCATTGGGATCGATCGACAGCGCCTTGCGATTGTACTGAACAAACTTTGCCGTGTCGGAACTGATCCAGGAAATAGCGAGGTAGCTCCAGGCCGAGGCAAAGGCCGAATCCAATTGTGTGGCCTGTTCAAAGTACTTACGTGCATCGGCCTGATGGCCGTCACCCTGGTCATACAAACTGCGGCCCATCTGATAGCGCTTCATCGCTTCCGCATTCCGCGGCCGTGCACCCCCAGGGTTCACCAGACTTTCCAGCGTCAGCTTAAAGTCCTGCGCGACGGACCGTGCGATTTCATCCTGCACGCGGAAGATGTTGTCGAGGTCGCTGTCGAAGGTCTTGGACCAAAGGTGCGTGCCATCGGAAGTTTTGATGAGCTGAGCGGTTACGCGCAACTGATTGGCTGACTTACGAATGCTTCCTTCCAGCACCGTGGCGACGCCGAGTTTCTCGCCGATCAGGCGCAGGTCTTCGTTCTTTCCCTTGAACTGAAACGACGATGTGCGGGCAATGACCTTGAGTCCTTCTATCT
Source organism: Cyclobacteriaceae bacterium (assembly GCA_044223085.1). Taxonomy (GTDB): domain Bacteria; phylum Bacteroidota; class Bacteroidia; order Cytophagales; family Cyclobacteriaceae; genus ELB16-189. Next base: position 19,045 of record JBGAMI010000047.1, read on the forward strand.
GTACCAGCACATTGATGATTTCTTCCGTGAGGCCGTCGCTGAAAAATTCCTGCTCTGGATCATTGCTCATGTTTACAAACGGGAGCACGGCGATGGACTTATCCAGCGCAGGTTGATTTGCAGCTGGCAGTTGCTTGAAGATGAAATACCCGACCACTGCGAGGAGCAGGATCCCGAGTGCCACCCAGGCTTTCTTTTTGGAGGCGGGCTGTTCGGTAGCAGGAGCGGGGCTGACTTTTGGTTCTTTGGGCGCGTGAGGATTTTTGATTGCGTTGATCAGGTCTTTGACCGCATTGGCGGTCTTGTTGATCTGATCGCGGTAATGCGTGGCGTAGGCGTTGTCTTCTTTCTTATCCGACGAAGTCAGCGGCCGGTTCACTCCGGCAGATTTATAGATGTAGTCGATGGGCCGGAGCACGCCGCCGATTTCCTGTTCGATGAAGGCCTTGTCCCTCGCATCGATATCGTGGATGCGCACCGGCAGGATCCGACTTGCCACATTGCCATTCGCCAGCCGGACATCCCTGCCCAGGGCATCTGCGCGGGCCAGGGTGTTGAACGCACAGAACTCATGCTGCCAGGCGAATGACTTCGGATCGCAGTAGGTATGTGATATGATGGGAATGAAGATGAGGCACTTCAGCTTTCCCTCCAGGCTCTTGTCCACGTGGTGCGTTTCGAGCAGCCCATCGTGCGGGTTTTTGTCGAAGTAGATCGAGAGCGGCTCCTTGACCGTGCTCTTCAGTTCCTTCTCCAGACTTTCCACGAACTGCGTCACCCACCCCGGCCCATCCGCCGACGGCAGGTTATCGTTGTGCCGGTACGAGATGAAGATGTCGTATTCGAAGTCGGGGTGGAGGGAGGGCATTAGGTAAAGATAGAGAGTTTTGGGGAGCAACAAGAGTTGAGTTTTTCACCGCAGGGGCGCTAAGGCGCAAAGAAATTGTGAATGTCCAATCGCACTGAAGCTGCCCGCGTCTTTTTCTGTATTAGTTTATGCTTCTTTGTGCCTTCGCGCCTCTGCGCCTCCGCGGCCATTCATTCGCACCGTAGGTGCCCGCGGTCTTCTTTTGTCTTGTATTCATTTAACCCCCGCGCCTTGGCGCCTTAGCGGTGAAATTCTCTGGCGCTGACGATGTGCTGGATATAAAAATGAAACATGCTATGTAAATGAATGAACCCCGAAGGGGTGAAATTCTTATAGCTCATGAAGATTGATAAAGACAATCAACCCCGAAGGGGTGGCATAGTTTAATGCTATAAACCACAGAAGATGTCGTACCCGAAGTCGGGCAGGAGGGAGGGTATTAGGAAAAGATTGAGAGTTTTGGAGGCGGAGAAATGCAATATCGTGTTCGACGGCCGACTCTAGATTATAGCTATCTATGAACTTTAATATGAGGATCTCCATAAAGATGCATGCAAAGCCAAGCAGCTATTGTTGGATAATGTGAAAAAACCGCCCGATTAGCTTTGTGAGCGGCGTAAAGCAGCTCGTCACCCCCCTCAAGCGAACTAATGAAGGTGGGGAGCCAAATTGGTGGAATATTTATGTGTAGACTCCAGTAAGGGGCTATCACTGCTTTATAACCTTTTGATATGTACTTCTTGACTATACTTGAAATGCTATTCTTAAACGGAGTGGGTTTCAGTGAGCCAGAATGGCATACGAACAAAACAAGCACTTTGCCAGGCCCAAGGTATGTGTCAAGGTTGAGTCTTGGATTAGAGTCAGGATAAATAGCTTGTTTCAAAGCAATGTCATCAGCTCCGTGCGCTGCAATTATATTTAATTCAGAAGATATAGGTGAGTTTGGTAAAAGAGATTGAACAGCATTAAACTTGTATACAGAAATTATATTCTCAAGCTTTGAATGGAGTTGCGCTAAGGTAAAATCACCACCCTCCGTGGGAATCCATATTGCTCTCGAAAACTCCTTTGAAAGTGCTGATGTATTGGAATATCTTATATACCATTCAGTTGAAAGGATATTACAAATTGGATACTTATTTGAAATATACTCGCCATTCACATCAAGCAGGAGATTGTGTGGAAATCCGGAAGCATTAACATCGTTTGTTAATAAGAGGGGATTCTTAATCTCAAGCTCAATTTTAGTGAAGGAAAAAATCTTCCTCAATTCATCAGATTGATGCTCATGCTCCTCCGACAGAATGGACCGAACCTCAAATTCGGTTTTAATAGTATCGTCAAATCTGAATTTAGAAAAGAAGCCAGACTCAATGAGAGCCCTAAAGGCTTCGTTGGACCACTTGGGTAATTCAGAAGCGGTGAATGAAGTATCTAAAAGGTGCAAGAAGTACCATCTTTCTTCCGAACTGAACAACCACAAAAACGAGTAGCCCTTTCTTTTGAATAGCATCTCAATGTTTTCTGATAAGGAACCATATATCAAATTGAAAGCAGCTTCGTCTTTATTGGGAATCCTAACTTCGGCCAACTCTTTTCGACTCTTTTCAATAAAATTGAAACTGTAATCAGCTTTTATTAGCATGGCCAAAAGGATAGCCTCATAATCTTTTTTATTTATAGCTTGAATAACAATTCTGCTTGCAATAACCAGCGCATACTCATTATCATTTGTTACATCCGTAGCGCTTCGTGTTTCATTAAGTTTTACAAGCGAGGCCTTCAATAAGACCACTAATTTTTCTAATTCTCCCGATGCAATAGCCTTTTGGGACTCAACAAGGGATTCAGGAACAATCATTTCTAGAGTAGTCAGATAGTGGCCCAATCCAGTTTGTGAGAAATCGGCTTGGGGGTAGACCCTTTGAACATTGTACAAAGTAAGTAACCATGGAATAGCCTCATTAATTCCTCCATCATATATCGCCTCCCTGTGTTCGTGAAGAAAATCTAGTAAAAGAGATGGTAGTTTTGGATCTCCTATTGGTAATAGGCTATTCAGATATGAGTGATTAAGTGATCGTTTTTCATAACTGCTAAAAACAATGTGTTTTGGGATAGAATTGTAAATTTTGTGTACCCATGGGAATAATGATGCATTTCTAAAGTACTTGATGCCTTGCCAGATAATTTCCTTTATAAAATCTTGAGGGATGCTATTCATATGTCGACTCATGGATGCAAAGCATAGATTTCCGTATAACAATGCGGAAACAACCGACGAATTGTTTGTGTAGCATCTAAATGAATTGAAGTAGCCAAGATATGACCTATTATCTAAGTAAGAAGTAATTATTATCTCTTCAGCAAGATCTCTCGCTTGTTGGAAGTACTCCGAGGTGGCAAGTCTATCCAATATCATTGCAGTAAGTATAAAGAATGAGTAGGTATTGCCCTGATCTTTAAGCAAGTCCCGTAGGACCGGCATATAAAGGAGAGTGCTTTGAACCGTATCGTTATCCCACTCAAGTTTCTTAGTGCTTTCTGTAAGGGCGGAGGCCAGATGACTAATTATTTCAATTCTATCGGCCTGGGCCAAAGACGATTTGTTAAGTACGAAATTTGAAATTCTAATTTTCTGACCGTAAGTTATTGATTGTTCATAGGCTTTGAATAGTTTATCATTTACTTGGGCAGAGACATGACCGGAAAAAACACTATCTTTTATTTCTTCGAATTGCGTTATTTGTAACGCATGGTCGTGATAAAGAAAATATGTATAAATGAGAATCACGATTGATGTCTGATCACTACTCTCGAGGATGCTTAGAAGCCGAGAGATGAACTTTCTATAGGTAGAGTAATCGATCGTTATGGCGGCACAAAGGTCTTGGAAGAGGTTAGATAACTCTAACTTTGAGTACCAGTGAGTACTCATGTGAGTCGATGTTACCTTATGCGCGAATTCCCCCAATAAGTGTTCTATTTGTAGGTGTGTCATTCGGCACTCGAGACTTTGATTTGGGTTCTTAGCTTTGAATTGGTTTGTATAGAGACTAGCTGCCAGCTTATATAGGATTGAATATGAAGATATCTAGACGACTTCAAGTTCAACGAATAATGCTGGACATTTCGCAGTTCAATACTGTTAGTGTATCGTATTTCTTTGAACTAGTTCATAAGACTTACTCACTATTCTTCAACTTTGCCTTCACCTTTGAAAGGTAAGGCCGGAATGCTTGTTCCATTCGAATCATTCCGTCCACGAGGAAGTCAATCATTTTTCCCCAATCTTCCCGGTCGAAATAGTCAGCATCAGCCAATACATACTTTATTCTGCATGCCTTCTTGGCATCCAATCTTTCCCATATTAAAGAATCGCCAAAGGCTTTCTCTATTTCCTTCCTGTAATTGAAAAGTTCGTCGAATGCAAGCTTGTTCTCATCTGTATCTTTTCTTGAAAAGTACAATTCACATCTGGCATAGGAATTTGCTACCACTACGTTAAGATGAATACCTGAAACGCCCGTTGCGCCAGCAATCCAATTTGCTTTGCCTGCACTGACGTTGGCGTACAGATCAGATTTAGGATTCATCTTCTTGAGAAATTCCTTCCAGAATTCTATGCGAAGAATGTGTCTGGTTTTGAGCTCCTCTTGTGTATCAATCTCATCGTGAGTCTTGTCAGCCATGCTGATGGTGTATTCCTCAGACTCCTTCATGGGAATAATCTGTTCGATATTCATCAGCAGAATGCCATTATTATCAAATGGAGTAACCTTGAAACATTGAATTCTTAGTTTATAGCTAAGCAGCCATAGTACCGTAGAGGTCACTTCCTTTCTGAAATTGGAGGCAACCAGAATAATCCGTTGGGTTTGTCCGCTGTTGATTGGCATTTCAGCCAAATCCATGTCGAAGAAATCGATAAGGTTATCCTCGGCTTTTTCCCCTGAACCTTCCTTATCCAAAAACATTTGATAGATACTCCTTACTTCGTCTTTCTTCAGGGTTGAGCAGTAGGATGCATACTTTAATGCCTGCCAGGTGACATCCCTGCCGGAGTCATCCAGTTTATTCTCGATGACTACGAGATTTCCTTGTTTATCGATGGCAAGAAGATCCAGGCGCTCGTTCGTCTCTTTAAAGCCATTAAACTCTTTCTGAATAATAAGAAGTTCTTCTCCCAGGCATTCAGGATTCTTTGAAATCCACTCCTGCAGGTGCTCGCGTTCTTTAAACCCAAGTTCTGAAAATGACTTTTCGGTGATTTTGTGAATGGCATTGCCAGCCTTATCTATCGTATACATGGCAAGAATCTTCTACTTCTTCGCTTTCTTACTTAGCTCCAGGCATCCATTAAGAGTATTTGAAAAGTAGGTCGACAGAACGAACGTATAGGGCTTAGTTATGCTATCATCCCACAAACTCAAGTCAGCCCAATATCTTTTATAAAGCTCGGGATTGTTTACGGGGATACACATGTAGTATGTTCTTCCGGATACGTTCGAATGACTTATGACCATGATGCCCGCCAATTCTTCTTTTTCTTCGCGCATCAGCAGTTTGAAACTAAACTTGTAGTTTCCTTCTGGAACTTCACCCATATCCTGAAGTTTGTACCCTTTTTTCATATCCAGTCCAGATTCAATTTGAACCTTGTATCCTTTTGTGGCATAGTTATATTCCTCCTCAGTAGTACCTGGAGGTGGTGTTTGAGCGTGAAGGATTGTGAAAGTGCCAAAGACAACAAGGATGAGCAGGTAGGTTTTCATAAGCGTGAAGGATTTAGGTTTGAATTCATTGAATTTAGATGAATCTCAACTTATTATGTATGACAAGAGTTGATTTTTGCCTGAAAACTATTTGGCCGTACATCTAAAGGAGTATACCCTAGGGGTTGAAACTCTAACGTGTGGGTATCCAATGAGACTTGTCATTTCCTGTCGCAATATTTGGACATATATTACAATATGGAACCCCACGAACATTGGTCCACCATCATGGCAAACATTGCCACCACCGCAGGCTTTCTGGGCCTGGTGGCAGTTTATTTCGGATACAAGCAGACGCAGGCCCATTTCAGCTTTTCGGTAATGTTGAGTTGTATCGAACGGTTTCAGCGCTTGTTACCGCTTGAGGTCAATGGGCAATATGACCTGACCAATATCCGCTTGTACGTGGACCTTACAAATGAAGAGTTCTTCTATTTTCAACGGAAGTATATCCCAAAGGAGGTCATTGTTGAATGGCTTGATAGTATCTCTATGAATTTCCCCCTTTATGCCAATAATGAACCTTTGCCTGTCAACTATGACCGCGCACT
>JBGAMI010000048.1:0-24656 GCA_044223085.1 Cyclobacteriaceae bacterium
TTAATCAAAGAACTATTAGCAATCGTTCATACATCTAAACTCAAACAGGTTCAAACTAAAGCTGCTTGATAATCAATAGCTTGAGTCAATCATTGATTGAATATTTTTAAAAACCTTACACATCTACATCTAAAGTCGTACAAGGATTGAGCATAAAATCACCCAATTTTATTTCAATATTCCAATGGTGAACGAAACTCGAAATGTTTGAGTAATAGGTGAGATGGTTTAATACTACAATGGAATATAATGTCGCTAACTCATCCCAGATTGAAACATATCGTTCCGCTGGAGCTCGGCGGATTATCTGGCTACAAACATCAAGTGTTGCAGCCAGGCTCGTTTTGAGAGCGTTGAAATCATCTGATGACAATTTTGAATATTATGCGCCCGCGGTGCACAATATCATTGGATAGTCAATTGCGCGGAGAACTGCACTCAAATTGACAGCACAGCTCTAAAACCCCTGGCCGCATAGTATGATTCTGCTCCATTGTGATACGTAAACACATGGTCATACCGGCTATCGCAGAATAAAGCGCCGCCGCGTTTGCGGATCTCAGGTGGCGTCAGGACCCAACTGGAAGTCTTGAGATCAAATTCACCCAGGAGTTGCAAGGCGCGGTATTGTTCTTCATTCAATACACTTACCCCCATGGCAGCGGCCATCTCCATCGCACTGTTTTTTGGCTTAAACTCCTTTCTGGACTTCAGGGCTGCGTCGTCATAACACACACTTCGCCGGCCCGAGGGGCTTTCGGCGGAACAATCAAAGAAGATATACTCTCCCGTTCTTCTATCGAAACCTACAACATCAGGTTCACCGCCCGTGCTCTCCATTTGGTGAAGTGACCAGAGCTTGTCTGGGTTGGATTCAAGCCGTGCAAGCACTTTCGGCCACTCAATCCCTTTGTGTCGGATGATATTCTTCCGGAATCGTTCCGCGAGCAAGGCCAGCAATTCTTCCTGCTCTTTGTCTGACAGATTCTTTTTGACTGACTTTGCCATAATTTTGTCTTAGCCTTCTGCTTACAATTGACCATCTAATATACATCATGTTTCCCAACGCCTCTCACTAATATCTTCCTTCCGCCCCTCCCTAAATCAGTCCGAACCAAACCCGATGGCCAACGGGTGGAATTTTACTAAATTCCACTTTGAATCTTATCCATGTCAGCTATTTCCACCTCCGCCGTACGCAGCCAGTTCCCCTCACTTCAGCGCAAGCACAACAACAAGCCATTGACGTTCATCGACGGACCCGCGGGTACTCAGGTTCCACGATCGGTCATTGATGCGATCACTCACTATTACGAAACATCCAACGCCAATACACACGGTGCATTCATCACCACGCATGAAACCGACGCGGTTATTGACAAGACGCGCTCCCTGATGGCGGACCTGCTCGGCGCGGAAGGTCCCGAAACCATTTCCATCGGGCAGAACATGACCACCCTCAACTTCGCCCTGGCCCGCGCCATGTCGCGGGTGTTTAAACCAGGTGATGAAGTGCTCATCACCCAGCTCGACCACGAAGCCAATCGCGGTCCGTGGCTTACACTGCGCGACTTCGGTATCAAAGTGCGCGAGGTAAAGCTCCTGGCCACTGGCGTACTCGACTACAACGACTTCGAGGCCAAGATCAATGAGAATACCCGAATGGTGTGTATGGGCATGTCAGCCAATTCCATTGGAACAGTAAATAATATAGCACTGGCGCGGCAACTAACGTACCGCTACAATGCCTGGCTACTGCTCGATGCTGTTCATTATGCGCCGCACTTTAGTATAGATGTACAGTCTATTGGCTGTGATTTTCTGCTCTGCTCTGCCTACAAGTTTTACGGGCCTCACGTTGGACTCCTCTACACCAAGCCCGGACTTCTGGACAGAATACCCACTGATCGCCTGCGTACGGCAGGTCAGGTGGCGCCGTATGTGATTGAAACCGGTACGCTCAACCACGCCGCAATTGCCGGCGTCGGCGCGGCCATTGAATTCCTCGCAAGCCTGGGACAAGGGAAAGATACCCGCAGTCAACTGATCGATGCCTTTGCCAGCATCAGCAAGCATGAACATGCGCTGGCCAGCAAATTATATAATGGCCTGAAGAAGATTGATGGCATTACCATCATCGGTCAGGATTTCTCATCCGCCATGCGTACTCCCACCGTTTCGTTTACCACCAAGGGTAAACGTCCCGAACATGTATGTGCTGCGCTGGCCGCAGAGAACATCTGCGCCTGGGATGGTCACTTCTACGCCATCCGCGCCATCGAATCGCTGGGCCTCCTCGAACAAGGCGGCGTCACCCGCATGGGCATCTCCGTCTACAACACCGACGAAGAAATCGATCGCGTCATCGCCTGCATGAATACCATTGTCAAATCCTGATACCCTTACTAACCCCCTAATCACCTAAGTCCTAAGTCCTAACCCCTAACTTCTATTCCCATGGACAAACGCACCTTCCTCAAAAGCATGACCCTTGCCGGCCTCGGCGGATTAAGCTCACTGGATGCCCTCGCCAAACTGGTCGACGACAACAGCCATCGACTGCCTGATGAATTGGCCAAAGACGAAGACTTTTGGGCAAGCGTTCGCAAAGGGTACAGGCTCAAACCCGATTATATTAACCTGGAGAATGGCTACTACTGCTTCCTTCCTCAGGAAACACTGGAGAATTTCATCAACCACGTGCGTGAGGTCAATTACCAGGGTTCGTACTACATGCGCACGGTGCAGTGGGACAATAAAAAGAAAGTAGCAGCGCGACTGGCACAGGTAGCAGGTTGCTCCGATGAAGAACTGATCATCACCCGCAATACCACCGAGTCGCTCGACATGATCATCGGCGGGATGGACTGGAAAGCCGGTGATGAAGCCGTAATGGCAGAACAAGACTACGGCGCCATGCTCGATATGTTCAAGCTGGTTGCGAAGCGATATGGAGTTGTCAATAAAATGGTGTCCGTTCCGAATCACCCGGCTTCAGATGAAGAGATTGTAAAAGTATATGAAAGCGCCATTACACCGAAGACCCGACTGATGATGATCGGTCATATGATCAACATCACCGGACATATCCTACCGGTGCGGAAGATATGCGACATGGCCCACAGCAAGGGCGTGCAGGTGATGGTCGACGGGGCCCATGCCTTTGCGCACATCAAGTTCAATATGAATGACCTGGGTTGCGATTACTACGGCACCAGTCTGCACAAGTGGTTGAGCGTACCCCTGGGAGCCGGATTTCTTTATGTCAGAAAGGACAACATCAAGAAGGTATGGCCTTTGATTGCCGATGGTGAACGCAAGGTAGATGATATCCTTCGGCTGAACCACATTGGCACACATCCCGTGCATACCGATCTGGCCATTAATAATGCCATCGACTTTTACCTCACCCTGGGGGTTGAACGCAAAGAAGCCCGTCTGCGCTATTTGCAAAACTACTGGACATCGAAAGTCCGAAACGTGCCAAACGTAGTATTGAATACGCCTGCCGATGCTTCGCGCTCCTGCGGTATTGCCAACGTCGGCATTGCTACGATGAAGCCCGGCGCGCTGGCGGAGACCTTGCTCAAAAAGTATAAGATCTACACCGTGGCCATCGACGGTGCGAACGTACACGGCTGCCGCATCACACCCAACGTATATACCACGACTGAGGAACTAGATACATTCGTAAAAGCAATTCTCGAACTGGCGAAAGCCTAAGAATTTTGCCGCGGCGGCGCAAGGCGCAGAGAAGAACTTTGCGTCTCAGCACTATCGCGCGCGTCTCCTGACGCGAGTGTAACCAATCTGTATTCAGAAGGGAGAATGCAGTTCCCGCAGATGAACGCAGATAAAATACTAACGCAGATGAACGCAGAAAGGACCGGAACAAAAACAGGATTTCGCAGATGCACCTGCGGTGCGAATATACGCACGACTATCGCGCACGTCTCCTGACGCGAGTGTATCCAATCTGCAACGACGAGGGGAAAGGCATTTCCCGCAGATAAACGCGGATGAAATATTTACGCGGATGAACGCAGAAAAAAACCAGAACAAAACAGGATTACGCAGATGCACCTGCGGTGCGAATACACGCACGACTATCGCGTGCGTTTCCAGACGCGAGTGCAACCCATTATTAACCAAGGGCAAAATGCATTTCGCGCAGGCATACCTCAGCTTCTTTGCGTCCCTGCGGTGAAAATCCCCACTTGCGTCCCGCTCACTACACAAATCCGACAGTTCGATCCATAACATTGGCCTGGGATGTATCCCCGGGCCACCTTTGTTCCGTCTTATGACCAAAAAGACGCTTATGATCCGCAAATCCACCCTCCTCCTTCTCTGCCTGGTAGTGTCCAGTGCTATCGCCCAGGATGTAGCCTCCTCCACCCGGAAAAAGGGATTCCACTTCTCCTTCGGAGACTATGGCATTGGAAACTTCAATGTCCAGAGCCGCGGCAAGGTTGAAATCTCAGATGATGACAAGGACGTCAAATCCATTTCGTCGGATGGTTATCTCGAGATCACCAAGACCGTCTTCGGAAGTCGCCGCTCGTTGGTGATTACGCCCTCTGGCACCGGCCTGAAACGCGAATATTACGAGGGTCGAACCCTGGTTCCCTTTGAACCCGAAGGCCGCAAGTGGCTGTCTGAAATTCTTCCTGAATTGGTGCGCAGTTCCACCGTGGGAGCAGAAAGTCGTGTGAATCGTTTTTTCAAGGCGGGAGGAGCCAAAGCCGTAACCGACGAAATATCCCGGCTTGAAAGTGATTACGTGAAAGAAGCCTATGCAGGTTTGCTGATGACGCAACCTGTGGCCGCCAGGGACTATGCGATGATCGTAGCCAATGTCACCTCCACTATTGAGTCCGATCATTACAACACCGAATTCCTCAAGAAAGGGCTGGAGAAATTCATGAGCACCAAAGAATCGTCAACAGCCCTGTTCACAGCAACCAAGAGGTTGGAATCAGATCATTATAAAACCGAGGTAATTAAAGCTGGTCTGCGTCAGGGACCGATTACAGTTGAAAATATCAAGATTCTTTTGGAAGCCTCGTCTGGCATGGAGTCTGATCACTACAAGACGGAGGTATTTACAGAACTGCTCCGCCAGAACAACCTGACAGAGCCCATTGTCGCAGAAATGATTGCCGCCACGAAGTCCATTGAGTCCGATCACTACAAAAGCATTGTGCTGGGCAAAGCACTTGACAAGCGTGACCTGTCTGCCGCGGCGCACCAGCGTGTACTCGAATCCATCGGCACCGTGGAGTCGGATCACTACAAGGCACAAATTCTGAATCAGCTGATCTCCTCCAAACTAAGTCCAGAAACCCAAACCACCCTGATGGACCTGATGACATCGTTTGAGTCAGACCATTACCTGAACACGGTGGCCACCAACATGCTCAAGAGTCAATCCCTCACCGATGCCTCTTTTCAGAAGTTGGTGGCCGTAATTGGTCAGCAGGAAAGCGATTTCTATCTGTCGAATTTCCTCACCGAAGCGCTGAAACAACCGGGCATCACCAAAGGCGGTCTGCAGGAAATCCTCACGGCTACTTCACGGATTGAATCTGACCACTACATCACGGAGGTTTTGACCCAAGCAGCGCCCAAGGTGAAACAAATCAATGATGCTGCCTTGAAGGATCAGTACCGCATGGCCGCCAAGAAAATCGAATCAGAAACATATTACGGCCGTGCGATACGCGCCATCGACTGACACCAGGCCATTAAAATTCCGTAGTTTCATCCCGGATGTTAGCCTGGTTTCCTCAGTCCAAGTCATTTCGCGTTGCCAGCCTGCTCACGCTGGCCGGCAGCGTGATCGGCATATCCCTATTTTACTTCATGTACTACAGCCAGTACGGACGGTTGCCCGATCTGCTGGCAAAAGCGGATAAGATGGCAATGGCCGCCCTGATTACGTGCGGGGTTGGTGCCTTGCTGCTGCAGGCGGATCGATGGCTCGACAAAGGCGTCCATTGGAAAGATCACTTTGTCGCACGTCTGGTCTCCGGATTATTGTCTCACCTGATCCTGACAGGCGGCGTGCTCATGTTGGTGAAGATATTCCTGCACACTTTCAGCAATGAGGAACTACTCAAGCTGTTGATCCTGGTCACCATCCTGCTTTTTATTTACGAGATCCTCTATGGCCTGCTTTACTCCTATCGATACTATGCAGTAACCCAGGCAGAACAATTGCGAACCGAACGTTGGCAACTGGAGTTGCAATTCCAATCGCTGAAAAGCCAGATCAGTCCGCATTACCTGTTCAACTGCCTGAACACGGTCTCTGCATTGCTGTATAAAGACACCCGGGAGGCCGAAGAATTTATTCGTCGTATGGCTGACACGTTCCGGTACGTCCTCACGTATGAGCGGCAACAGTTGGTCACCCTTCAGGAAGAGCTCGAATTCACGAAGGCCTATTACTTTCTTCTCCAAGTCCGCTATGAGTACCTGCTTCAACTCGAAATCAATATTCCATCCAACCTGCTCACCACGTTTATACCACCCATGACTTTACAGCTGTTGGTGGAGAATGCCGTAAAACACAACCGGATCTCAAAAGAGACACCTTTACTCGTATACATCGCTGCCACCGACAACACCCGGATCACGGTGTCCAACACCAAAACAGGCGGAACCTCCACTTCCGGATTCCGCGTGGGGCTTGACAATATTCACACCCGCTATAAGTTCTTTTCCGCACAACCCGTGTTGGTCAGAGACGAAGAGCGCTTTACCGTACAATTGCCTGTGCTGAAGGTCAACCAACTACTTTCCGCCGAATGAAGCGCCTGTTTATCCATCATCCGCTGTTCCGGCTTGTCGCACCTCCCATACATGGTGTGTTGGTGTATCTCGTTATCCTGCTGATCAATAACAACGTGGGGCAATTGGTTGAGCTATTCAGCAACGAAGAAGTGTATGTGTGCATCGGCCTCAGTGTACTATCCTTTGAAGCCATGCGGTTCACCGTGGTGCTGCTCCGCAATCAATCTTTGCCGGACCAACGAACCATTATGATCACCACCCTGGCCACCGCTTCCGTAAGCGTTGTCATTGTCATCATTTCAATATCCTTGTTCTATAAATACGTCATCGGCTTTGACATCAGTACAAGGGAATTAGTGGTATTCGGAATCATAACGGCGTTTTCTGCCTTGCTATACAATGCGTTGGTGTTGGGCAACCAGTATTTATTGGGGGAAAATACGGTTCAACTCGAGCAGGAGCACAAACTGAGGGAAAATCTTGAGGCCGAGTTCACCACCTTCCGTCAGGAAATCAACCCGGATTTGCTCTATGATAGCCTGGAGGAATTGGTGCTGTGTATGCATCGTAACACCGAGACTGCAGAGGAACTGATTGATAGTCTGGCAGCCTTATATCGGTATCAATTGGAACACCGCCAGCGGGAGTTCATTTCCCTGGACGAAGAACTAAAGACCGTTCACCATTGGCTCCGACTGATTAATCAAAAACACAGTCAGCAAGTACAATGGATAAATCATATCTCCGATGTAAACAGTCTGCTGATCATGCCGGGCGCATTGATCACGGCCCTGGACTGTGTGGTGCGGAATACCCTCATTTCACGCGAATCACCTCTGATTCTGGAACTAGAAGCTGATGAGGACGGCTATTTTGTGTTGCGTCATGGTGTTAATGACCGGCTGCAACTACACGAGCCCAGCCGCGAGGCATTCCAGCGTATTCAACGATCTTACGCTGTTTACAGCGACCGTCCTTTTATTCAGGTGAAAGCCGGCCGTGAAAATTATATTAAATTTCCGCGAATCACCGTCGACACGCACGCTGCATGAACCGCCCACTCACCGTATTGATTATTGAAGACGAAGCGCCTGCTGTCGACAAGTTGCGGCGTTACCTCAATAAAATCAATCCAGCCATCATAGTAACAGATACCTGCGACTCAGTGGCTACCGCTGCTCAATGGATTGGTGAAAAACAGGATACCGTTGACCTGATTTTCATGGACATTCAGCTTACGGACGGATTGAGTTTCGAAATATTCAAGAAGACAATTGTCCGCAAACCGGTGATCTTCATTACCGCTTACAATGAATATGCCCTGGAGGCCTTCAAGACTAACGGGATTGGCTACTTGCTGAAACCCGTCACCTTGCCCGACCTGACGGCAAGCCTTGAGAAATTTGAATCACTACGTGAACAGTTTGCCCTCAGTGGTGATCGGCTTGAGCAAGTAAAGGCGTTGGCGGCCCCACCCGTTGCCAGGACCTTTAAAAACCGGTTTATGGTGAAGGTGGGTGAACACATTCGCAGCATCACCGCAGATCAGATATTGTTGTTCTACGCCGATGGACGCGACGTGTACCTGGTGACCCAGGCTAACCGTAAATTTATTATCGACTTTACGCTTGAAATGCTGGAAGATGTGCTTGAACCATCAATGTTCTTCCGTGTGAACCGCACTTATATCCTGAACATTCATTGTATCAGCGATGTTCTCATGTATTCAAACAGTCGCCTGAAAGTTTCCACCCAACCAGCCTGGGATAAAGAAATCATTGTTTCCCGCGAAAAAGTGGGCGAATTCAAAGAGTGGTTTGATGGGAAGTAGGATTGGGGATTGGGGATTGGGGATTAGGGGTTAGGGATTAGGGATTAGGGATTAGGGATTAGGGATTAGGGATTAGGGATTAGGGATTAGGGATTAGGGATTAGGGAGGGAGAATGAAGTTCCCGCAGATGAACGCAGATAAAATACTAACACGGATGAACGCAGAAAAAACCTGAACAAAAAAGCAGATCACGCAGATGCACCTGCGGTGCGAATACACTCACGACTATCGCGCGCGTCTCCTGACGCGAGTGTGACCAATCTGTTACCAATGGGGCGAAAAGGCATTTCCCACAGATGAACGCAGAAAAAACCTGAACAAAAAGCAGATCACACAGATGCACCTGCGGTGCGAATACACTCACGACTATCGCGCGCGTCTCCTGACGCGAGTGTGACAAATCTTAGCCACAAGGGTGAAATTGCATTTCTTTCTTGCACCCGTGCCGGTGAAGAACACCGGCACACACCAATCAAAACTTAAGCATCGCATACCCCTTCAACTGATAGGTGGTAAGAACTGTCAGCATGGACACTGCAGGAACCACCTCGGGCACCAGTCGGTTGCGGTCAATCTTCCGGGCCATCAACGACTGACTACAAATGAATAAACTGACACCCGCCTCCTTCAACTCCTGCAATACCTTTAGATTAGGATTATCCTTCTTGAATTTTTCCCGGTAGGATTCATTATTCATCACCGAATACGCAGCACCTCCGTGAATGGCTACCACGATATGTGTATTGCTGCGGGGAACGCCGGCACTGGCATGGAGGTTCACCAGGCGCGCCACATTGTTCAAAGCCCAGTTGATGGTATCCGGGCGATCCCCTTCCCGCTCGGCTTCAATCACAATATTATAAATCATGGAAGGGTCCGGACGCTCAACAGCAAAGGGCACATCCCAAACGGTGCCTGCCGACTTGATCACCGGATTGATCCGGGTTTGCGCCAGGGAAGGTAATCCAAGTACGACCAGCAGAATAGTGAGATAACGATTCATAACGTTGTAGTTTACAATTTTCACAAATGATCTTTTAGTATGTTCAAGCCAGCCATCAAAATCAATATTGCGGTAATTCGCTTGATATAGATCGGATTAAACTTCTTCACACCCAATTGTGAGCCGATCTGGCCTCCCAGGAATACTGCCATCAATAAGGGCACCAGAAATCCGGGATCAAAATCCGGAATACCCCTGCGGAATTGTCCGGCCAACCCGCCAATAGAGTTCACAAAAATGAACAGGCTGGCAAGTGCCGATATGCGACGTGCCTCTGACCAACGCAGGAAGTGAAGAATGGGCGAAAGAAATATTCCACCGCCAATCCCTACAAGTCCGGAGAGCAATCCAACTGCACCACCGATCAAACCCTTTACCACCGGTGATGTCTGACGGCTGGAATCTGCCTGATTAACTTCTGGCTGAAACCAAAGCAGAAATGGAACCACCACCAGGGTGAATCCCAGCAGGATGAAGAACGTTTGCTCCTGAATCGGCCACTTTCCACCGATGTAAGCCATAGGTACACTGCCCAACAAATAGGGCCATGCATCGCGCATGGACAACTTTCCCTCACGGTAAAACACAATTAACCCGCCGGTCACCACAATCAGATTGCAAAACAATGCGGTCGACCGGATCACTGGAAACGCCAGGCCCACCACCGGCAACGCCAATACAGCGAGGTAGCTGGACCCGCCGCCAAACCCTACCGAGGAATACACCAGGGCTATGATGAAAAAAGCCGCAATGACCAGCCAGGCAACTGACATTAGCGAATGCGTCTGATTTCAATAGACGCCAGGGCCTTCACATGCCTCCTGCCTGTTTTTTGATCGGCCGTAGAAAGCATCATCACGGAATCATCCAGCGCACTTGCAGGCTGACCGTCCCTTTCGGTAATAACAAATACACCATCTCCCACCGCTGTATTGAAGAGCTCATTCCAGGAATATACCACCGTATATCCATCGTTGGCCTTGCATACAAAATAGAAAGTGCTCAATTCACGCGGTGTCTCATGGACAAACTCTACTTTGGCCAGGATATCCCTCAGCCATATGCCTTTCAATGCTTTGGCGACACTCTTCTTTTCACCGGCATGGTTGGTGATTACTACATCGCCAATTACCGACTCCCGAAAATTTCTGAGGTCTGCAATCCCAATGGTAAGCGGAGCTTTTACTTCCCCTGAAATAACAAACGAGGAAGTTGGTTTAACATCATGCTGGGCGCAAACGGAAAACCCACAACCCAATAACCAGATGAACAATAGTTTCTTCATATTATCCTCCAATAGTTGACATCGATTCTGAAACATGCTGATGGCTGCGTTTGCTTTCTGCTTCAAACCCATCCTTGGGGCGATGTGAAAAAGCAACTTTAAGTGCCTCCACAATCTGATCATCAGAGGAGCCGTTTCTCATCAACGCCTTCAGGTTGAGAACACCATCATCATACAAACAGGTCTTGAGGGTGCCTTGTGCTGTCACGCGTATCCGGTTGCAGGTGCCGCAAAAAGTCCGGCTGAACGCCGCGATGATCCCTATGGTCCCCCGGTACCCGGGCACCCGGTAACTCTGAGAGGTGGCATAGGGTTCATCATCTATCTTTTGTAAATCCGGGAATGCCTTGCGGATATATTCCAGAATGCGGTGATGGGTCCACACCAGCTTCGGATAATGACTCCCTTCTCCATTAAATGGCATTTCTTCAATAAACCGAACCGAAACATCCTGGTCCTGGGTAAGCGAAATAAGGGGGATAATGTCTTCAATATTCTTACCCTCCATGACCACGGCATTTATCTTCACCGGAATACCCGATGCGAACAACATACCCATGGTCAGGTACGTGCGTTCAAACTCATCCCGACGGGTGATCTCATGAAAGCGCCGCCGATCGAGTGTATCAAGGCTGAGATTGACCGAAGAAATACCCAGGGATCTAAGTTCTGGAATATGTTGTGCCGTCAAAATGCCATTGGTTGTCAGGTGCAATTGCTCAATACCTTTTATCTTCACAATGGAGCGAATCAATTTCATGAGGTCGGTTCGAACGAAAGGTTCACCCCCGGTAAGCCGTACTTTTGAAATCCCCAGTCCCGCCAGGATGGACACCAAGCGCTCCAACTCCTCGTAGGTGAGCAATTCCTGCTTCGGCAGATAAGATATCCCCTCCGCCGGCATACAATAAAAACAACGGAGGTTACAACGATCGGTCACCGCCAGCCGAACGTACGAGATCGGACGTCCATGATTGTCAAAGAGGTGAGTTGTCATAGGGCTAATCAACAAAAATAACCCTAATCACCTTCCCGAAAAACCCTAAATCAATGAGTGGCCTGGCTTATATTTACAATCGACCCGTTGCGAAAACCGTGTTCAAAGCCACTATACCTGATTTTCCAATATTTGACCATCATCCCGATCTGGTATTTCTGGACAGTGCCGCAACGACTCACAAGCCAAAAAAGGTTATCCAGGCAGTAACTGACTTCTACGAAACAAAATATACCTCTACCGGGCGTGGACTTTATCCGCTTGCCACCGCAGGCACCCGGCAATTTGAATCCACCCGACAGCAGGTAGCACAGCATTTTGGGGTCGCTGGTAATAGAATCGCATTCACCAAGAGTGCAACTGAGTCAATCAACATCATCGCTTCCGGGTTTCTTCTTCCCCGTTTGTCGCCAGGTGACGAGGTAATAGTCTCTGCACAGGAACACCACGCCAATTTTATACCGTGGCAACAAGCCTGTCTGTCCCGCAAAGCCACCTTAATCGTGATACCGGTTGATGCGCAAGGTGCCTTTTCACTGTCAGCCTTGAAACATGCCATAACCGGACGTACGCGATTAATTGCTGTCACCCACATCACCAACGTCCTTGGCACCATCAACCCGATTGAGTCTGTCATTGAACTGGCTCATCAACATCAAATACCCGTACTTGTTGATGCTGCTCAAAGTGCTGCCTTTTGCGACAGCCGCACGCTCAAAGACGCTGACTTTCTTGTTTGTTCAGCACACAAGATGTTTGGTCCACAAGGACTGGGTCTACTCTACGCAGCACCGCAGCACGAGGTCGCACCCCTCCTATATGGCGGCGGAGCAATTCGACATGTGCAAGCTGATGAGACGCTGCTGCGCGACTACCCGTACAGCCTCGAGGCAGGCACTCCCGATGCAGCCGCTGTCGCGGGACTGAACGCCGCACTTGAATTTATCCATTCCCTCACCGCATCAGATGCCATCGCCTACGTTCATCAACTTGCCCTTCAGTGTTATGACAGACTCAAACAATTGAATGGCATTCAAATCATCGGTGGGAGTCCCTCCTCATCCATGCTTGCGTTCACGCACAATCGCATACATCCACATGACCTGGCCACAGGCCTTGCTCAGGACCATGTTTGTGTCAGGGCCGGTCACCACTGCGCTCAACCACTCGCTGACGCCCTGGGAATATCCGGCTCAGTACGGGTTTCATTCTCGATCTATAATTCAGAAAAAGATATTGACAGGTTACTGGAGTCACTCAACCGAGTTATTCGCTTTTGGTCATGAATGATAACCTCCGTACACTTTACGACGAACTGATCCGAAAACACAGCGATCAACCCCTTCGCTTTGTCCTTCCGACCTTTCCATCCGAATCCATTCAAGCCTATAATCCCGTTTGCGGCGATAAGTTTACAATCTATATCTCCAAAGAAGGAAATCCACTCCATCAACTCACGTTTCAGGGAATGGGATGTGCCATCTCCAAGGCATCTGCTTCTATGATGCTTGGTTTGATTGAGGGGAAAAGTATAACCGAAGCACGCGTCATCGGCACGCTCTTTATCCGGTATTTGCGGGGTGAAGAGGTTACTGTCCCAGACGAACTACATGCATTTTCCGGGATCAGGAAGTTTCCAGAACGGTTTGACTGCGCCGCCTTGCCGTGGTTAGCACTTGATACCTATTACAAAGCCCATACATCAAAATGAAAATCAGCATAGTTGCTTTCGGCATTGCCCGGGAAATCATGAAATCCCGTACCCGGGTACTTGAACTCGAACCAGGGTCAAACATAGCCCAACTCAAGCAGATGCTCGTCCATCAGTTTCCCGATCTTGCGAGCCTGCGCTCATTGTCTTTTGCTGTGGGTGAAGACTATCAGGAAGAAAATTATGCCTTGCGCGAAGGCGATGAAGTTGTGGTGATCCCGCCCGTGAGCGGTGGATGACAAACTACTTACTGTTCCTGGCCCTGATCAAGGAGCCTATAATACTCAGCGCAATCTCCCGCGCCCCTACTGCCCCAATGTTCACACCAATCGGTGACTCAATTTTTTCAATATCCACATCACTGAATCCCGCCTGCTGTAGTCTCGATTTGCGCTTTTCATGCGTTGCCTTGCTCCCCAGGGCACCCACATACGCCAGGTTCTTACGCAACAGAATCTGCAACGCATTATCATCAATCTTGGGATCATGTGACAGCACCACCGCAAAACAGGATCGGTCCAAAGCAAATTGGTCAAGTACCTCAGATGGGTATGCAGTGTGGATTTGATCCGGTGGCACTGGAAACTGAGTATGTTCAGCAAAAGCACCCCGTGGATCTATTACAATAGTCTCAAAATCAAACCTTGATGCGAGCTGCACCAAATCGGCTGTCAGGTGTGAAGCGCCGATGATCAGCAATTGACTCCGCTGGGGAAATACCTGCAAGAGCCAGTTTCCATCTTCGCTAACCTCCGCACCAGGTCGAGTTGCCTGGGTTAATTGCCTCATCCGTGAAAGTACTGGTGATGGAAGATCAGATTCATCGGGTGTTGATTCTCCCAGCCAAATAGAGGAGACCGATGCTTCATCCAATTTTGTAATCCAAACAGAATTGATTTTGGCGAATGGCCTTCAAGAGTTTATTCCATTGGGCAACTCTTTCATCACCAGCAGGTGCACGCTCAACCCACACCGATACACTCCCGCCGCAAGTGAGTCCAAAGGACCAGGCGGTTTCATCCGCCACCCCAAACGTTAATCGGCGGGCTTTTCCGTCAGCCATCACTTCCTTGGCTGCCTTAACCACAGCACCCTCGACGCAGCCTCCGCTTACAGAACCTGCCAGGGTACCGACATTACCCACCAACATCATGGAGCCAGCCGGTCTCGGCGAAGAGCCCCAGGTAGCTATCACCCGCGCAATGGCAAATGTGCGCCCTGCACTTAGCCATTCGTCAGCGATGTCATAAATTTCCCTCATGCGGCCTGCAAAAAAACTTGCTAATTTAGAACCCTGGAATACTTGTCAAAGTTAACCGTTAACCACTTCCCGCCAAGGAATACATGCCCACTATTCGATTCACCGCCGCATTAAAACGATTCTTTCCAGACCTGGTGGATCAGGAGGTATCTGGCAACACCGTAAAAGATATACTGTTCCAGGTGAACCTTCGCTATCCAGGAATTCAGTCCTACCTGATTGAAGAAACCGGCGGACTACGCAAACACATCAACATTTTTGTGCGGGGCGAACTCATCACCGATCGGAGTGGACTGCAGGATGAACTGGGTGCTCAAGATGAAGTCGTGATCTTTCAAGCGCTTTCCGGAGGATGAAGCCGCATCTGCTTGTTGGCACCAGCAAAGGCTTGGTCGTATTTCAACCTGGTTCTGGAGGGTGGGGCACGCCCAGCGTCCACTTTGAAGGCCTGCCGGTATCCATGGTATTTGATGACCATCGCACAAGCACCTGGTGGGTAAGCTTGTCGCACCGGCACTGGGGTGAAAAACTTCACCGATCTGCCGATCAGGGAAAAACATGGGAGGATGTCGAGGTGCCACAGTTTGGTGGCAGGCTTTTTCAGCCTGGCACGACGGCATCGCTGAAGAAAATCTGGGTAATGCAAGGTGGCGGCCAACATCACAGGGATCGACTATGGCTGGGAACGGAACCAGGAGGTTTGTTTCTAAGTGAGAACAACGGCAATTCATTTGAACTGGTAGAATCGTTGTGGAGTCATCCGAGCCGCATGGATCCCAATCAATGGTTCGGTGCCGGAAAGGACTTTCCTTTTATCCACTCCATTGAAGTCGATCCGCTCAATGACAACCATGTGTATATCGCCGTAAGTTGTGCCGGCGTCTTTGAGACTTTGGATGGCGGAAAGAACTGGCATCCCTGCAACAAGGGACTGATAGCAGCTTATCTCCCAAAACCGCATCCGGAAGTAGGTCACGATCCCCATCGGATGCTGATCTGCAAACAAAATCCATCCGTGATCTGGCAGCAAAACCATTGTGGCATATTCCGTACCACCGATGCAGGTAAAGAGTGGAGTTTAGTGAGTGGAACACACAGCTTCCCGCACTACGGATTTTCACTGGCCATCAGCCACTCAAATCCGAACGAGGCCTGGGTAATTCCGGCGCAAAGCGATGAACGAAGAATCCCAGTAGCGCTGCGTCTGCAGGTTTGTCATACTACCGATGCCGGCAAGCACTGGACTGTGCTTAACCTGGGGTTGCCGCCGACTCCAAATTTTGATCTGGTCCTTCGGCATGGATTTTCCAAAATGGGAGATTGCATGGCGTTTGGCACTAACAACGGAAATCTCTATGCTTCAACTGATCGCGGTGCAAATTGGCAAACCGTGAGTCATCACCTGGCACCGGTACAAACGGTGGTATTCAGCCACATTCAATAGACGATAACCTCTGGATCAATTTCCTGTTGCCACCGGAGCATGCCACCCTGCATATTCCGGACATTATTAAACCCCGCTTTGCGCAAGTACTTACATGCCTGGGCTCCCCGTGATCCACTTTTGCAGTGAATAACCACCGGCATTGTACGCAGTAGTTCGTCAACATGGGTCGGTAGTTCAGACAAAGGTATATGTTGTGTTGCCAGATGCCCAGCTTCAAATTCATAGGATTCTCGCACGTCAATCCATTGAAACGGTATCCCATTTTCGATCCATTGCTTCACCTCAGTGGGTGTAATCTCATCTGTTCCGGGTAGTGTCATATGACAAAAAGATTCATAATCAATCAGGCTGGTCTGCGTGGGTCTTATGCCGGTCAATGGATTGTCAGCTCGCTTTCTGATGTTGAGCATACGGGGTACGAATGCAGCCGCATCAAATATCATCAGGCGGCCCGACAAACTTTCGCCAACACCGGAAATGATCTTGATCGCCTCATTAGCTTGCATGGAACCTATCACACCTGTCAGTGCGCCCATCACACCGCCTTCACTGCAGGAAGGCACCATTTCCGGAGGTGGTGGGTCCGGAAAAAGATCGCGGTAGTTGGGGCCTCGACTACCGTCGGATAGCAGATGGTTAAATACTGAAACTTGTCCTTCAAATTGAAACACGGCTCCATATATCAATGGCTTGCCGGTGAGTACGCATGCATCATTCACCAGGTACCGGGTGGGCAGGTTATCAGATCCATCAACAACCATATCAAACTGTGCGAACAACTCCAATGCATTGTGTGAAGTCAACCGAATCGGAAATTCATGCACATCCACCAGTGGATTCATCAGGCGTAATCGCCTGGCAGCAACAATAGCCTTAGACTCGCCAATTTCAGGGGTAGTAAAAAGCACCTGGCGCTGCAAGTTTGATGCTTCGACCACGTCATGGTCCACAACCCCTAACCGTCCTACTCCCGCTGCTGCGAGATACTGGAGCACCGGTGAGCCCAATCCACCTGCACCAATTACAAGCACGGCAGCCGCCCGTAACTTTTCCTGCCCTGATGTACCAAAATCAGGAAGTAAAAGTTGCCTGCTGTAGCGACGCATGTCTTCGGGATTCAACATCCGGTGGCGGATTTATGCATATAGAAAGGTACAATCCCTATCGATGAAACAGAAATCCGGGGTTGTTAATTAGGGACTGCCTGTCTACATTCCATTCGTGTTTTGACAAGTCAAGCTAAAGCACAACAGCCATGATCAAGATAACTAAACAACCGATTGACGTCCAGGAAGTGATTGAAGCAGCATCAAGCCTGGATGGGGGTGCCGTGAATGTTTTTATCGGTACCGTACGAAACTCCGCCCAGAACAAAAGAGTCTTGTGGCTGGAGTATGAAGCCTACGAGGGAATGGCCGTGAGTGAAACCAGGAAGATTATCGAAGAAGCCGGCCATCGCTGGCAATTACTGGGGTGGGCCGTAAGTCACCGGACAGGCACACTTAAACCAGGTGAAGTAGCCGTGGCCGTGGCCGTGTCTACCAAACACCGTAAAGAATCTTTCGAAGCTTGTCAGTTTATTATCGACACCCTGAAGGAAAAAGTACCCATCTTCAAAAAGGAAGTATTTGAAGGTGGTGAAGAATGGGTCGGAGCCCGACCCGGGCATTAGTAGCCTAGGCTTGTGCCAAAAGAATGGCATACCCAAGCGTGACCAACGCCGCCGAAACAAAAATACCTGCCAGTAAAACCAAGACAACATCCCGGTAAAATGGGTTGATGGTCAACTCCGTTATTCTGAATGATTTCATAGCGCCAACTATTTACATTCAAGATAACCACGAGCACCAAAAAAAGTTTAGAAATCGGATGGACCTCCGTTAAGCTGTAATGTTTTTATGGATATACCCGGATTTTGCGAGGCGTGAAATTAAGGAAGGCGTTTAGCGTCAGCCTTCCAACTTGCTCACCGTGTGGATGTTTTGAAAAAACAGAGTCAAGAAATCGGCTTATCCGAAGTAATGTAATATTCCAGGCCACAATTAGCCTTTTCGGGATAATCGGTAGTCTTTCTTGCCACCGGTCTTCTCCAGCAGCCTCACCTCCTCAACCACCATCTCCTGTGAAAGGGCCTTACACATATCATAAATGGTTAGTGCCGCCACCGACACTGCGGTTAAGGCCTCCATTTCAACACCCGTTTTTCCCGTTGTCACCACTGCGGATTCAATGTATACCCGGTCCCCAACGGCCCGGATTGTCACCTGACAATCTTCTAACCCAATGGGATGAGTCAACGGAATCAGGTCGGCGGTACGTTTGGCACCCATCACCCCTGCAAGTCTGGCCGTCTGAAACACCGGGCCTTTCTTGGTGATCAGTTCCTCATCGCGAACAGCTGCCATCACGGCAGGGCCCAAATTCATGATCGCCCTCGCTTTGGCTACTCGTCTGGTAGACGCCTTGGCCGAAACATCCACCATCATCGGATTTCCCTTTTCGTCGATATGACTGAGTTTCTTTTTCATAAGCCTTGGCCGGAAATGCAGGTCAGGCATTTCTCTTTATCTTGAATCAAAAATACTGTTTTCATGGTAACGGTTTCGGAAGCAGAAGCACTCATTGGCAAATATCGAATTCGCCCGGAAAAGATTACAGTACCCCTGGACGAGGCCCCCGGCCGTGTTTTGGCCGAAAGTATCAAAACAGATCGCGACATGCCTCCCTTTGACCGGGTGGCCATGGATGGAATCGCCATTGCATTTGATTCGTTTGAAGAGGGCTGGCGGGATTTCCGTGTTGAAGCCCTGCAGCAGGCCGGACAACCCCGCACAACACTCAAAGACCCCCACAATTGTATTGAAGTGATGACCGGGGCCATGCTGCCGATCGGGTGCGACACGGTAATCCGTTACGAAGATGTTTCTATCGTTAATAAGATTGCCCGCATGAAGATCGAAAATATTACCAGGGGACAATCCATTCATCAACGGGCGCATGATGCGAAACGGAATGATACCATCCTCAACGCGGGAAGCAGGCTCGCTGTTCCCGAAATCACCCTGCTGGCCTCAGTCGGCAGGCGTGACGCCGTGGTATTCGACTTACCGCGGATTGCAATCGTCTCCACCGGCAATGAATTGGTAGATATTCCCGATTCACCACTCCCCCATCAGATCAGAAGATCAAATTCTTATACGATCAAAGCGGCAATTGCACAACTCGGCGGCACCTCCTCCTTATTTCATATCGCCGATGACCGCAATCTGTTGGAGCGCGATCTCGCCAGGATCATTAACGAGTATCCGGTGGTGATACTCACTGGCGGCGTTTCAAAAGGTAAGTTTGATCTGGTGCCTGCCTCACTCGAGCAAGTAGGCGTGGAAAAGATATTCCATGAAGTGAGTCAAAAGCCGGGCAAACCATTTTGGTTTGGGGTGAGTAAAAAAGCCATCGTCTTTGCTCTTCCGGGAAATCCGGTTTCAACATTACTTTGCTTCTATCGATATATCCTGCCTTGGCTATGGCAAGGGTTGGGCATTAGTCCGGCAGCCGTATCCGCCACACTGGATCAGGACTATTCGTTCTCCGCCGACCTTACCTGCTTCCTTGAAGTAAAAACCAAAGTAGAGTCGGGAAAACGTTTGGCAACCCCTCGTCCCGGCGGTGGCTCGGGGAACTTTGTCAATCTCCACGAAGTGGATGGATTCCTCGAGCTTCCCAAAGACAAAACTACATTCAAGGCCGGCGAGAGCTATCGCTACTTTCCCATTAGAAACGATTGAGCATGGAACCCATCCGCCTGGTACTGGCTCTCGTCATCGCCATTGGTTGCACCATTGCCTGGCCGAGGTTCACTAAACTTAATCCCTTCTTTTCCCTGCTTGCCGCATCCCTGCTCTTCGGTATTGTGGCTGGTGTGCCGTGGGATTCGCTGATCAGTTCTATCCAATCCGGGTTTGGAGGCTTGCTTCAGCAAATTGGTATTCTCGTCGCCTTCGGATCAGTGTTGGGAAGTATTTTAGAAAAAACACATGCCATAAATACCATTAGTCATGGCATGGTGAAGTTAGTGGGGCCTGGTAAGCCTGTGTTGGCCATGTCGGCCATTGGTGTTCTGGTGGGTATTCCGGTATTCTGCGATTCAGGATTCATTATCCTCTCCCGACTCATTCCATCCATCGCGAGCCAGACTGGCGCATCCGCAGGGTCCATGACCCTGTCACTTGCATCAGGGCTTATCACCACCCATGTGCTTGTACCACCAACACCGGGCCCATTGGCCGCCGCAACCAATTTGGGTATGGGTTCACAATTGGGACTGGTCATGTTGCTCGGATTGGTTGTTTCAATACCAGTGGCTCTGGTGGCCTATATTTTTGCCAAGCACAGAGGAAGTCTCGTTACGCCCGTTTTTTCGTCAGAACTGAATTCATCCCATATTAAAAACCCCCACACCATTTTGTGTTGGCTTCCACTACTTATACCTGTCTTGCTTATTGCTGCCGGCTCAATGGCACCCATGGTCCACCTATCGCCAGGCTTAAAATGGCTTGCCATTTTAGGAAATCCCATGATTGCTTTAGGGATTGGTGTTATCCTTTCCTTGCTGCTGGTGGAACCATCAAAAAATCCAGACTGGACCACATGGGTTACAGAAGCCCTTAAGGATGCCGGGGTTATTATCCTTATCACCGGTGCTGGTGGTTCTTTCGGGATGGTAATCAGAAACAGTGACCTGGCAACACTGCTGACCCAACAAGCCAACGCCACACCTGTACATGGACTCGTTTTCCTGATGATGGCATGGCTATTGGCCGCCTTGCTCAAGACGGCGCAGGGATCCAGTACCACCTCAATGATCATGGTGAGTGCGGTGTTGGCACCTTTGGCTTCTTCGGCTGGTATTACATCAGGAGCACAAATGGCATTACTGGTCACGGCGATAGCCGGCGGATCGTTAGTGGTTTCGCATGCCAATGACTCTTACTTCTGGGTGGTCAGTCAGTTCGGGCGTATCTCTACCAAACAAACCCTTGGCTATTATACTCCCATGACCTTGATTCAGGGAGTTGTTGCATTGATCATGACACTCCTGTTGTTCATGCTTGTATGAATATCCTCATCGCACCCGATAAGTTCAAGGGTTCTCTCACCGCACAAGAGGTAGCGTCAGGTATTGCCAAAGGCTTAGGTACAAAATTCCATACCACTCAATTACCAATGGCCGATGGCGGAGATGGTACCCTTGATATCCTGGTTCATCTTTCCCACGGTCAT
Organism: Cyclobacteriaceae bacterium; assembly: GCA_044223085.1. Lineage (GTDB taxonomy): Bacteria > Bacteroidota > Bacteroidia > Cytophagales > Cyclobacteriaceae > ELB16-189. Next base: position 21,615 of record JBGAMI010000048.1, read on the forward strand.
ATGATTCAGGCACAAGTCCTGGACCCGTTGTTAAGGCCCATTCAGGCGACTTATGGAATCACAGCCGATGGCAAGACCGCCATCGTTGAGATGGCCCGGGCCTCTGGCCTCCAGCTTCTGCTTGCCAGCGAAAGAAATCCGTTGTACACCTCGAGTTATGGAACCGGTCAATTGATCCGTCATGCACTCGATCAAGGTGTGGATGAAATTGTACTCGCCATCGGTGGTAGCGCCACCAATGACGCCGGCCTGGGTATGGGTGCCGCGCTTGGCTTCCAATTTGAAGATGTCTCTGGCGCATCCCTGCACCCCACCGGTGAAAACCTGGTCCGGTTGCATCGGATCAATACACATGAAGTCCATCCGGGAATTTCCAGGACAAAATTTGTTGTATTAACCGATGTTGACAATCCACTTTATGGAAAGCAGGGGGCAGCCTGGATTTTCGGACCTCAAAAGGGTGCTGACGAGCAGGCTATCAATCAACTTGATAATGGTCTCCGGCAGGTTGAAAAGGTGGTGGCTATGGCGCTGGGAAAACGATTTAATTTCCCCGGAGCCGGTGCGGCAGGCGGCCTGGGCGCTGGGGCAAGTGCGTTTCTAAATGCCGTTGTTGAGCCCGGGTTTGAGTATACCGCCAGACTTGCCGGCCTCGATCATGCCATCCAAAAAGCAGATGTGGTCATCACCGGAGAAGGACACCTGGACACGCAGACTTTAGCAGGAAAAGTTGTGGCGGGCATTTCACGGAAGTGCAAAACTGCCGGTAAGATTTGTATCGCTGTGGTCGGGCAAAACTCCCTTAGCGGGGATGAAATGGCACGCCTTGGGCTATCACAAACTTTCTCCCTGGTTAGTACGGGTATTTCAGCGGAAGCGGCTATAGCAGATGCTCGGAATGTGCTTGGCAATATCACAAATCAACAGGTGCTGCCCTGGCTTGCAGGGGCTACCCTACCCGGTTAACTTTGCCCGGAATTACCAAAAGGCGCCCATGTTTGATAATCTTAGTTTAAAGCTCGAAAAGGCATTTCAGAATCTGAAAGGTCAAGGCCGGATCACGGAAATTAACGTTGCCAACACCGTTAAGGAAATCCGGAAGGCCCTCATTGATGCCGATGTCAATTATAAGGTTGCCAAAGAGGTAACGGATGAGATCAAGCAAAAGGCGCTTGGGCAGAATGTACTGACTGCCATATCGCCGGGTCAATTACTGACCAAAATAACAAACGATGAACTTACCCTCCTGATGGGTGGCGACAGTAAGGATATCAGCCTGGAAGGGAATCCGGCCGTTATCCTGATTGCAGGTCTACAAGGATCTGGTAAGACCACTTTTTCAGGAAAACTGGCCAACTACCTTAAGCGTCAGGGCAGGCAGGTCCTGCTGGCGGCATGCGACATCTACCGCCCGGCAGCCATGGAACAGCTCCGGGTCCTGGGAGAGCAAATCGGTGTAGAAGTATACCTCGAGCCCGACAATAAGGATGCTGTGGCTATTGCCAAAGCGGCGCTGAAACAAGCCAAAAGCAGCAACGCTCGGGTTGTTATTGTGGATACTGCTGGCCGTTTGGCCATCGACGAGGAGATGATGGATGAAATCGCCCGTCTTAAGGCTGCTCTGTCCCCCTCAGAGACACTCTTTGTGGTCGATGCCATGACCGGACAAGATGCAGTGAATACTGCTAAGGCTTTCAATGACCGCCTTGATTTTGATGGTGTAGTTCTGACGAAAATGGATGGCGATACACGCGGCGGTGCTGCGTTATCCATCCGCCGGGTGGTAGAAAAGCCTATTAAGTTCGTCAGCTCCGGAGAGAAGATGGAGGCACTGGATCGATTCTACCCGGATCGTATGGCGGGCCGCATTCTCGGCATGGGTGATGTGGTCAGTCTTGTTGAAAAAGCGCAGGAAAATTTTGATCAGGAAGAGGCAGCCAGGCTGCAAAAGAAGATCAGAAAAAATCAATTTGATTTCAATGACTTTCTAACCCAACTGGAGCAGATCAAGAAGATGGGAAGTATGAAAGATCTGCTTGGCATGGTGCCCGGCATGGGCAAAGCACTCAAGGATGTAGACATTGACGACAATTCATTTAAACCGATAGAAGCCATCATTCGCTCCATGACCCATGAAGAGCGGGAGAACCCCGAAATAATTAATGGCAGCCGAAAAAACCGGATTGCCAAAGGCAGTGGCACGGACATTACGCAGGTCAACCAGCTGCTGAAGCAATTTGAAGGCATGCGCAAAATGATGAAAACGATGAATAAAATGGGAGGCGGAAAAAGAGCCCTTTCGGCCCTGAATCCCTTTGGGCGGTAGCCCTTTTCAAAAGGTTAACATTTCTCTACCTTCAGTAAACCAACTTTAGACGGTCTACGTTTAATATAAAGTTACAGGTAGTTCATTCAATTAAAATTCCTGAAATGCCCCTCCTTACGTGATGGGGCATTTTTGTTATGCAATCAATTTCAAACCAAATCCAATTTCTATGAAAAGTTTACTCGCAATGATTCTCGTATGCATGGTTGTTGTGGCCAATGGCCAGGACAAGAAACCACAAAGTCCTGCCGCGAAAGCAGAAGGCAAAATCGGAGCCGCCAATATCACCATCAATTATTCCGCGCCGTCCGTACGGGGTCGGAAAATATTTGGTGAACTGGAGCCTTTTGGGAAAGTATGGCGCACGGGTGCAAATGCATCCACGTCCATTGAGTTTAGCGCACCCGTCAAGATCGAAGGCAAAGACCTGGCCGCCGGTAAGTATGCGCTCTTCACTATTCCAGGGGAAAATGAATGGACGATTATTTTTAACAAGACGATCAAGTGGGGTGCCTTCTCCTATAAACAGGACGAAGATGTTCTGCGCGTGACAGTGAAGCCCTCCAAGACAGCCAATTTAGTTGAGACACTGCAGATCAGCATCGAAGGCGAAAAAGTAGTTATTCAATGGGAGAATACGAAGGTAGCATTCGCTGTAAAAGGCTAATAATCAGTTAGATATTCCCAATCTTGATTAAACATTAACAAAAAGGCCT
>JBGAMI010000049.1:0-23990 GCA_044223085.1 Cyclobacteriaceae bacterium
CACAACGCTTAATCTCTCTTTTGGATCACGGGTAATCGTAGCCGGTTCAGGCTTTCTGCTGAACAATGAAATGGATGACTTCAGCTCCAAGCCTGGAGAGCCCAACGTATTTGGTGTGATCGGTGGAAAGGCGAATGCTATTCAACCTCACAAACGCATGTTGAGTGCCATGTCGCCAACGATTCTGGAAAAGGATGGCAAGCTATTTATGGTGCTGGGGTCTCCTGGTGGTTCCACCATCATCACTTCTGTATTTCAAACCGTGCTTAATGTACTGGAGCATGGCATGACCATGGAAGAAGCCGTGAATGCGCCTCGCTTTCACAGTCAGTGGAGACCAGACCTGATTATGGAAGAACCCAATGCCATTGGAAAAGCCGACAGCCTCGCCCTGGTGCAGAAAGGGCACACCATCAAGGCCCGCACCACGTATGGCAAGGTTGACGCGATCCTGGTGATGAAGAATGGCAAGCTGGAAGGTGGCGCAGACCACCGCGGCGATGATGCAGCACGCGGATACTAGGCCTTCCTAATCCTTAACGATTGTAAACTCAACCCGTCGGTTTAACCGGCGGGTTTCTTCATTGTCATTACCTGCGATGGGCTTGGCACCACCAAAGCCCTTGCCCGTAATGCGCTTTGGACTGATGCCTTTGGAAACCAGATATGCCTTCACCCGATCTACCCGCTTCTGCGAAAGCCGCAGGTTGTGTTCCGGATGTCCCCTCCCATCGGTATGTCCGCCCAACTGGATCTCTACCCGTGGATTGGTCTTGAGAAAGGCAACTACCTGGTCAAGTTCATCATTTGATTCTGGTAACAGGTTGGGCGTACTTTGCTGAAAGAGTACGCTCTTTAAATTGACGGTGGCACCGATTTCGATCGGCTGAAGTTTATAATTCATTTCGAGTGCCTTCATTTCATAGGTCCGCACATCGAGCTTTTCAAAATTACCCACATAGCCTTCTGCTTCCACGCTAATGGCATATTCACTCACAGACGGAATCAGCAAGGAATAGCGCCCGTCAACTCCAGCCTGTACTTCATAGTATTTATCGGCATGAAACGAAAGCTTTGCCTGCATCGGTTTGCCTGTTTTGCTATCAGTCACCTGACCAAACACCCGAAATTGCTTCTCATCCTCGGTGATGGCCTTTTCCCTAACGATCTCTACAATCTTGGCGCCGGTTGCTGGCGCCTGCGTCAGTGAATCCGGAAGGTCTTTGGGTGGCTTATAGTACTGTACGTCGGCGTATCCATCACTGTTGTGGGTACTGGTGAACAATGCAAATCCCGATTCAGGATACGTCCTGTAGAATAATTCGCGGCCTTCGCTGTTCACGTTAGCACCCATGTTAACGGGTTGTGACCAATTCGTCCAGGAATCATCCAGTCGTTGCGCATAGTAGATATCAGTGGCACCATAGTTCTTGCGGCCATTCGATGCGAAATACAAAAACATACCATCCGCACTCAGGCTTGGACTCAATTCCTGTCGCGTCGTATTGATGGTGGTACCCAGGTTGATGGGCTCCGACCATTGACCATTGACGAGCTTCGAAATGTATATATCCTCGGCACCCACCGTGACATAAGACTCTGCCGAGAAAACAAACACACCCAGTGTTGTCGAAAGATATCCGTGTGTCTCCTTGCCGCGATCCATGAAATAGGGAATGTTGATCGATTGAGGTGGTGACCATCCTGTTGTTTCCTTTAGTGACACGGAAATCCCCTGCGAACTTACCGGCTGCTGATCAGGCGCATAGTGCCCCAGGAGAAACAATCTGTTCCCATCATGGGAAATTCCACATACGGCGTTGTAAGCACTGTTGTTTATTAAAGCACCTCCGTGTTGAGGCTGTGACCAGGAGGAGCCCGTCCAGATTGACATCCAGATATCACCTGGATCTTTTTCGCCCCCTATATTTTTGGGGTGATGGGCCACCGTCCAATACATCACTTTGCCATCCGGAGCAATGAAGGGGGCTTGCTCGTCTTTTGCAGAATTCACGTAGGCAAATGATCCCTGGCTCATTTGGGCGTGCAGGCAAACGCTACACAGCAACACGATGAGAAAGGCCAAGGGCAGGATCTGAAAATTTCGGGGATGGATCATGGGGTATATAACGCAAAAATAATACCTACTGGCTTACCCAGGTATTTCCTTTTATGGAGAAACGCCACAGTTTGCTTGCATCGCGGCCGGCATAATCAATCCCGATGCGCCGTGATTTGGTGACCGGTACATCACCCATTCCCGCGTCTTCAATCCAAAGATCGTTCGACTGCAGGCTCTTGCCATTCCATTCCCGGTCAATGCCCAACGCTTTCGCCAGTTTGCCTGGTCCCGAGGTAATTCGCCTGGGGGTGCTCGCACCCATCCGCGATTGCATCAACTCAATGCCCTCGATGGGTTCCAGCGCACGAATCAAAACTGCTTCAGCCAATCCTTCCACGTTGGTAACGACGTTGAACATGTGGTGTATTCCATAAATCAGGTACACATAACTGACTCCGCCGGGTGCAAACATGATCCTGTTTCGGTCTGTCATTCGGTTTTGATAGGCATGGCATCCACGTTCACGATAAGAATATGCCTCGGTCTCCACGATTATTCCTGCCGTCCTCCCCCCGGGCGTCTTCGTTACCATCACTTTGCCCAGTAGCTCCCGCGCAACCGCCGTGACGTCCTGATTCAGGTAAAATGACGACTTCAATTGCATATCTAACTCTACAGACTTTATAGGTTTTTGCTAACCCGAAAGTATTCTATTTTTGACCCCTCAATACTAACAACTAACCCAATTGTAAAAATGAAAAACGTATTAGCCATCCTTTTCTTCGCGTTCGCTTTCGCCGCACAGGCGCAAGTTACAACACCTGCGGCCAGCCCGGCTGCTTCTGTTACCACGGTTGTGGGATTAACCGATATCCGCATTGACTACTCCCGCCCCAGCGTTAAAGGAAGAAAGATTTTCGGTGACAAAGACGTGATCTGCCCTAACGGAACCATCTGGAGAACCGGTGCCAATGCAGGTACCAAAATCACGTTCTCTGATGACGTAACGGTAGAAGGCATTGCGGTTCCCAAAGGAGAATACCTGATCTTCTCATGGCCTGGTGCCACAGAGTGGACCATCTCCCTCTACAAAGACATCAGCCTGGGTGGAAATACCGGTGACTACAACAAAGAGAAAGAAGCAGCCAACTTCAAAGTGAAGTCTGAGCAACTTTCTTCCAAAGTAGAAACCCTCACCATCAACATTGGCGACATCGCTGCCGACAGCAAATCAGCCAAAGTTCAAATTGCCTGGGAAAATACTTCAGTGAAATTTACCGTTGGCGTTGACTTCGAAAGCCGTGTCCTGAAATCTATTGAAGCCAGCACGAAACTGAACCCCAACAACCTCTATGCCGCTGCTCAGTACTACCTGGAAACCGGCAAAGACCTGAAGCCGGCACTCGAGTGGATCACCACCGCAGCAGCCGCTCGTCCTGAAGCATTCTGGATGATGCATGTTAAGGCCAAAATCCAGAAAGCACTGGGTGACAAGAAGGGCGCAATGGAATCAGCAATGGCCAGCAAGGCTACTGCAGAGAAGGCCAAGAATGCCGACTATGTTCGCATGAACGATGACCTCATGAAAGGCCTGAAGTAATTATCAGGCTCTCTTTCTTACGTCGCCCGGCAGGCTAGTTTGTCGGGCGACGTTTGTTTTGGAGGTATTGTACGACAAAAGCAAACACCACTACCGCCACACATCCGATGATGTTGTAGAGCAGGAAGGCCACGTCCGTAAAGAAATACAATCCCAATATCACCATTTCACCGGCAACGGCCGCAATGAATACCGCTGTGCCCTTAAGGTACTTGATGTAGAACGCACTCAGGAAGATACCCAGTATCGTTCCATAGAAGAGAGAGCCAACAATGTTTACGTATTGAATCAGGTTCTCCGCCAGGTTCACGAGCGAGGCAAATCCAATGGCAAAGGCAGCCCACCCTATCGTGAGCCAGCGCGAGGTTTTCACGTAGTGATTATCATCCTTTCCAGGCATCAACGACCGCTTATAAATATCCACTGTGGATGTAGAAGCTAGCGAATTCAGCTCAGACGCCATCGATGACATGGCTGCGGAAAAGACAACCGCCAACAGGAGTCCGATCAAACCGTGTGGCAGATACGTCATTACAAAATTGATGAATACGTAATCCTTGTCCTGGGTATTGGCACCAGGTACATTGGCTTTGATGATCTCTTTGGCCGATGTCCGTAATTCGGTCTCCTGTGTTCCAAGTTCCCTGAGTCGTTCGCGAGAAGCATCAATTAGCGCCTTGTCATCCGCTTGTATCCCGCGCACGAGTCCTTCGGCATGAGCCTTGCGTTCGGTAAACACCTCTCCATAGGTCGACTCCAGGCTATTCAATTGCGCGGCTGCTTCGGTTTGCATGGCGCGTTCCTTCAATGACACATTGTGAATCAGCGGAGCCTGATGGAATTGATAGAATACAAAAATCAGGATACCGATATACAGGATAATGAATTGCATGGGAATCTTCAGCAACCCGTTAAAGATCAAACCCATTCTGCTTTCGGTAATGGAACTGCCCGAAAGGTAGCGTCCCACTTGTGACTGATCGGCACCAAAATATGAGAGAAACAAAAATGTGCCACCAATCAGGCCGGACCAGATGTTATACCGATCTGACAGGTTGAATGAAAAGTTTACCAGGTTCAACTTCCCCATTTCTCCGGCCAGGGAAAAGGCATTGCCAAACGTAACGTAGTCGGGCAGTTGGCTATAGGCAATCAGCCCGGCGGTTATCATTCCGGTCATGATGATGGTCATCTGGTACTTCTGAGTGATACTCACCGCCTTAGTGCCACCGCCAACGGTATAGACCATAACCAGAACACCGATCAGTAAGGTCGTCAGGTGAAGGTCCCAGCCCAGCACGGTGGACAGGATCAGGGCTGGCGCGTAAAGCGTGACGCCTACAGAAATGCCGCGCAGCAGCAGAAAGTAAAATGCTGCAATGGTCCTTGTCTTCAGGTCAAAACGTGTTTCCAGGTATTCATAAGCCGTAAACACCTTGAGGCGATGATAGAGCGGTACAGCGGTCAGCGATAAGATGATCATCGCCAATGGCAACCCCACGTAGAACTGCAGGAATCGCATGCCGTCTTCGTAGGCCTGACCCGTAGTAGAAAGAAACGTAATTGCGCTGGCCTGGGTGGCCATGATGGAGAGACAAACCGTCCACCACGGCAGGCTCTTATTGCCCAACAAATAGCCCTGCATATTGGTGGTGCCACGGGTCTTGTAGACACCGTATCCCACAATCAGGGCCAGTGTACCGAAGAGTACAAACCAATCAAGTCCGTTCATAGGAAGGAATAGGAAATCAAGGTGTACACAATAACCTGAACAACCATGGCCAAGAATATGATCCAGTACCAGGTGCTCCAGCGGCGAAAGACGGGAGGTTGCTCCTCTTCAGTAGTCTCCATTATTTCTTTGGCTTAACCTTTTGATTTTGAGGTTTGGATTGCTTGCCGAGCGAGGTCAGGTTGGCGAACAATTTGTAGGCACCCACCACACCTTCCGGAAGTTCCCTGAAAAATGACAATCCCGTATACACATAATAACCATTGCCATACCGGGCTACAAGCAGGCTTCCATCGCGGGCCGGCTCACCTGCATCATTCATCGACAGCAATGCTTCATAAGCTGGATCATATTTATCAGGAAAATACAATCCCCGCTCCTGCACCCAACCAGCAAAGTCTTCAGGCTGTATCCTATTGGGATAATTCAATGCGGGGTGATCGGGCTTCAATATCCTGACCTCGCTGTTTTCTTCTGTCACGCGGTCGCGCGTCAGGGTCATGGGGTACGGGGCAAACTTATCTGCTTTCAACGGACCGTTGGTATTGTACTGTGTGATGAGCGTGCCCCCTGCTTTGACATATTCCAACAAATCAGGCATGAAGTGCCGGATCCGCTCATTGGTATTGAGTGCGCGAATACCCAGTACCACCGCATCCAGGCGGCGCAGGTTGGCCGGTGTCACTTCTTCATCCTTCATAACCCAGACTTCATAGCCCATGTTCCGCAGGGCATCCGGAATTTCATCACCAGCACCTTGTACATATCCCACCAATTGTCCTGCTTTTTGAATATCCGTTCTTACCAATTTGGCCTCCGCCTCAGGCAATAAAGTCTGGAATGGAATATGATCATACGAAATGGTCTGCAAAGCATGTCGGTGTCGCTTGCCATTGACCATGGCCTCAGCGCGCATCATCAGGGAGCCAGTGGTGTTGCCAGGTGTTACCTGGAATGAAGCCTTCAATTCCTCGCCGCGTTTGGTCAGGTGAACAGGCATCGAGGCAGGAACAGACGTCCACCCTTCCGGTAATACCAGACTCACCTGGGCATCCAGCGCAACTCCAGAAGCGGACTTGATTAACAGGTCAACCGTTCGCGGGGATTTATCAGGAAATACGAAGACCTTCTGGGACAGGTTCAGGAATATCGGCGGCACTACCTCAAATGGACGCATCAATTCGCCCTTCTCGGGATCGGTCCATTTGTAAATCATTGGAATGGAAAATTCGATGGGAGTACCATCTACTTCCATTGAAAAAGTCAGTGGAACTGCCGGATCATTTTCAGGCTTACCGATAAAGGAATCGTTTGGAATCAGGAACACACCATCCGTGTGGTCCTCACGCAACCAATAGGGATCCGAAAAGGGTTGATCAGCAGACAACTTCTTCTTCGTGCGCGCCGGATAAAGTTGATTGTTGGTCAGGGGGGTATTCACCGCCGAATCTATTCCCAGCGCCGGGCAGCTAACGCGAAGCCATTTTATAGCGGCTTCCGAACGATTGACCAGCTCAAATGAGCACGTAACGCCTTCGCCCGGCGCAAGCCAGGGTTGGTCTGCAACAACCTCAAGATACAGACCAGCACAATCCTGAATGAGTTGGTTTGTTTCTTTGAGTTTGCGCTCCTTCCACACCGACGGCGTCAGGGACATTATCTGGGTTCGTATTTGCAGCAATAGCGGAATAGTTCGTGCAGGGTGCTCCGGGCTAAATTCCCGGATGGCTTTTTCGACCAGGGGCTGAACGCGAATGCCACCTTCTACCCTCGACCATGTCGTATTAATTCCTTCAAACAGGTCTTTATCCGCTTTATCTCCTTTGGCATAGAGGAAGAATTCCGGTGCATCACCACGTCGACCAGCGCTGCCAAAGCCCTGGCTTTTATGTTGGGATCGACTTTCAGCAGCAATTTCAGAGTAAGATTTACCGAGCAGTGTATTGTACGTGCCCATGTTCACCACCACCACGCCCGGTGTAGATTCACTAATGGTTTGATCAAAAAAGCGACTGGCATTGAGGTATAGTCGCCTGGGTTGCCAAAGGCCAAATTCTTTAACCTGCTCAGGGTGATAAGTTGGATTATTGGTCAGGTCAAATGCTTCCTGGGCCAATACGGCTGATGCTGTGTGATGTCCATGACCGGCACGCGCATCAGGTGGAAAGCGGGTAAGAATAATGTCTGGCTGAAATTGGCGCATGATTCTCACGACATCGGAAAGGATCTGATCTTTGCCCCAGATCGTAAATGTTTCATTGGCGTTCTTGCTGAACCCAAAATCATTGGCACGGGTAAAGAACTGTTGTCCGCCATCAAGCCGTCTGGCTGCGAGTAATTCCTGGGTGCGTATTAATCCAAGCTGATCGCGGATCTCTGCTCCGATCAGGTTCTGGCCACCGTCACCGCGGGTCATCGACAGGTAGGCAGCTGCGGCCAGTTTATCATTGGCCATAAACGTAATGGCGCGCGTATTTTCGTCATCAGGGTGTGCCGCTACATAGAGTACCGAAGTCAGCACATTGAGTTTCTTTAATTTCAGCTGGATGGAGGCAGCATCAGGTTGCCGGTATTGCGCTGTGGCCGGAAGGGCACAGCAAAGCATGAGAATTATGGATCGGATGAGCATAGGGAGCTTTATTGAGCGGCCAAAGAAAGGGAAATTTTAAGATTCCGGAAACGGATCATGAATCCGGCGGTAAGTCAGAACTTACCCCTCGGTTCTCCATTTACCCAAAAGGTACCGTCTTCTTCCACCACCATTCGGATGCGGCTCACTTCTACCTTGGCTGAATTGAGAAGGAATAAGGTGAATTCATGCGCTGAGATGCGGTCTTTCATGTCAACGGTGAAGCCCATGTCAATGGGAACCATCTTATTCAATTCCGCTTTGCGGGTAATCAGCACATCGCCCTTGTTATTAATGCACCGCATGCGCACTTCCTGGTCCCCCAGTTTCAGCAATTTTATTTGTACAATCAGGTATGGTAGCGGACCCCCGCCATACTTAGCCTTATCCCGTTCTTCCTGGTTTCCCTCAAATTCAAAGGTGGAAATGTCAGAAGCAGGTCGTTGCTTAAAAGCATAGTTCAGTTCCAGCGAGAACTCGTCGCTGGATTTATAGGCAACATCCGTTTGTAGCATCAGGGCTAATGCGCCCAGCAGGAGTATTTTCATCAGGGCTTAAGATAATAAAAGACTTCCGTAATCAGGGCAGCCTACCACAAATGTGGGTATGAACGGTAAGTTTGATTTTTAGTGAAATACAGTGAAGCGAGTGTAGCCGGAGTGGCTGGTTCACATGATGCGTCTGGTGAGACAGCGCGTGAATTATTTATGCTGAGCAGATCAATTGTTGATCATGTCCAATAAACTAATCAGGAACGCTCCCAATTTGAGCAAATTCGCCATGATGTTTCTGGCGCTAACCTTACCATTTCTACCACTGTGCCCATGGGCTTTTCTGTGCGTTTTCATAACTATCTGACTAAGCTTCCACTAACTCATTGGGAAATTTAACGATTATTGATGTGCCCTTCGAGGAAGAGGCCATCAATGAAATAGTAGCTCCAATGCGGCGGGCGAGGCTGTTGGCCATGAACAATCCCATCCCGGCTTCATCGGAGGTATTTTTTGCAAAGACGTCAAAGGCACCTGCCCCAAACTCATCACCTGTTTTGTCGCCAATCATCATTTCCAGGTGTCCTTCTTGTTGACGCAGTTGAACTGAAATTGTCCTGATCCGTAAGTCATCAGAAGGATAGGATAATGCAATTCCCAGAATGTACTTGAATATCTTGACCATGGAATTTATATCAACGGTGACTTCATTCAACGCGATGTCCAGGTGCAGGCGCAACTGATGAGCGCTTCCGGACTTGGCAAACTCCACGGTGAGCAACTGCTTTAGTTCTGCAGCGCGAAGGTTGGTTACCTGAGGTTGGTAATGTTCTATACCAATGAATTCGCTCACCTGATGCATGATATGTTCCATAGACAGTGCACAATCTCCAATGAGGCGCAGGCACTTCCTGATTTCATCGTCCTGGGGGTAATATTCAGCGATACGGACGAGGCCCTGGATGGCAATCACCGGCTCCTTCAGCTCTTTCGATAAGCTCGCCACAAACTGTTCCATTCTGATTTTTCCGTCCATGGTGCGGTGCAATGGAATTATTCCCGATTGCATAGCAAAGGTGCAGGGTTTGTATATGCTGCTTTTCAGTTCAAAACTGAATTTTCTAAAATCAGGAACATCAAATAATCAAGGAGCTACCCTGTCAGGGTTTACTGCAAATGGTTCAAATTGAACTGATTTTATCAGGGGAAACCCTGATATGAACGCTGCTTGGAGTCTATTCCGTTCCCTTGCCCAAATAGGGCTCAATGGCCGACAGCAACTCGTTGGCTTTACAGGGCTTGCCTACAAATCCATTGGCACCCGCCTCTGTACCCTTCGCCTTATCAGCAGGCGATGTCTTGGCAGATAATATGATGATGGGTATACTCTTGTATTGTTGCATGGATCGAAGCATCCGGATTAAGTCATACCCATCCATGCCGGGCATAAGTAAGTCTGTCACAATGAGCTCTGCCGGATAGTCTTTTAGCATTTCCAGGGCCTTGTCACCACCGGAAGCCCATTTTACCTCATAGCCAGACCACTGGAGCACCTCGACAATTTCTTCTGCGAGGTTGGCTGTATCTTCAACCAACAGGATCTTTTTCACCGGATGGGCAATTTAACGGTAAAGGTAGTGCCCTTATTTAACACGCTGTCCACGTGAATAGTCCCCCGCATCAAATCGACCGCTTTTTTGGTAATGGACAATCCAAGGCCGGTACCCTGAATATTGGAGGCATTAGATCCTCGGTGGAAAGCTTCAAATACCGTATTGAGTTCTTCCTGATCAATGCCTATGCCCTGATCTTCTACCTGAATCTCAATGCCCTCCGACGTATCCGATATACGGACCGAAACAACAGAGTCCTCCGGCGAGAACTTAATAGCATTGGTCAAAAGGTTCACAAAGACATTCCTGAACAGCTTATCATCAAGGCTTACCGTGGTCAGTGTACTGGTAAACTTCAAATCTATCGTGCGTGGTACCTTTGCAACAGAACGCACTTCATCAATGAGTGTCGTTACAAACTCATGCAAATCCAGGCTGATCAGTTTTACCTTAATCTTTCCTGCATCTGATTTGCCCATCGTGAGGACATCCTCCAACAGGTTGGTCATGTGCGCCGCCTGGTCTTCGATCTTGAGTAGTTTTCGCTTGATGTCGTCCGCACCCAACTGGTGGAAGTGGTTGCGCACCGATTCAGCTGCCAGGCTGATGGTGGACAAGGGTGTCCGGAATTCGTGCGAAGCCACTGAAACAAATTTGGACTTCATCTCTACCAATTCCTTCTCTTTTTGAAGGGCCTGGTTCAACTCAGAAGTCCGCTTCTCCACCATGGCTTCGAGGTTATTACGGTAGTTAATCAACTCGGTGATATTCTGCCCCACCATCAATATACCGGTCACTTCATCTTTGGCATTCTTGCGCGGTGTTGCGTTTAGGAGGAAGATCAGTTCTTCCTTATCCCGGGTTACCACCGGCAATTCGAGGTTACTTACCGGCTGGTCCTTCAGTACGTTGCTGAAAATAAAGGAGAATTTAGCACGGTCCGTCTCCCGGATGAAGTGCTCCAGGAATCGTCTCCCCAGTGCGTCGTTTTTGGAATATCCGGTAAGTTGGGCCATCACTTTGTTCCATTCATTCACATAGCCATTCATATCCGTGCCATAAATCGGCGCATTGGCATTCTCAATGAGATCTGAAAGCTCACGGGCAATGGTGATGATTCGGTCTTCGAACTCTTTCTGGCCAGTAATATCTGACATCAAGCCAATATAACGTTCGACATTGCCTTGCCTATCCAGGGCCGGAGTCAATGACAATTTTACCCATTTAGTATCTCCGGCCTTCGTGTAAACTACCAACTCAACAGTGAATGATTCTCCACGACTGAACTTATCACGAATTACTTTCTGAGTAGCCGGATCAGTTCTCGGTCCATTGAGTTTCTCATAAACAGGCTTACCAGCCACGTCCTCGAATGTATACCCGGTTAGTTCTGTGAAACTGTCATTCACCCATTCAATTTCATCAGATTTGTTCGTAATCACCACCGCATTGATCGTCTTGCTGGCAACAATACTTAGTTTTCTTAACTTCTTCCTGTGCCCTCGTACGATCGTCGATATCCTGAATAGCACCAATGACCCTGACGGGTTTACCATCTTCATACAAGATAATTGCCCGGTCATACACATAGCGATAGGTTCCTGATGCACAGCGATAGCGGTAAGAACAAGTGAAATTGGGGGCCTGATTACCGAAATTCTCCTCGAATGACTCAAGAAGGGTTTGGAGATCATCAGGATGTACCTTGTCTTGCCACCAGCCAGCGGTATCGTTTGTTTCGGTTACATCATAACCGAATACACTCTTCATGCCGTGGTTCCAGGTGGTTACATCGGTGCGCACATTCCAGTCCCAAATCGTATCGCTGGTCGCTTTGCTTACCAGTTCATACCGCTCATTGCTTTCCGCAATCAACAACTGGGCATTGCGAGCGCTGGTAATGTCATCTACCAGGGACAACACGGTGATGACCTGGCCTTCACTATTTTTGAGCACCGAATTGTACCATTTCACCCAAATGACGTGTCCATCCTTGTGCACATTTCTGAAAACTACCTGGTTGCTGTCTACCTTCCCTGACTTCAATTCGTCAGCGACCTTAATGGCCAGGGGAAAGTCTTCAGGGTAGACATTACTATAGTTGTCCTTCACCAATTGCCGGAATTCATCCTCCGTCCAACCAAAAATACGTTCCGCTTGCTTGGACCAGGAGATCAGGTTTAGCTCACCATCAAATTCAATAAAACCCAGGGGTGCATTGCCAATATGGAATCGCAGGCGATCATTGGCCATCTGCAATTTCTTTTCGGCTTCTTTCCGTTGGGTGATGTTATTCACCGCCATCGCTATTCCAACCACTTCCTGCGCCTGGTTTCTTACCGGGCTATACCGGAAATGGAACCAGCGACCTTCTCCAGGATTCATTTCCTGGTCATATTCCAGGGATTTGCCGGTCCGGACCTGTTCAAATACCTGGCGTATGGTAGCATGGTTCGTCTCCCTGAAAGCAACAAACACCTGTTCTCCTTCGTGAACCTCGACTTTCATCTCCCGGCGAATCCATTCCCGAAAGAGGTTGTTCATGGTTTGAACGCTATAATTCGTGTCGACCAGCAGGTAGGCAGTATCCGTATACTCAAAGATATTGCGAAGGTTGGCCTCTGTCTTTTGATAGGACATTCTCATTCGCTGCTTCTCAATGGCCTGGTTGATGGCCAGGGACAACCGGGTCAGGTTGCCTTTCAGCAGATAGTCATCAGCGCCTGCTTTGATGATCGAGGCAGCAAACTCCTCCGACACGGCACCGGTGACAAGAATAAAGGGCATGAAAGGAAATCGCGACCTGCAGATTTCAAGGGCTTCGCTGGAAATAAACTGAGGCAACTGGTGGTCGCTCAGGATGATATCGGGATTGAATTCGGTGATTTGTCTGGTAAAATCCTCCCGGTTATCGACCACCTGGGATTCGAACACGACTCCAGAACGTTTCAGGATCATTTGGATCAGCAAGGCATCGTCCGGGGTGTCTTCAAGCATCAATATACGGAGGGCCTTGCTCATGGTGAGGTGGCATCAAGTGATGCCTTATTTTCCTTTAGTTCTTTGCGACTTCCAACGGGCGTTGATTGATATTCAGCCAATAGTTTCCCAATCCTTTAACCGCCTCGCTCAGGGTTTCAAAACTTACTGGCTTTACCACATAACTATTGGCTCCCAGATGATAACAAGTCAGTATGTCTTTTTCTTCCTTGGATGACGTGAGCATAACCACGGGAATAGGGCGCATCTTTTCATCGGCCTTCAGTTGCCGAAGGATCTCGAGACCATCTACTTTGGGGAGTTTCAGATCCAGCAAAACCAGAAACGGCTTTCTCCGATCAACCCGGGCACTGTACTTTCCGCGGCTAAAAAGAAAATTGAGGGCCTCTTCACCATCGTCCAGGTGAAGCAAGTGGCTACTCAGGTTGTTCTTGCGGAGGGTTCTGATTACCAGCTGAGCTTCGTCGTGATTGTCCTCAATCAGTAAAATATCAATATCTGATTCCATCACCAGCTCATTTGATTTTGACAAATTTCGGCCATTTGGCTCCTCTATTTCTTTATTTTCTGTCATAACATTACATCAGTGATGTTTAGGTAGTAATTCCAATTGCTTTTCCTGCCGATTTCCATAAGCGGGTTAACTATTTGTTGATTTAGTAAGGCCAAGTTGGAAAGAGAACATGGCACCGAGTTCAGGCCAGGAGTCAGCCCAAATCATACCTTCATGACGATTAACGATGCGCTGCGTGAGCGCCAGACCGACACCGGTACCCGGAAAATCTTCCTGCTTGTGCAGTCGTTGGAATACACCAAACAACTTTTGCTTGTAACGCACGTCAAACCCTACCCCATTGTCCCGGACAAAATAAACGGGCTTCGCATTCTCTATCCGGCTGCCGATTTCGACGATTGCTTTTGGATTTTTGGAGGAGTACTTGATGGCATTGGATATCAGATTTACCCAGACTTGTTTCAACAAGTTAGAGTCACCCCACGCTCCCGGGAGCTTCTCAATTTGAATTTCTGGAAGTTTTGTGCCACCGAGTCGTAAGTCTTGCAGCACCTCTTCTACCAGCACATTCATATTTACAGCGGCCATGTGCATTTCCGCACGGCCCAAGCGAGAGAAGTTGAGCAAATCATCAATGAGTTGGCCCATCTTCTTGGTATTCTTCATGATGATTTCCAGGTTGTTCCTCCCTTCGGCATCCAGTTTGGTAGCATAATCCTCAACCAGCATCTGGCTGAATCCGTCAATGATCCGGAGCGGTGCCCGCAGGTCATGGGATACCGAGTACGTAAATCCTTCCAACTCCTTGTTCACGGCGGCCAGCTGCCGGGTCCGCTCTTCCACCCTGCGCTCCAACTCGGCATTCAATCCCTGAATCTCTTCCTCTGCCCGCTTCCTTTCAGTAACGTCCCGGTAATTGTTTATCAATGCTTTCACATCTGGATTTTCCAGTTGCGAAGAAACCACACCTTCAAGCCAAACATAGTGACCATCCTTATGGCGCACCCGGTACGTATACCGGAACACTTCGTTGGGAGATTGGCGTGCTTTGAACAAAATTTCCCGGGCTGCCGGCAGGTCCTGTGGATGGATCAGGTCCAGCGTCTTTTGACCTTTGCGCTCTTCCATGGTAAAACCCGTAATTTTGACGACACCCTCACTCTGGTAGATTACTTCACCCTGTTCGTTGGTAAGCGTAATCCCATCGTGGTCATGCTCGATGAGGGCCCTCCAACGGTGTTCACTCGCAATCAGTTTAGCCTGTGCCTCAACTTCTTTAGTAATATCAATGGCTATCCCGCCTACCAGGCGTTGCCCCATTACCCCCGTAAAGGAAAATCTGATGGCGCGCCATGATCCTATAGGCATGGTGAACGTATTCTCCATCATCCCATCCTTTTCAATCAGTTGGGCGTCGGACAGGCGCATGCCCTTGGCGATATCCGGGGGGAAAAGATCATATACGGTAGCTCCTTTCCAATTTTCCGGATGCTCTCCAAATACCCGGGTCCATGCCTTATTGACGTAGGTGAATTTCCCATGATCATCAATCATCCACGCAACAAAGGGAGTTGAGTCCATAAAGATGTTGAACCGCTCCTCGCCCGCCACAATCTGCTCTTCGTTCAGCTTTTGCTCGGTGATGTCCAGGTGCATGATAACAGCACCCGATGGAATTTGCTGCAGGGGCGCCACCATAATGCGGAACCATGCTTGCGATTTGTCATTTGCATTATGACTATACTCGAAGTTAAATGTGCCATTCGTCCCTTCGAGAACAGACCTAATGCCAGCGGTCACTGCAGCTACCGGATCTTCCGTTGCACCCAATGAACGTTGGCCGATTTCCAGGTAATTGTCGCCGATACCCAGGGAGGCACCGATGAATCCTTTGCCCCTCGCCACATTAATCCACTCCTGATTTACTTCGATAATTACACCTTTGCCATCAATGAGGGCAATACTGGCGGGCAGCGTATTTAAAATAGTAGATAGCCTTTCTGCCGTAAGTCGTTGGTGTTCGTGCAACAGGGCGATTTGCTCCTCGGCATCATGCCGGCTGGTAACATCCCGAAGGTTAGCTACAATGGCATGTACATGGGGCTCCGCCAGGAGGTTATTCAAGGTGCCTTCCATCCACTGATAGTGGCCTTTGCGATGAAGGAAACGCAATGAAAAAGGTATGGGAATCTGATGATGCTCGGCCAAAACACGCTTGACGGTGTAAAGTTTTTCTTGGTCCTCCGGGTGAACGAATGAATCAATGTTCATCCCATTGCGCTCATTAGTCGGGAATCCGGTAAGGTCAACCACACTCGGACTTTCGTAAGTAATCTTACCCAGTGCATCCATCAGGATGATGCCATCTGAAGTATTCTCAAGCATGGCCTTGTAATAACTTTCAGAGGCTTCCACTTTTAGGGTGGTCACCTTCTTTTCGGTCACATCAGCCACCAGCGAGACAAAGTACCCGGGCTCCGGACTGTAGACAGAGGCTTCAATCCAAAGCTCTCGCGATTTGATATACGTTTCAAATTTTCCCGACTGACCACGTAGTGCGGCCTGGCTAAGGAAATCCCTCACATCGCGGTTACGCAAACCAGGCGTGACTTCTGAAGCTTTGCGTCCATTGAGGTTCGCAGCACCTGCCATTCTTTCAAAGTTCTGGTTGACAGAAATGAATTCTACGTCTACTGCTTTCCCCTCTTCAAAAATTACCCTGCCATAAGCAAATCCATCCAGCAGGTTGTCAAACAAGTTCCGGTACAGCTTCTCACTCTTCTGCAGCGCGTGTTCTGCCAATTTTTGCTGCGTAATGTCCCTTGCAATTCCGGCTGCTCCCACCAACTCACCATGTGTATTGAACATGGGCGACAGTGTGAGGGAAACAGGTACCAACTGCCCATTTTTCCGTAAACGGACTGTCTGGAAGTGATTAATGTATTCTCCATGCTGCAGGCGTTTACCCAATTCTCTGGCCTCATCGAGAAGGTATTCAGGTACCGTAATAGACACCCGCTGACCGACCACCTCACTCGCAGAAAAGCCAAATAGTTTTTCTGCCCCGTGGTTCCATGTTGAGATTACGCCGTCCAGTGATCCACTGTATATCGCGTCATCGGTTGAATTGACGATGGCAACATACTCACGCTGCTGCTCCTCCAGCAGCTTTCTGTCACTGATGTCCCGGATGATGGATGCCAGAATTATTTCACCCGATGTCAGCTTAATGACGTTAATACTGGCCTCAGCAGGGAAAGACACGTTAACTCGCCGACGGAAATTGAGTTCTCCCCTAAAGTCGCGGCTACCCTGGAGAACAGTTTCCTCTTCCAACCATCGCGGATCTTCCGTATCAATTAAATCCCGGTAGTTCAACTGTTTCATTTCTTCCTCATCATACAGGAAGACCCGACAAGCCGCCGGGTTAAACGACCGGACTGCGCCATCCAGGCTGGTAATAATGATCGCATCAGCATTGTTGTCCACTACCGCCCTGTACCGCTCCTCACTTTCTTTCAGCTTTTGTTCGGCCTCTACCCGATTGGTTACATCACGCAGGTTTGATACAACCGCACCAACATCCGGATCATCCAGAAGGTTGGTGATGGCGCCCTCCAACCAATGATCCTTACCTTCAAAGTCCCGCATCTTTAACCTTGTGAAAAAGGGAACTCCGGGACGACCAAAGACTTTATCCCGCAAATCAACCAGGTCACCGGAAAGGTCTGGTTCAGATAAGGACTTGCTTGGTTTGCCCAATAATTCAGCCATGGGTACCCCAAGCAACCTTGATAGCGAAGGGCTTCCATAGAGGAGGCCGCCATCCTTTCCATTCAATGAAATAATGTCTTCGGCGTGCTCAATCAATGCGCGGAATCTGCGCTCGCTCTTCTCCAATTGCTCTTCTGCAAGCTGCTGTTACATCGCGCACGTTGATGACAACCCCGTTTAGCTCAGGTTCATTCAACATGCTCACAATAGTTCCCTGCCACAGGTAATTCCTGGCCTTATGCTTCACGCGGAAAATACACTGAATAGGTTTTCCCGGATTTCCCTTTGCCATCTCTACACGCTGTATGGCATAAGGAAGATCGTCCGGATGAAAATAATCTACCGGAGTAAACGACGGGCTGGTAATCTCAGACTCCGTATACCCCAGCATCCGATAGCGCGCAGGCGACTGATACAAGGTCTGTCCGTCAAAAGCATGTAGGGATATGGCATCCTGGCTGTTTTCCAGCAACGCCCTGAAACGCCTTTCGTTGTCATATAGTGATTGGGTACGCTGTTCGACCTCGCGTTCCAAGCTGGCATTTAACTTCTCGAGCTCACGCTCCGCCTTTTTGAGCGGGGTGATATCATTGTTCGTCTCCAGCACAGTAGATGGCTCGCCGTTGGCATTCCTGGTAAGCACCCAGTGGCTGGCCACATAAATCATGGTGCCATCTTTGCGGAAATGCTTAAGCTCCCCTATCCATTCGCCCCGATCAAGAAGTATTTGCTGGATTTCGTTAACGGGTTGATAAAACTGAGTCTTCAGAACGGAAGTCTTTGGTTTACCCACTACTTCTGCTGAGGTCCACTGGTATAATTTCTCCATCCCGGTGGGCCAAAAAATAATATTGCCGCCAAATTCCCGAACCATTACGTGGGCATGTTCAACCAGGCCTGAATATTGGCGAAGGGCCTGGTCCATTTTTTGGGTTCTTCCGACCTCCCAGATAATCAGCCAGGCAAAAGAAATGACCAGCAACAGCACAACGCCATAGAGAATCAGTACACCGATAAGACCCTGGCGAGCAGCCGTAAGGACAGATGAATCATGCTGTACGACAATTCCCCAATGGTAAGTTTCCAACGGTACGTATGTACTCAGTAGTTGCTTGCCCTCCATGGGTTCAAATCCTATGAAAGTACCTCGCTCACCTTTTCGTAATTTCTGGACTGATTCAGATCCGGAGTAGTTCATCACCGAATCGGGATAGGCAATCTGGGAGTCTGCGACAATGGCACCGGACTGATCAACCACCAATAGCCGGCCATTGCCAACATTTTTCCAGGTGATTAGTTTATCCATTCGGATCTGCAGCAGAATAATACCAATGGGATCACCCGCTTCACTCCTGATCGGAATGGCAAATGGCACTACCAGAATTCGGGGAGATGTCGCCCTCCGATAAACATTGCCCAGGAAGGGTTGCCATCCATTCGAAACTCCCTTATACCATGGATTCTTTGCGTAGTTGTAGCCAATCCGTTGGGGATGGGCTGGAACATCGGCGCGGAGCGTTCCCGCAGTATCCATCAACAAGACACGATCGATGAACGTGAAGTCTTCAGGAAGTCGCGCCAACAGTTCTATGGCCTCATCCCACTGATGCTGGGAGACATGTCCGCGAAAATGTTCGTTATCAGTAAAACCCAGACCAACACTGCGTATGTTGTCGAGCCGGTACTCCAGGATGTTTTCATATAACCCGGCCAACTCCTGGCTGTTAACAGTGACGCGCTCATAGGTACTTTGCTGAATCTGGTAAAAGCTGAAGACCGCGATGGCGAGAACAGGCAGCACGAGACTGGAAAAGAGAATGATTTTCCGGGATAGTGTCATAGGCGAAGAACAACGGACGCCAGCCAGATGGACCCATTGCCAGACCAAGTTGAGCCGCAATACCCTGCTTAATAGTGACTTTTGCCCTGAATTCGATTGATTTTGATCATAGATTGCGGCTGGAATCAGCGGTTACCTTTCGCTCATCGAAAACCCCGGTTGGTTAGAAAAGGATCGTCCAAAAATGGATAAATTTATTCCCGAAAGGGTACGCCTATGAAAACCGATAAGATCAAAGTACTTCTGGTTGATGATCACAAACTGATCCGCGACGGCATTCAGGCCATGCTAAAAGACACGGATGACTGCGAAGTGATCGGTTCCGTGGGCTCCGGCGAAGAAGCTATTAATGAGGCTAATGAAAACCGTCCTGATGTCATTCTGATGGATATCATGATGACCGGTATGACAGGCATTGAAGCCACCCGATGGATAAAAGAAAGCGACCCCACCATCAAAATTATACTGGTGACCATGGAGATATCCAAAGAGTATGTCTCCGCCGGAATCAAGTCCGGTGTTGATGGCTATGCCCCCAAAGATATCGATCAGGAAACCCTGTTGGGAGCGATCCGCACCGTGAAAAACGGAGGACGATTTTTCAATGACGCGATCATGAAACTGGTGTTCGAGGACTTCTATTCTCATGAAAAACTGAAGAGCTCAGACAAGAAACTCCCTGATGATCTCACCAAGCGCGAATATGAAGTACTGGGTCTGGTAGCTACCGGAAAAACCAATCAGGAAGTGGCCGATGCCCTGTTCATCAGCATTAAAACAGTAGAGACCCACAAGACCCACATTATGGAAAAACTGGGACTCCGAAACAGCACCGAACTGGTGAAGTACGCGATCAAACACAACATCATCTCCATCGACAGTTTGTGATTTTTGTAAGGGTATTCCCTGAATTTCCTGCGAATTATCCTTAGCGAACCCCTCCTGACAATCCTTACCTGAAGTCTGGCCCCACGGGCACAGTCGGCTTCAAATTATCTCCAATTCCTTCTTTTTGGCCGTTTTAGGGCGCTTTACAAGCCCAAACACTGATTTTTTCCAAATCCGACATGCCCTGATTTTCAGCGATGGGCAACCGCACACCTTTGGGTCATCAAAGCGAAAGAAAAAACAACACCTCTAAAGAAAGCAGTTATGACAACCAGCGGCAAAATCAAAGAAAAGATCGTCTACGCAATCATGTTGATGCTCTATTCAGCCATGACCACCCTGTTGTTCATGGGTATTGGAATTTTTACAACCTCCCTATAACAAGTGCAACCATTAACAACTGATCATATGAAAGCGCAATATCACATCTCTATCACCAACCGAGCCATTGAGGCCGCGTTGTTGAGCCTTTTCATGCTTCTCACCAGCATTTATTCCTGCTTCGCACAGCAAGCACCTTACCAGGGACCAGTGGTAAAGAACTCAGGTGAACAAATCAACCTGGTGCCCAACCTTAATCTGAATGCCCGGGCCGCTTCGTTGAGTTCATTTATCAACAGTCCCTACGCTGAATTAAAACCTGCCGTTGCTCCCCATGGTTCCCGGCTCTATTTCAGCCGTGCCAACCACCCCAACAATGTCGGTGGAATTCAAGACCGCGAAGACATCTGGTATGTTGAGTTTGATCGCAATGCTGACGTCTGGTCAGAAGCCATCCGTCTGCCTGGTGAATTGAACAACGAAGCCCCGAACTACATCAGCGGCGTAAGTGTAACCGGTGATACCATATTCCTGGGCAACCAATACCTGAAACATGGCAAGATGCGCGATGGTATCTCCTATGCCGTCAACGTAGATGGCGCCTGGTCAGCTCCGCAGCCAATACACATCAAAAACTACTATAACACCAGTGAGCACGGTAACTCGTATGTATCTCTAAAACAGGGAGTTATCATATCTGCCATTGAGCGTGGTGATACCCAGGGCAGCCGCGACCTGTATGTAAGTTTTTGGAATGGCGGTGACGCGACAGAGCCGATCAATATGGGCAGCATTATCAACACAGGTCTGGAGGAATCTTCTCCTTACCTGGCCTGTGATGGCAAGACCTTGTATTTCGCGTCCAAAGGACACCATGGCTATGGCGGTTATGATATCTACAAAACCACCCGCCTTGATGAGAGCTGGACCAACTGGAGCACGCCGGAAAACATGGGTCCTGTAGTAAACGGCACCATGGATGACGAATTCTTCCTGATTACCCACTGCAAGCGCTTTGCATTCTTCTCTAAACAAACCAGTGTTCATAATGTAGACCTCTTCCGTATTCCCATATCAGAGTTGTACAATACACCGGAGAATGCAAAAGGAAGTCTTATCTCCTCCCTCATGAAACTTTAGCATCACCTGACCTGGAGGAGCGGGGTTGTCTCAGATGAGACAACCCTTTTTTTTAGACTGATCCGACTTCGAAACACATCGACTCAATTGGCACGGTACCGGCAAGACCAACCCCTTTTGGATGCCAATAATTATCGGGGTAAACCCTGACTCCCCCTCAGGGTATCCCATTATTCTGCACCTGAGGTTCCGCCTTACACCGCTATCTGAATTTAGTGATAGCACCGACAAACAGGCCAAAAAGCTTTCATTCAGGCCTGAAAAAGCCATTTACATCAGGAAACCCTGATTTATTGCAAATCCACTTCACCCTGATTTCCACCGTCATTTTTGCGCCCACCTTTGAGTCATCAAACAGCAAGAGAACCAGGGTACAACACCACTAAAAAACAAGAATATGAACACCCGATATACCATCCGCAAAAAAATCGTGTACACGGTGATGATGGCGATTTACGCCGGAGCCGCGATGCTCCTCTTATTGAGTGCAACACTCCATACCGTACAACCTTAAGTCGAAACACAACACACAAACCATAAACAACACAGTTATGAAAACTAACAACCGAATGACCGAAAAAGCGATCGATGCCGGACTGATCGCGATGTTGTTCTTCGTGACCGGGATCTACTCCTGCGTTGCCCAGAACCAACCCACCAGCCGCGATGTGCTCAATCATGTGAAGAACTCAGGCGAGCAAATCCACCTGGCACCCGGGCTCAACCTGAATGCGAAAGCAGCGGCCCTCAGCCCGTTTATCAACAGCCCTTATCTTGAATTGAAGCCCGCTGTTGCACCACATGGCACCCGCTTGTATTTCAGCCGCAGCAACCACCCCAACAATACCGGCGGTGTGAATGACCCCGAAGACATTTGGTACGTAGAATTTGACAAGAATGCTGACGTGTGGTCAGAAGCCGTAAGGCTGCCTGGAGAACTAAACAATGCCGGTCCTAACTTCATCAGTGGTGTATCCATAACCGGTGACACGATTTTCCTGGGGAATCAATACCTGCACAACGGCAAGATGCGCGATGGTATGTCTTACGCCGTGAATGTAGATGGTGTATGGTCAGCCCCGAAACCGATCCACATCAAAAATGAATACAACACGTCAGAACATGAAAACAACTTCGTATCGCTCAAATTCGGTGTGATCATCTCAGCCATCCAGCGCGGTGATACCAACGGCGATCGCGACTTATATGTAAGTTTCTACAATGGTGGCACTGGCACAGAGCCTGTCAACATGGGCAGTATCATCAATACGGGTCTTGAGGAATCTTCTCCTTACCTGGCAGCCGATGGCAAGACCCTGTACTTCGCTTCCAAAGGACACCATGGCTATGGTGGTTACGACATCTATCGCAGCAACCGCCTCGACGACAGCTGGACCAACTGGAGCACTCCTGAAAATATGGGACCGGTAGTGAATGGACCGATGGATGATGAGTTCTTCCTGATCACCCACTGCAAGCGCTTCGCTTTCTTCTCCAAACAAGTGAGCGTACACAACGTTGATCTTTATCGGATACCGATGTACGAACTGTTCATCACGCCGGCTGAGGAACGTCAGAAAGTAACCTCTTGCCTGCTGAAGCTGTAAAAGCTTGAAGGAGGGCGGCCCTGCTGCCTTCCTTCTCAACCTGATGTTCACAACCCACAATCCCCAATCGTATGAAAACTCTTAATCAAACCCTCCTGCTGGTCGCCACGGTGATGGCAGGATTTACCGCCCAGGCACAGGAGTCCTTGCGCAGCGATGACCTTGTATTCAAAGCCAAAGAAAACGATGGCACCATCAATTTGTCCACCCAACTGGCGTTCAAAGGAAAAGCCCTGGAGCTGAACAGCTATATCAACTCAGTATATTCCGAATTCCGCCCTGTCATTTCGCCAAGCGGCAATCGCCTTTACTTCAGCCGTGCTTTTTCTCCCGACAATACAGGCCGGACAAAAGATCCTGAGGACATTTTCTATACAGAATACAATGAAGAAAATGACAGCTGGTCCCAGGCTTTGCGGTTGCCAGGTACGCTAAATACACCCGGCCGTACATCCATTAACCAAATCAGCGTATCAGGTGATACCATCATCTATGCCAGCGAAAGTGTTCATCACAAGAAACTAAACCCTGTGCTGTCCTATAGTGTTAATGAAGACGGCACCTGGTCAGAGCCTACGGAAATCCCGGTCCCTGAATTCTATAACCTGGCCAAGACCACCGACGCTTATGTCTCTATCAAGACCGGCGTGATTGTTATCTCCGTGAAGCGCAACGATACCTTTGGAGAGCGTGACCTGTATGTTTGCTTCTGGGATGGCCAGAAGGTATCGAAGATGGTCAACATGGGGCACAGCCTGAACACCGATCAGGATGAATCC
>JBGAMI010000050.1:0-23436 GCA_044223085.1 Cyclobacteriaceae bacterium
GCTCATACCGGTTGTTGAGGTCGTAGGTTGTAATCTTGTAGTTGCCTCCTTTGGTGATGGCCAGTATCTGGTCATCGCCATCGAATTTACCCACGTGCTTTCCACGCTTGTCTTTATTCAGTCGGCCGGACGCCTCATCAAACCAGAGGTCAAGCCCGCTCAGGGTTGTACCTTTGGCCTCCTTGAAATCCACCTTCCGTACAGGGTACTTGGTAATGGTATTTCCCCTGGCGCCACGGCCTTTGATCTCGAGTTCCGAAAAATCAAAATCGAACACCTTCTTCCTGGCCGTGCTGGACTGACTAAGTTTCACTTCTACCACCTCAGCCTCGCCATTGGGGTTCGCGCTCAGGTACTGTACACGGCTGTTCGGATTGCCCTGATCCAGGTTGTATTCCTTGTCCCGTATGATGGCCGGCATGGCAAAACGCTTGGCAAAAGACTTACCGCTCTTGCCGTCGCTGTAGATCATGTTGTAGACCATCCGCTCATCGCCTTTTTTCCAGATTCCGACGTGTAAAATATCTTTACCCATGAAAACTTTCTCGGAAATACGACTCACAAGGGCCTTTCCGTCCCGTCGTATGACAATCACGTCGTCGAGCTCGGAACAGTCGCAAATGAAGGTATCCTTCTTCAGGCCCCAGCCTATAAAGCCGTCTTCCCGGTTGACATAGAGCTTTTGGTTGTTAGCAATTACCTCCGTGGCAGTGACAGACTGGAAGCTTCTGATCTCGGTTTTCCGCTCCCGCCCTTTGCCGAATTTATCCAGCAGGTTCTGGTAGTAGGAAATGGCATAATCCGTCAAGTGTTTCAGGTTGTGCAAAACCTCCTTGAGTTCCTTCTCCAGGTCGCGCAACATTTCGTTGGCCTTGAAGGAGTCGTATTTTGAAATGCGTTTAATCCTGATCTCCAGCAGTCGAAGAATGTCGTCTCGGGTGATTTCGCGATAGAACTGCTTCTTATATGGCTTCAGGCCCTTGTCTGTCGTGCTGATTACCTCTTCAAAGGTTTCGCACTCTTCAATCTGTCGGTAAATCCTGTTCTCAATGAATATTTTCTCCAGGGAAGAGAACAGGATTTTCTCCATCAGCTCCCCTTTTCTTATTTCCAACTCCTTCTTCAGTAGTTTCACCGTCTGGTCGGTATTGTACTTCAGAATTTCATTCACCTTCATGAACTGCGGCTTGTCGGCGACAATCACACAGGCGTTGGGAGAAATCGAAACCTCACAATCGGTAAAAGCATAGAGCGCGTCGATGGCAATTTCAGGTGAAATGCCTGGCTGCAGGTAGATCATGATCTCCACATCCTTGGCCGTATTGTCCACCACCTGCTTTACCTTGATCTTTCCTTTTTCACTGGCCTTAACGATTGAGTCCATCAAAGAGGAGGTTGTTGTACCGTAAGGTATCTCCTTGATTACCAGTGATTTCTTATCTACAATTTCTATCTTGGCCCGCACCTTGATCTTACCGCCCCGGTAGCCCTGGTCATACTCAGAAAAGTCTGCGATTCCCCCGGTCTGGAAGTCAGGGTAGATCTTGGGGTTCTTGCCTTTAAGGATATCAATAGACGCCTTGACGAGTTCAACAAAGTTGTGGGGCAGTATCTTGGTGGACAGACCTACAGCGATACCATCCACACCCTGTGCAAGCAGCAAAGGGAACTTTACAGGCAGGGTTACCGGCTCCTTTTTGCGACCATCGTACGACAACTGCCATTCGGTAGTCTGTGGGTTATACACTACCTCCAGGGCGAACTTGGAGGGCCTGGTTTCAATATAACGCGGAGCGGCCGCGCTATCCCCTGTGCGAACATCACCCCAGTTACCCTGCGTATCTAAAAGGAGGTCCTTCTGCCCAAGGTTTACGATGGCCTCTCCGATCGCGGCATCACCGTGGGGGTGATACTGCATGGTAGAACCAATGACGTTTGCCACCTTATTAAAACGACCGTCATCCATTTCGCGAACCGCGTGTGCGATGCGGCGCTGTACCGGCTTGAGACCATCTTCAATGCGAGGCACTGCCCGTTCCAGAATTACATACGATGCGTAGTCCAAGAACCAGTCCTCATACAGATTATCTATGGAGGCCAGTTGATGGTCGTCGCTGCCTGCCTGACTCTTTGCTTTCTTCTTACTCATTTCCTGCTAACCAATTAAAATTCAATGCTTATGCTTCCTGAACTTCTTCGACCTCTTCAGGAGTTACTTTATCCAATTCGATCCGAAGGTTTTCTATGATGAAGTCCTGCCGGTCGGGTGTATTCTTACCCATATAGAATTCCAGTGTCTTGAGCAGGTGCTTCTCCTTGTCGATACGTACGGGTTGAAGGCGGATGTCTTCTCCGATAAATGTTCCAAATTCTTCTGGTGAAATTTCACCTAGCCCTTTGAAGCGGGTGATCTCCGGCTTGTTGCCCAGTTTTTTCACCGCTGCCTGTTTCTCCTCCTCGCTGTAACAGTAGATCGTCTCCTTTTTGTTGCGGACACGGAAAAGAGGTGTTTCCAGGATGTACACATGACTTGCCTTTACCAGGTCGGGGAAGAACTGCAGGAAGAAGGTCATCAGGAGCAGGCGGATGTGCATACCGTCTACATCAGCATCAGTAGCGATAATCACCTTGTTATAGCGGAGGCCATCCAGGCCATCTTCAATATTCAAGGCGTGTTGCAAGAGGTTAAACTCCTCATTTTCATACACTACCTTCTTGGTAAGTCCAAAGCAGTTGAGGGGCTTTCCGCGCAAGCTGAATACCCCCTGGGTCTCCACATTCCGTGATTTGGTGATTGAACCACTGGCCGAGTCTCCTTCGGTAATAAAGATCATCGACTCCGCGCCTTTAAGGCCCTTTTCGTCGTCAAAATGGAACCGACAATCGCGCAGTTTCTTGTTATGCAGGTTGGCTTTCTTGGCGCGCTCGTTGGCCAGTTTCTTAATGCCGGCGATCTCCTTACGTTCCCGTTCGGACTGCAGGATGCGCTTGAGCATCGCTTCAGCCGTTTTAGGATTCTTGTGCAGGTAGATCTCCAACTCCTTGGAAACAAAGTCGCCTACGAAATTCTTCACCGATGGACCATCAGGGGCCATATTCACCGAACCAAGCTTGGTCTTGGTCTGGGATTCAAACACAGGCTCCTGGACACGTACAGCGATGGCTGCTACGATGCTGGCCCGGATATCCGAGGCATCAAAATCTTTCTTGAAGAAATCCCGCGCACCGCGCACGATACCTTCCCGGAATGCGGCGAGGTGCGTACCCCCTTGGGTTGTGTTTTGTCCGTTGACGAAGGAATAGTATTCTTCTCCGTATTGGGTACCATGGGTGATGGCTACTTCAATATCATCGCCTTTGAAATGGATGATGGGGTAATGTATTTCTTCCGGGTCGGATTTCTGCTTTAGGAGGTCAAGGAGCCCGTCTTTTGAAAAGAACTTCCGGCCATTGTAATTGATGGTGAGGCCAGCATTGAGGAAGGCATAATTCCACATCAAATCATCCATGTACTCCGGGATGAAGTGATAGTTCTTGAACATGGTATTATCCGGCTCGAACTCCACCAGTGTTCCGTTTTTCTCGCTGCTTTTGCCGGGCTTCGGGTCATTGGTGATGACACCTTTCTTAAACTCTGCCAGTTTGGTTTGCCCCTCGCGATATGCCTGCACCTTGAAGTAATTGGACAGGGCATTTACCGCCTTGGTACCTACCCCGTTCAATCCTACCGACTTCTGAAAGGCCCCGGAATCGTACTTGGCACCGGTATTGATCTTGGAGACTACGTCCACCACTTTCCCGAGCGGAATGCCGCGACCATAATCGCGAACAACCACTTTCTGGTCGGTAATCTTCACATCGATGGTCTTGCCATAGCCCATCATGTGTTCATCGATACAGTTGTCGATTACCTCCTTGACGAGCACATAGATTCCATCGTCTTTGGCTGAGCCATCGCCCAGCTTACCAATGTACATTCCGGGGCGCATCCGGATGTGCTCACGCCAATCGAGTGAACGTATACTCGACTCGTTATACTCTGTTGTTTCCTTAGCCATGACTACTTACCTGTTTACTGCTTTGTTGCGTGCATGAAGACTAAAAAACCGGTTCAATTAAGGACCGTTCTATCGTCGAAAAAATCTGATGCGACGCTAAGTGTCCTAAGAAAGAGAATTTCGAATGTATTTCCATGAATGCCCGGAAAGTTTGAACTACAAATTTTAGCGAAATGATGACTCGTAATGAATTGAATATCAGGTAATAATACCGGACGTTTCAAACGTGCCGTTTACCTGACAAACGCCTTCTGATCTGCAAAATCGGGAACAAGGTAGCCCAGAGTATCAGCAGGCTGAGGCTGCCGTAGATGGTCCACCCGATCTGGCTGTAATCGAATTTCTCCGCGCTGTTGGTTACGTTGATAAATTGCAAGGCAACATCAGCAAACAGGTTGGAGATGGTGATGAGACCGAAGAACCAGGCCTGAAAAAAGCCATCTTGGGTTCCATAAATTCGACCGGTGAAAAACACCAGGCAATTGGACAGCGCCAGGAAAAGTGTAGCAGCATAAAATACCGATTCACGGGTAGCGGACAGAGAACGCTCCCCCTCTCCGATCAGCACGTTGGCCGGAAGGGAAGCGTACACGTAGAGAAGCAATGCCACAGAGGCCAGCAACGAAAGAAACCAAACTGCCTTAAAAATCTTAACGACCATATCCGTATTCAAAAATCGGGCGCAAGATAACAGTTTGAATCACCCGCAAATCAGTTTTTTGCAGCATGTCCTAAAAAATGGACGAGCAGCACAAAGGACTACCTTGAATTGATTTAATTTTACCTGAACTTGTTCCCATGAACCTCAACCCCATCGTTCTGTCGATTCCTGTGTTCTTCGTTCTGATAGGCGTAGAACTTATCGTTGAACGCCTTTCACACCGTCATTTGTACCGGCTTCCCGACGCGATTGCCAACCTGAGTTGCGGTATCACGTCTCAGGTATCCGGCTTGTTTATGCGGGTGCTGGCCGTTGGCGTTTACGAAATTCTTTATGCGAATCTGGCGATCTTCCAGTTGGAGCGGACTTGGATTTACTGGCTTGCGTTGTTCCTGCTTACTGACCTTGCCTATTATTGGGCCCATCGCATGAGCCACGAGATAAATCTCTTTTGGGGCGGCCATGTGGTCCATCACCAGAGTGAAGACTATAACCTATCTGTAGCTCTCCGTCAAAGCAGCTTTCAGGTGATCTGGACTTTCGCCTTCAGTCTCCCGTTAGCTATTGTGGGTTTTCATACAGCCGACTTCCTGCTGATCTCTGCACTCAATACCCTTTACCAATTCTGGATTCATACAGAGATGATCGGCAAACTGGGCTGGCTGGAATACGTTTTTAATACACCTTCGCATCACCGGGTGCACCACGGTCGGAATCCGAAGTACATTGACAAAAACCATGCTGGCTCTTTGATTATCTGGGACCGCATGTTCGGGACCTTTCAGGAAGAGGAAGAACGTCCCACCTATGGAATCACCAAACCCGTGAACAGCTGGAATGCAGTGTGGGCTAATTTCGACCATTATGCCACCATGGCGCGGGAGATCAAGATCATTCCGAAGTTCTCTGACAAGGTCAAATACCTATTCAAGAAGCCCGGTTGGTTGCCAGAAGAATTGGGCGGCTATCGTCCGGCCCCTCCTGTTGATTCATCTTCCTATCGCAAGTACGAAACTCCGCATCCCGTGGCTCTCAACTATTATGTGTTGTTTCAGTATGTCCTGTGCCTCCTGGTGACATCCTGGTTCCTCTTCCAGCAGAAGTCATTTGACCTTGGTCAGAAGGCCATTCTCGCCGCCTTGATTTCCGTTATCGTGGTGAACTGCGGTGTATTGTTCGAGCAGAAACGTTGGGTAGTAACTGCTGAGTGGATCCGCATTGTATTATATCCCCTGGGAGTATTGGTTTGGAGCGCATGGCATCCCGGCAACTACTGGCTCGAGGTTGGCGCTGGTCTATACCTGGTGGTTTCTGTTGGCTGGTTTTATTTCGTCAATCGCAAACTTATACCGCATGCTGCGTAGTGTACTGTTGTGCCTTACGGTACTCACTTTATCCTGTGGCGGGAAGTTGCCTGCTTTTGAAACCATCGACTCTGACCAATGGAAGAAAGACCGCAATGCCTGTGGCGGATATCGTCAGGGCATCCGCGCTGAGATTGATCATGATGTTGCCAAATTGAAGGGCTTATCTGAAAATGATATGTTCAGTCTGTTGGGGCGCCCCGACCAGAATGAATTATACAAGCGGAACCAGAAATTCTATTCCTATTTTCTCACACCGGGGCCGGGATGTCCTTCAACCGATAGCGTGGTCCACCGGGTAATTATCCGGTTTAATGCCATGGGCTATGCCCAGCAGGTGACGGTGGAATAGGGATTAGGGATTAGGGATTAGGGATTAGGGATTAGGGATTAGGGATTAGGGATTAGGGATTAGGGATTAGGGATTAGGGATTAGGGACTAGGGACTAGGGCGTTGGCGTCCTGACTGAATCGGATCAAAGAGCGTGACTTTGTAAATGCCACCAAGATTTATGATATCAATACGCTTGATGTTCTTCAAAGGAACCACCACCTCATAACCTTTTTCAAACACATACAAGAATTCATCATCAAACTCAACGGGTTTGATGCCGATGTAGAGACTATAAAATTGATACAGAAAAATAGCCGCTGGTATCAGGCTAGTTCCATACCCGTGACCGGTGATCAAACGATAAAGATCGAAGCATCCTGCCAGTATCAGTACCACCATCATTATCACACAGAACGCCCTGTAAGCAGAGATCTTCGCCGGACCAAGGAATACGATTTTCAGAGACGATTTAGCCACTATGGTGGTTATATTTGCCATGTTATTTCAAAAACATGAAAAACGTAGCGGTAATTGGATCAGGCACCATGGGCAACGGCATCGCCCACACCTTTGCACAATATGGGTATACAGTTACCCTGATTGATATCTCTGAAGAGTTCCTGAAGAAAGGACTTGCCACCATTGAGAAGAACATGAATCGTCAGGTGGAAAAAGGCACCCTGACCGCCGAGGAGAAGCAGCAATCCATTGCCCGGATAAAGACCAGCACGGTATTGAAAGAAGGTATCAAAGACGCTGACCTGGTAGTGGAGGCGGCCACCGAAAACGTTGAATTGAAGTTGAATATTTTTCGTGAGGCATCTGCACATGCCAAACCGGATGCCATTCTCGCATCCAATACATCTTCCATTTCAATAACCCGTATCGCGTCCGTTACCAACCGGCCCGATAAGGTAATTGGGATGCACTTCATGAACCCGGTGCCATTGATGAAACTGGTGGAGGTAATCCGGGGCTATGCTACATCGGACGTTGTCACGCAGACAATCATGGGACTATCGCAGAAACTCGGCAAGGTGCCGGTAGAAGTAAATGACTATCCCGGTTTTGTCGCCAACCGGATATTAATGCCCATGATTAACGAAGCGATCTATAGCCTGTATGAGGGCGTCGCCGGCGTTGAAGAAATTGACACGGTCATGAAACTGGGGATGGCCCACCCCATGGGGCCACTTCAACTGGCTGACTTTATCGGATTGGATGTGTGTCTTTCCATCCTGAAAGTGTTGCACGATGGATTTGGGAACCCGAAATACGCACCTTGCCCCCTGCTGGTGAACATGGTTCAGGCTGGACACAAGGGCGTAAAATCAGGATCTGGGTTCTATCAATATCAGGCAGGCAGCAAGACCCTCATTGTCGCGGATCGTTTCCGACGATAATCGATTACTTTTTCAACAGGTCGCGGATCTCGGTGAGCAGTACAATGTCGGCTGCAGGTGCAGGCGGTGTGACTGGCGTCTTTGCATCTTCTTTCTTTTTCGCAGCGTTGGCAGCCTTCACAATCAGGAAGAGCACAAAAGCGATGATCAGGAAATTGATGACGGCAGATAGAAAGCTGCCATACTTTACCGTACCAAACATGGTCAGGTCTTTCAGTTCACTGAGGTGCGCGGCGTCCAACGCAGGCTTTAGCATAAGCGGGGTAATAACGTCACTAATAAGCGACCCAACGATGTTATTAAACGCGCCACCGATGATTACACCGACAGCCAGTTCAACTACGTTGCCGCGCATTACAAAGGCTTTAAATTCATTAAGCATAAGAGGAAAGGTTAGGTAGTTTAGGTTTGGTTACCTGAAATACTCCAGGCTTCTCCAAAAATATTACTTCATGCCGGTAAACCAACCCGCAGGCATCTTATTTTCGGCGTATACGGGCAGAAATGTTGCCAAAACCAGAAAAATTGGGCAGTTTGCCGCGATTTTTGAAATAGATTCCAGGAGACCGAATGACCGACCCCACGACACCAGTAGTTGCCGTAATCGACGATGATTCCGTTTATCAATTTACCGCCAACAGAACTTTAAAGGCTACCCAACTCGCTCATCAGGTACTGCAGTTTACCAATGGACAAGATGCTTTGTCCTTCATCACCAGCCATGTATCCGAGGTTAACAAGTTGCCTGACATCATCTTTCTGGACATTAACATGCCGATCACTGACGGTTGGGAATTTCTGGATGAATACCGGAAAATCAAGAAGGCGATCTCCAAGCCTATTCGGATTTATATGGTCAGCTCTTCCATTGACCCACGTGATATCAATCGGGCCAAAGACAACCCGGAGGTCATCGAGTATGTCGAGAAGCCCGTTAGCCTGTCTAAATTCTCTGAACTGCTGAGGGCGTTCGGGATCGATTGACCCTAGAAGATAATCTTAAGTTGATTTCGCAATCCGCGAAAGCTTGACAATTCCAGGCCTGCGCTGCCGATAAACATCTTCGCCTGGATTTTCACCGGAATACGGTTGAGGTCATCGGATATCCAGCATGCAATGGAGTTCTCGCCATCAAATAATGAGTTGGCCGGCATGATCGGGCGAAGCTTGAGGCACTGAATCTTCCCTACCGCAGTCTTCACCACCTCTTTGCCCATGTAAATTACCTTGAGGTCGTAAAACTCTTTTTCCAGAAATCCAGAGATAACTATGGTGTCCCCCTTAGCCACTTTCGAAAAGTCAATTACCCGCAGGTACATAAACCCGGATACCAGGTCTTTGGCGTTCTGCGGACCATTATAAGTCTTGGGTTCATCGTAAAGTCCGGTCTTTTCGTCTTTCACCTTGATGGAAACCTTGTTTCGGTCCTGATCAAAATAAACTACTTCATCACGCCGGTAACTTCCCTCCTTCAACTTGCGATAGGCTAACTGCGTACCGAGGGTAGTTGTATCAATAAATGCACCCCAGTTGTCATCGAACCGTGACACCCAGGACAATGCACCTACGGTGGCGCCATAGGCATCTACTTTATAGCATGGGCGTCCGTTGATGTCATATATTTTCCGATCAATCCGGGTAACTCCTTGCCCTACATGGAAAAAGAATAGATGGGCTTTGTACGT
Source organism: Cyclobacteriaceae bacterium (assembly GCA_044223085.1). Taxonomy (GTDB): domain Bacteria; phylum Bacteroidota; class Bacteroidia; order Cytophagales; family Cyclobacteriaceae; genus ELB16-189. The sequence continues at coordinate 9,506 of JBGAMI010000050.1, forward strand.
GAGTTCCTCGCCAGCTCCAAAGGCAATATTTCTGGTCACCGGGATATTGCGCTGCCCAATGAATGCAAATCCACAGAGTAACAACGCACCACCAATACCCAAGACTACCTGTTTCATACCCGAAATTATCGATTTCCCTTAACGTACTCCAAACGTCATGCCACGCTATACCGAGATACTGTTTTCTCGCAGGGCATCGTTCAGGGAGGTCTTCTTGTCCGTGCTTTCCTTGCGCCTGCCGATAATCAAGGCACAGGGCACCTGAAAATCACCTGCCGGAAAGCGTTTCGGTATAGTCCCCGGGATTACCACCGACTGCGGGGGCACAAATCCTTTGTATTCAACGGGTTTCGGGCCCGTAACGTCTATAATTTTCGAACTTCCTGTTAAAACTACATTTGCGCCCAGCACCGCCTCACGTCCTACCCTTACCCCTTCTACAACTATGCAACGCGAACCAATAAATGCATTGTCTTCAATGATGACGGGAGCCGCCTGAACCGGCTCGAGTACACCCCCTATTCCAACACCGCCACTCAAATGTACATGCTTACCTATGTGCGCACAGCTTCCGACCGTGGCCCAGGTGTCCACCATCGTACCCTCGTCTACATAAGCGCCAATGTTTACGTAAGATGGCATCAGGATCGTACCCTTGCTGATATAAGAGCCATAACGTGCCACAGCTAGCGGCACGACACGTATGCCCCGAGCCGCATGGTTGTTTTTCAGCGGTATCTTATCATGAAATTCAAACGGACCCACAGAGATCGTCTCCATGCCCTGAATGGGAAAATAAAGAATCACCGCCTTCTTGATCCACTCATTAACCTGCCAACCGTCGTTAAACGGCTCAGCCACCCGCAACTGTCCCAGGTCAAGCAAATGGATCACCTCGCGGATAGCAGCTTGTGTAGCAGTTGTCTGAAGCATAGATCGATCCAGCCAGGCTTTCTCGATGTGTTCACGTAGTTCCATTTATGTTCCCTAATTTTAGTCCGTGGCGCAAGAACGAAAAAAAAGAAGAATTGTCATCGCCTCCATCCTCAAACCGGTGGACGACACCCGTATGATGGAGAAGATGAGCATGAGCCTTCAACAGGCCGGTTATGACGTTACCGTAATTGGATATCCCGCAAAGTCGCCCAAGGACTGGCCCGGCATTCGTATGATCTCACTACCAGCGTTTGCCCGCCTCAGCACAGGTCGGATCAAAGCCCGGTGGACCGTCTTGATAAAAGCCTGGCAGGAACATCCCGACTTTTTCATTTTCACAACGCATGAGCTGATGGGTACGGCCCTATTGTTGAAGATCTTTAGCAATACCACGTTGGTATATGACGTGCGCGAAAATTACTACCGCAACATCCGCTATAGCGAAGCCTTTCCAGGTTTCCTGCGATTGCCATTGGCAGCGATGGTGCGGTTCAAAGAGAAACTGCTTGCGCCTATGATCGACCATTTCCTGCTCGCTGAGCGCGCCTATGAAACGGAATTCAGATTCCACCGAGGTGGCTGGACCGTAATCGAAAATAAGGCGGTCGGAATTGAACCGCTTCCGCGAAAACGCGGAGGACGACGGCTGCTGTTTTCAGGCACACTCGCTGTCAGTACCGGTGTGTTCCGCGCTATTAATCTGGCTATCCTTATGCATCACCAGGATCCGAAGATTACCCTCACCATCGCTGGCTATGCCGCCTCGCGTGAGGTGCAGGAGAAGCTGGCAGGGCTCGCGCAGGTTCATTCATGGATCACCCTGGTAGGCATTAAAGAACTGGTATCGCATGAGGAGATTGTGCAATACATCCGCGAAAGTGATCTCGCGCTGGTCGCCTATCCACCCGCCAACCATACCGAAGGCTCCAGACCAACTAAGCTTTATGAGTATTTGTCCGCAGGACTTCCCATGCTCATAGAAGGGCGCTGGCCCTGGGTCACCGAATTTGCTTACTGCCAGCCATTTATTATTGCAGATTACGAGCGTCCGGACATCCAGAATTTGATGCTGCAATGGGATCAGGGACATTTCTATCCAGTTCCGGCTAAGGACGTCACCTGGGCAGACGAAGCCGCTAAACTCCTCAAGGCGCTGGCAGGATCTGAGACTAAATAATTTTTTAGACAAGGCTAAATTATTGTAACTTTGCCGTCATGCTTAGTCTGGCGGAAGAAAACTACCTCAAGGCCATTTATCACCTGGCCTCCAACGGCGAATCGGTATTGACCAATGAGATTGCTGAGGCCATGCAAACCAAAGCGGCCTCTGTGACAGACATGTTGAAGAAACTGTCTGCAAAGTCATTGATACACTATCAACCCTACTATGGAGTTACCATCACGGCGCGGGGCAAGAACCAGGCGCTGACCGTGATCCGCAAACACCGGTTGTGGGAAACATTCCTCGTACAAAAACTCGGGTTTTCCTGGGATGAAGTACATGAAGTGGCCGAGCAACTTGAGCACATCCAATCCAAACGGCTGATTGACAAACTGGATGAATACCTGGGACACCCTACCGTTGATCCCCATGGTGATCCCATCCCTGATGAAGAAGGTAGAATCAAGTCACTGCCGCTGGTGGCCATAGAAGTAGCGAAACCCGGAAGCAAGGGAACCATCACCTCGGTGAAGGATTCTGATCCGGAATTATTAAAGTACCTGCAGAAAATCGGTGCTACCCCGGGCAAGAAAGTCATCGTGGTCAGCCGCGAGGCGTATGATGGATCCGTTGAAATTTTATTGGACAAAAAATCAATTTTCATTTCTAAAGAAGTATCACAGAATATTTTGTTGAGTATCTGATATGAATCCGGACGCACTGTCTCAAAAATCCCTCAGCGAAGTCAATGCCTCCATTGACTCAACCAACCGCACCGGTTGGCGAAAGCTGTTGGCCTTTCTTGGGCCTGCCTACCTGGTGAGTGTGGGATATATGGACCCCGGCAATTGGGCCACCGATATCGCTGGCGGAAGCAAATTTGGTTATTCATTGATTTGGGTCCTGTTAATGTCCAACATCATGGCGTTGTTGTTACAAAGCCTGAGTGCTCGCTTAGGTATCGTGCGACAACTGGATCTCGCCCAGGCTTCACGCAGTACGTACCATCCTGCCATAAATTTTTCTTTGTGGCTTCTGGCAGAGATCGCGATCGCGGCTTGCGACCTGGCTGAAGTGCTGGGCATGGCCATCGGATTAAAACTGCTCTTTGGCTTGCCACTGGTGTGGGGCGTTACCATTACAGTGCTCGACACGCTCCTCCTGCTGGTGCTGCAAAGCTATGGCATGCGCAAGATCGAACTCTTCATCATCAGTCTGGTAGCCATTATTGGAACGTCGTTTCTGGCGGAAATGATCTTTGCCAAACCTGCCCTTGACGAACTGGCCCTGGGATTTATTCCATCCCTGCCCGGCGATGAAGCATTGTACATCGCCATTGGTATCATTGGCGCCACCGTGATGCCGCACAACCTGTACCTGCACTCTTCGCTGGTGCAAACACGCCGCATCGACCAGTCCGAGAAAGGCATTCGCTCAGCCCTTCGGTATAACTTTCTGGATTCGAGCATAGCACTCAACGCTGCGTTCTTTGTGAATGCAGCCATTCTTATTCTAGCCGCCTCCACTTTTTACAAAGCAGGCATGTATGAAGTTCAGGACATTGAAGGTGCCTATCAGTTTCTGACGCCACTGCTGGGTAATAAGTGGGCCTCTATTCTCTTTGGTGTGGCACTGATCGCGGCAGGACAGAGTTCGACCATTACGGGTACACTGGCCGGGCAGATTGTCATGGAAGGCTACCTTAACCTTCGCATCGCTGCGTGGTTAAGACGACTAATCACGCGCGTGATCGCGATCATCCCCGCCTATTGCGTTATTCTTTTTTATGGAGAAAGTGAGACGGGTGCACTTTTGGTATTGAGTCAGGTAGTACTCAGCCTGCAATTGGGCTTCGCCATCATACCATTGATTCACTTCACCAGCGACAAGGAGAAGATGGGTGTGTTTGTAATCCCTGGCTGGGTAAGGATCAGTGCATGGGTCATTGCCACGGTCATTATAGGTCTCAATGTTAAACTCGTGATCAACGAGATCACCGGATGGATGGAAACTGCCGGTGATAATGCATGGATCGTATGGTGCACTGCTGTACCGGTAGTGATCGCAGCGGGGCTATTGCTCCTCTACATCATCTTCAAGCCATGGCTGGAGCGTGCCAAGGAGAAGCAGGCCACCATGCCCCATGGTTCTGCGACGGTACTCACTGACCTTGAAAAGCCTATCTACAAGTACATTGCCATTTGCATTGACTTCAGTGGGATCGATGCGCTGGCTATACGAAGTGCGGTAGCCCAGGGCGGAAAAGAAGCACGCTATGTGCTTATCCACGTGGTGGAAACTGCAGGCGCCATGATTTACGGCAGCGAGATAGCGGACCGCGAGTCTACAGAAGACGAAGTAGCATTGCACCAATACGTGCAGCAGTTGCAAGAACTGGGATACACTGCTGAGATCAAGATTGGCTTTGGCAATCCGCGTCGGGTGATACCGGTAATGGTGAAGGATTTTGGCGCTGACCTCCTGGTGATGGGCGCCCACGGCCATCGCTTTTTTAAAGACCTGATCTTCGGCACCACATTGGACACTGTCCGACACCGCGTTAACGTGCCGGTATTGATTGTGCGTAATCCGAAAGTGTGATGAACTTGCGAACGCCAGATCCAGTCATTGTGGCACCTGCCACGCCGCCCGGAGTCAGTGCACTGGCTGTGATCCGTTTGTCGGGCCAAGGATCGATTGAGCTGGTACAGCGCATATTTGCCGGTAAGCCACTGACCGATCAACCATCGCATACCCTGCACCTTGGATTGATCAAAGACGGTAACGAGCCGATCGATGAAGTGGTTGTCTCGGTGTACAAAGCACCTAACTCGTTTACCCGTGAAAATTCTGTTGAGATCAGTTGCCACGGATCGCCATTGATTGTGCAGCGCATTATTGCACTTTGCCTGCGTGAAGGCGCGCAGCTGGCCGGTCCGGGTGAGTTTACCCGCCGTGCTTTCCTCAATGGTCGTTTTGATCTGGCGCAGGCCGAAGCCGTTGCCGATCTGATCAACTCAGAGACCGACAATGCCCGACAGGCAGCACTCAACCAGATGCGCGGTGGATTCTCCAACGAAATCCAGAAGCTCCGTGAAGAGCTGATTCACTTTGCCTCCCTGATAGAACTCGAACTCGACTTCGGTGAAGAAGATGTGGAGTTCGCCAAGCGCGAAGACCTGAGAAGGCTGATCGAACGGATGCAGGGCTTTCTGAGGACACTTATTGATTCCTTCCGCGCCGGAAACGTAATCAAGAATGGCGTACCCACCGTAATCGCCGGCAAGCCCAATGCAGGGAAGTCCACCCTGCTGAACCTGTTACTTAAAGAAGAAAAGGCAATTGTCTCCGATATCCCTGGAACTACACGCGATGTTATTGAAGACGAAATCGTGCTGGGTGGCATCAATTTCAGGTTCATCGACACAGCAGGCTTGCGCGACACCACCGACACGATTGAAGCTATTGGTGTAGGTCGTACCCGCGAGCAATTGAAAAAAGCTTCGTTGGTACTGTACCTTGTGGACCTGGCTAATACCCAATCATCAGATAATGCCGATGAGTTGGAGTCATTGAACGACCTCACCGTGCCGGTCATCCGCATTGGCAACAAAGTAGACCAGGCTGACCCTGCGCTCGTGGCTGACCTGAAGAAACAAGGCTTTGTGTGTATCAGCGCCACCCAAAAGACCAACCTCGCCGAACTCGAAGAAGCGATCTTGTCGAAGTTTCATCTTGATCAGGTGAAACAAGGCGATGTAATCATCACCAACCTGCGGCACTATGATAACCTAAGTCAGACCTATGAAGCCCTGGCACGGGTGCTTCATGGTATGGATAGCGGCGTTACAGGCGATTTCCTGGCGATGGACGTACGCCAGGCCTTGCATTTCCTCGGCATGATCACGGGTGAGATATCCACGGATGATTTGCTGGAGAATATCTTCAGCAGGTTTTGTATCGGGAAGTAAGAAGGCTTTGATCTAGTAACAAAAATAACAACCTGGCAACCTAAGGAAGGTTCTGTACAATCAACCATTAGTTTGCTGAAACATACTTTTCAAGGCGAGGGTACAGTTCAACTCGATTCACAAGGGTTATTCTTAAGCGAAAATGCTGCTTAGAGATAATACTTTTCAGTAAAAACTTTAATCAAAAGCTTTTAGCTTTAGATAATGGCCCTAAATATTCTCCATCAGGTAAACAACCCGAAACGAAATACTCAAATAAAGCGTTAAACACATTATTTCTATATTTGCTGCCATGACGGCCAAAAAAAGCCAAATAGACCCGTTTTTCTACCTTATCTTAAGATACGAGTCTGCTGATGAGGTATTACGACGTGAATTCGATCTCCTGACAACTGAAATCAGAGAATCAATTCAGTCCCCAAATAACATAGAACAAAACGCTCAATTAACATTCAATCGAATTTTCAAACTACGACTTTTAATCCTTAAGTCCTTACAAGAAGATAACGACGATATCGAGGATTTATATCAAGATGCCCTTGAGTATTTTGAACCAATTGCACAAGATTCAAGATATTGCGTACTAGGTGAAAATATCCTATTTGCACTCAGGAGCAATTTCAGGGTAGCTAATTCCTTGTTAAAGCAAGTATCATCTAACGGATTAACCGAATTGTTAGGTAGTGCAACAAACATTGAAATCAACTTTGATCAGTTTGTATCTGTAACATTGGCTTTCCTTCCTGGAGATCAAGGAATCGAATTAATAAAGTGGCTAAGATCATCTTTAACTGTTGAATACGGAGTGTTGGTTGGAGCCCTTCTAAAAGAAGAAAAACTAACTGCATCAGACCAAACCATTGATAAGGTGGCCGCAATGCTTGCTGGGGCTGCCCAGACGTTCAATGCTATTGCCATTGAATACGGCCTCTTTGGTTTAAACTCCGAGGCGCCTACTGATTCTCAACACCCTGACGAGAACTTCATTAAGAACCAACAGAATTTAGCCAATACGGATTTGAATTCATTTTCCGCAATTTGGAATTGAAGAATGGGGTCACTATACAAGCAAGGAGATATTGTTTGGGTAAACCTTGGCGAGGTCAAGGAAGTTGTAGGTCACGAGCAAGCCAAACATAGGCCTTGCATAGTAATTAAGAACTTCGGAGCATTAAAATTACTTGTTGTCATCCCAATGACATCAAAGCCCAATTCGTATTATACAGTTTTAAAACTCGAACCAAAAGAAACAGGGCTTAGTGCAGATTCATACGTGTTGTGCCATCAGACAAGAACCATTTCTCAAGATAGAATTACATCAATATCTGGTACCATTTCTACGCGGGCACTTAATAGCGTCAAAGGCATCCTAATCGATGTCTTTGATCTTAAGTGACTGTTATTATTTGGTTTGACTCCTATCGACCGTGGCATCTCTTAAACTTTAGTCCACTTCCGCATGGGCACTGATCATTTCTCCCAACCCTCTCACCTTTCGGCATACTGACTCTTCCCTTGTTGGTCCCCTCAAACATATCCTTAGTTAAGTCATCCATCTTTTCTTCGTAAGCCCATTTCTGTTTATTGAAAAAAACCAAATCAATCAAAAAAGGACTATCCTTTAAGGAGCCCAAACCAATCCATACATCAAACTTGCTTTTGTATTTCTTTGCATGGCAATGAACAGATAGCCTTCTTGCAAGTTCATTGTGATTATTACTCTTCCAAGAAATATACGTTATACCAAACTTTCCACCAGCTGCACCTGAACCCATTGAAAAATTGTGGTCGTGTGCGTCTTCTTTCGTCTGTGCTTTAAGGCTAGTAATCTGGTCCATAAAGTAATCACGCGTTTCCGAGGACCAGTCAAGCAAATAGAAAATAATATCAATAGCATTCGGACTATCTAAACGAGCAATCAGATTACATAAATCATCAAACTTCTTGTTTTTCCATCTATTCTCAATTTTATCACTTTGGGTTTCAGAATTTATTCCAAGCTTAAATAGATAATAATTCTTATCAACAAGTTGACCAAAATCATTACCAACCCACCCATACTCATGATCATTGTCTCTCCAAAGCTTATTAGTCAAATGATATCCTAACAAGTTAATTTCTTCATCAGACATTAAGTAGTCCCCAAGCGCTATCCTTTGTCGTACATAGTAAAGAAAGTCGAATGGACTATCCAAATAATAAAGTATTAACTCCAAATCAAACACCGTTAAAATCAAGGCATTTGGATCTGTTTCTTTCTTCTCCAGTAGTATACGAGATTGATGGGCTAGGCTTGGGTAATTTTCAGTTGTTACGAGAACTAAATAGACTTCGTCAATGTCTCCTGGTAGGCTAATGACATTATTGTGTTCGTCATAGAAAGTTGTCCTTTTCTCAAGAATTCTTTCTCTTCCAATAAGTCCTTGGCGATACGCATCTTGAATTGCAGCCCCAAAATCTCTTCTTAGCTGAACTATGTCTCCCCTACGGGAAATTTGAGTTAACTTCTTTGATTTAACCTGAACACACAAAGCTTTGCTACCATAGATACACAATACATCAATATCAGTATCTGGATATCCCTTCCTGGAAACAATTCTAACAGACTTAAAAACTCGACCATTGCCAAAAACCTTTACCAGGATGTCATAAACCATTTCCTCTCCTGCCCTTCCCCGATTCACAGCTAACCTGTTGCTATACTCCTCATCTCCTAACATCCAATAAAAAGGGCTTTCATATACAGCTTCAAAAAGGACATAAGACAATGGAATAAAATAACGGCCGGCTTGTATCTCAATAAATGGCTTTACAGCAATCAAATTAAAATCACCAATACCCCGAAATTGTCCATTTCTATTGTGCGCATTAGTAGGAATTGTGAACCGCTCCAGAAACGATTCGATATTGAGATTCTTATCAAAATCCTTTTTGCCAAACGTGAATATCTCCAGCAAATTTTTATAGAACGATTCCCACCCAACAACACCTACTTCGTTAGAGATCAATTCACTTGCCTCAGGCTCCCTCTTTTCAAACAATGCTTCATATTGATAAAACTCCATTATCTGAATAAATTCCTTAACCTCCTTAACCTTCGTTTCATCCAATTTACTTGACTTAGATTTGGAACTCTTCAGATCAGCGAAAATCCTTGACTCCATATCCCTTATCTCCAAGAAGTTAATACGTTCAAGTCTTTTTTGGTGAAGAGCCTTTACTGAAGATACTATCCTCTTTACCTTATCAAAATAAAAGTCAGCTTTGGAATTAAGCCATTCCTCGTCATATTTATATTTCCTATCAAAAAATTCAAGATATTGAAAATCATAAAGTCCATCTCCAGAATAAAAAATTGGCTCAACAAACATTCCCTGATCGGCAAAAAAGGTTTGTTTCGTGTACTTAGAACCCTCAGCAGGATTAGCAACCAAAGGACGCATTTTTCTAACGTACGGAAGCATCGTAGAGTGATGTAATTCCTTTAGAAGTTCGTAAGTACTCTTCTTAAATTTCAAAAGGTCTAAAGGAGAATCAGGAGGATCAATATTAATTTCATTTTGAATGAGAAATCCGAGCAATAACATGACTTCATTCTTATTTAATTTGGAATGAACATCAATTTTCTCCATTTTCTCAATGTTGACATGAAAATCATCTAGAATAATCAAACAAAGGGCATAAACATATCCCTTTGAAGAGACTAAAGATTTAACATCTTCCAATATTTGGTCTGTGCTTCTCTGGTTCACAAAACACAAGTTTTACAACATTTCCAATTTTTTTCAGCTACTCCAGTCTTATCAATACTTTCTAAGTAAATTTATCACCCAGCAGACATCTTCACCAGATTAAAAAGTCAATATAACTAACCCTGGCTGCCATATGAAACCAAAAGATAAAATTCCATACGGAATGCAGATAAGTTTTGTTATTCCATTTGAAGACGAAAAGGCTCGTCTTTTCATTAATCGAGCAGGAGAATTAAAAGGGGTAAATCAGATTCATGTCAATAGATCAGTTGACTGCTAGCAAGTAACAGTCAATTTAAGTCTGAAATATCCCGATAAATTAACAAAACAACTTAAAAAACTAACTAAGGGAATATCATAAAGAGTTTTATACCGATTGCTTACAATTTGAAATTTTGTACTAAGGAATTCTCATTCCCTTTTCCACTCTTTTCCATACTCATAGTACATGATATCGCTACGTATTCCTGCACAACAAAGCCAAGCCTGAAGTCTAGAGACTGGTCTCTTCAGGGAAAGCACTGCCCTCTCCAAATGATCTATTAAAATTAATGGATCTTGAATTCTCAAATTCGCATCTATAGGCTCCGCTATACCGTCTACATGTTTCCGATATTCATGTAGCATCATGTTTTTTCGCATCTCAATGCAGCTCATTCCAGCTTTCATTTTTGCACGCGGATCCTTCAAATTTTGTAGTGCCAACTCAACAAAACAGAGTACCCTGAAAGGATCTGTATCAATAATTTCCACAACATCTAGACTCGTCCGATCCTTTAAATGATCATTCGACTTAATAAGTTTCTTGCAAGTTTTGCTTTTTTTGAAATCGTCATAACAATAGGGGTTTTTTATTCAATTTGTACCTAAAGTGACCAAATACCCCCTAAACAGCCCCAAATCAAACAATCGTATGTTTTGCATCGGGAAGTAAATAGTTCCTCCTTTAGGAATACAATAGGTTCATTTTGATTACTCTCTCGTGGGAGGTTAGACGCAACTGAGACGGACGTGAGTTTGAACTAAGACCCAGCTTCAATTCACAGTGACCGCTGGGTAACCGTGAGGTGACCGTGGGGTGACCGTGGTGTGACCGTCCTTTTGAGCTATTTTCTGAGTTTTGGTGATGGAAATGATGGTGCAGGCTGAAAAAACCGTGCATCCTTTAAAATTATCAAGCATTTTGCCTTCAGGCCCGCGTCATTACTGATTGATGCAGCTAAGGTATCGGGCCACTGAATATAACTAACTCCTGGAAGAACTGCACGGGTGTATCAATTTTTATTATGAGTGTAACCTCAATATGCCTGACAATGTACTTGTGTTCTTTGTACAGCTGCTGGAATTCTTTTATAAAAAGGGCAACTAAAGAACACTATTCAAGTAAGCTTTAACCGTTACTTTACCACGACCCTGGCTGTTGTAGTAGTAAGCCCCTGAACAATCTGAACCAGGTATAAGCCGGGTTTAAAATCCCTGGTAGATATTCGAATACCCGTTTCGTCAGTGACATACTCAAATTGAACAGAGCTGCCCATTACATCAAGTATTCGCAATCTGTCAGGGGCCTCCCCTGCCTGGAACGAAATATTAATAGTCTCGCCAGCCGGATTTGGATAAACGGTATAGGGTTGACGAGCCTCCAATATCTCCACAGCCACAATTCCTGAATATGTGAATGCACCATCTTTATCGGTCTGCTTCAACCGATAATAAGAAGTGCCTTGACGTGCGTTGTAGTCAACTACAGCGTATTCTCTGGGTTCTGTCGAAGTTCCAGCCCCCTGCACCTTTAATGCAAGCTCAAACTGAATGCCATCGGAGGATCGCTCCACCGTAAAGTGGTCGTTGTTCAATTCCGTTTCGGTCTGCCAGGTGAGTTCCACCCCTTTCTCCATAGCTCGGGCGGCGAATGCTTTCAGTTGGATTGGCAATGGACTATTGGTATTGTTGCGAGTTCCTATGGTGTAGTATCCATCCGTAGTGATAGCAACACCGGAAAAGGTAATCCGGTCGCCTGCAATGGAACTGGCCGTTGTGAGCTCGGTCCAGTTTCCCGACTGACCGGCTCGGAACAACAAGACGTAATTGGCAGCTACCGTAGGGGTTATTGGATTGCCACCATCACTGAGGTCAAATGTAAGATCGAGCGTTTGATTAGCCCCGGCATTCGTAACGTCAAAATACCAGATCCGGCTCCATCGGGCGTTATTCGTACCGGTCATTCCACCTACGTCAGTTGACAGCACGTTTGCGCCGGCTTGATGACCATATATCAGGTAGTCATTGTTTTGAAAGCCCGAGACCTGCGTAACTGCTAAACCCCCGGTAACCGCCGAGGAAGCAGACAGGTTACTGCCACTAGCATCATTGCCAACACCAGCTACTTCAAAATCGTAGTCACCATTAATGGCGAGGTCTCCGGCGTACTTATCACTCGCCGCGAGAATGGAAATATTATACTTGGCACTGAGGTAATTACTAACCACCAAGCGCTCCGCCACATTCAGAGCAGCCCGGTAAATGATCAACTCTGCAATATGGCCGCCAAAGGGACGCCCATCTGCCACGTTGGTCAATCCAATAGTAATGTCGGATGCATAGTTGGGAATGGTATTGCTGGACTCGGTTCGGGCAGAAGCATTGTCCAATGTTTCATTCACGAACACTCGTACCCGTGACGCAGCGGCGAGCGTACCGTCATAAACCATACCGATCAGGTAGTTCGTGTTAGTAACAAAAGTTGTTGCAGTAGCAAAACGGTCTCCGTTCCCATCAATATCGAAATTGAGTTTGTCAGATGTCAGGAAAAAAACCATGTAAGACTGCTGATTACCCACGTTGACGCGCTTGGACACAATGGCTCTTGCGGCACCATCGAGTGTATTCGGTTGGGTAACCGCAAAAATGGTCAACCCATTGGTGTTGTCCAGGTTTGCATTGTCCGGGATAACCAGCACATCGGCATTGGCACCAGCAGTATTGTCGAATTGAATTGCCGGCATGCCATTGATGACGTTGGTTCTGTACAGAGGCTGCAAAGCTGCCGTAGCCTGTGCGGCATTGTTGGCATTGCCGGATTGATCGGTCCAGGCACTGAGGGCAGCACCGTTTGTGGTGGTGGACGTACCCGCATCAGCTTTCAACCAAAGGGGATTCGTAGCAGATGTCCCAACCCCGCCTGGACCTGTCTGCGCAATGGCCGTGGTGGCAACTACTGTCAGGCTGAACACACACAACACTGATACTTCCGAAATCCACCTGATTAGCATGAGGAATTACCTTTTTAGTCGTTAAGAGAGACCAGTTGACACCATTCTTCCTTCAATAAGAATAAGGCACACCTGATCGTTTACAAAGGTATGAAATTCCGGCACCTGATACTGGTCATACTCAAATAGACGTAGTTCAAAAAGGCCGAATTTGGCTCAAATTTCTGATTTTTGGTTTGCCAGCATCCCATTAATCTCCGATTTCGTTTACTCCAGGTAATACGTCCCCCATCACATAAACAAAAACACTTATGCAACAAAAACCATCAGCCGCTTTTATTGCCGCCTCCTGGATTGCGTTGGGAACTGGCATGATTGGATTTATCGTAGGATTATGGAATGCCGAAATGGAACTCAATGAAAAGGGATATTATTTCACCGTACTGATGTTCGGGCTTTTCTCGGCGGTTTCGGTACAGAAAGCGGTGCGGGACCAGCTCGAGGGGATACCGGTAACGAACCTGTATTATGGTATCGCCTGGTTCACCACCCTGTTGTCGATCGTATTGCTGACGGTTGGTTTATGGAATGCCGGTATCGCACGAAGCGAAAAAGGCTTTTACGCGATGGCCTTTCTGTTAAGCATGTTCGCGGCCATCGCGGTACAGAAAAATACAAGGGATATTAAATCGGCACAGGAGCCGGAGGAACAATTGAAAATACAGGAACCGCCAAACAGGAATTAGCGAACAACAAAAAACCCCGGCCGGAAGCCGGGGTTCTTCATTATGGCAAGGCCTGGTTACGCTTTAGCGCATCCGGGCATCGGGCAGCAATTGCTGGGTTGGCAATTGGCCGGCTTGCAGTTTGGCTGTTGCGAACATTGTTGCTTATTCTT
>JBGAMI010000051.1:0-23692 GCA_044223085.1 Cyclobacteriaceae bacterium
TGGATCACCTCCCGCACTGGTATCAAAGAACGGCGCATCCTCAAAGGCGAACATCAGGGCGTTTCCGTGATGGGCATCGCTGCCATGAAGGACCTGCTGGCAAAAACCAAACTGGATCCCAAAGAAATCGATCTGATCATCTTTGCCACCGTGACACCCGACATGACGTTTCCGGCAACAGCCAACATTGTGGCAACAGCAGTGGGCGCTACCAATGCTTTCAGCTACGACATGAGTGCTGCCTGTTCTGGATTTTTATTTGGCCTCGCCACGGGTGCCAGCTTTATCCAATCGGGTATGTACAAGAAAGTAGTTGTCATCGGCGGCGACAAAATGTCGGCCATCGTTGATTACACCGACCGTACAACATGTATCATCTTTGGTGATGGTGCCGGCTGTGTACTGCTGGAGCCCACCACAGAAAATGTGGGTGTGATGGACAGCCTCCTCCGCAGTGACGGAGCCGGTGAAAGCTACCTGCACATGAAAGCCGGCGGAAGCCGGATGCCTGCCTCACAGGAATCGGTTGACAAGCGCATGCATTACGTCTATCAGGAAGGTGCGGCGGTATATAAGTTTGCTGTCACCAACATGGCAGACGCTGCGGCTCAGGTAGTGGAGCGTAACAAGCTGGGAGCCAATGACATTCAGTGGCTCGTGCCCCACCAGGCCAATAAGCGCATCATCGATGCCACAGCCAACCGCGTGGGCATTACGGAAGACAAGGTGATGATGAACATCGAACGGTACGGCAACACTACGGCGGGTACCATTCCGCTGCTGCTCTGGGATTATGAAAAGAAACTGAAGAAGGGCGACAACCTTATTTTGGCTGCCTTTGGCGGTGGTTTCACCTGGGGGGCAGTGTACGTTAAATGGGCATATAATTCAAAGTAAGGGCTGCGGAAACGGCCCTGGACGGCATTTTCCTGTTCTTGTAAATAGTTAATTGATTAGTAACTTCACAACTCACTTTTTATGGCTACCATCTCGGATCTCAGCAAAGGAAATTTCATTCGTTATAACGGCGAAATCGTACAAGTAGAAGAATTGCAGCACCGTACGCCTGGCAACCTGCGAGCCTTCTATCAGATTAAAATGCGCAGTGTGCGCACCGGCAAGTTGGCTGAAAACCGTTTCCGCCCCGGCGACTCCGTTGAGCTCCTGCGCGTTGAAACCAAAGAATATCAATTCCTGTATAACGATGGCGACAGCCTGGTATGCATGGACAATGAAACCTTCGATCAGATTTACCTGGACAAGGTTCTGCTGGGCGATTCAGTGAAATACATCAAGGAAGGTGTAAAGCTGATCATCGCATTTGAAAACGGAACCAACCCCATCACGGCCGAAGCCCCGAATACAGTGGTCGTGAATATCACCTATACCGAACCGGGCTTGCAGGGCGATACTGCTACCCGCACCCTGAAGGCTGCTACCATTGAGACCGGCGCCGAAATCCGCGTGCCCCTGTTTGTAAACACAGGTGACAACGTGAAGATCGATGCCCGCACCGGTGAGTACATCGAACGTGTGAAATAAGTGTATACCCATGAGTAAGAAACGTACATCCAAATCCAACGGCAAAGCGGTAGCCAATCCATTAAACCCAGGCGAAATGAAAACCTCCGAAATACGCGACCTTATCGATTTCATCTCCCAGTCCGGATTGAATGAAGTCAATGTTGAAACAAAAGAATTGAAGCTCCATGTGAAGCGTGAGCCTGATCAGAAGGTACTGAAGTCTTCTGCAGCTCCGATGATGGCCATGCATACAGCACCGGTACAGCAACAAGCGCCAGCAGCCGCTGCACAACCTGCAACCCCCAAGGCAGAGAAACCTGCCGCTGCGTCCAAAACAACAGTTGAAATCAAGTCGCCGATGATCGGTACCTTCTACCGCTCGGCCAACCCCGACTCCCCTCCCTTCATTTCCGTAGGTGATAAGGTCACCAAAGGACAAACCGTCTGCATCATCGAAGCCATGAAGCTGTTCAATGAAATTGAATCAGAAGTTTCCGGCACGGTCGTGAAGGCAATGATCGAAAACTCCTCACCGGTAGAATACGATCAGATATTGTTTGTCGTAGAACCCGACTAAACACAAACAGCAGTTACGGGTCATTTTTCAAACGGAATAACTATGTTCAAGAAAATACTAATTGCCAACCGGGGAGAGATTGCGCTGCGCGTAATCAGGACCTGCAAGGAGATGGATATTAAGACCGTGGCGGTATACTCTACCGCTGACCGCGAGAGCCTGCACGTGCGCTTCGCCGATGAAGCGGTGTGCATTGGCGCCGCCCCCAGCAAAGAGTCGTACCTCAACATTCCCCGCATTATTTCTGCGGCAGAAATTACCAACGCAGATGCCATCCATCCGGGTTATGGCTTTTTGTCCGAACGCGCTGAGTTCTCGAAAGTTTGCCACGAATATGGCATCAAGTTCATCGGACCTAGTCCTGCGATGATTGACGCCATGGGTGACAAGTCTACGGCCAAAGACACCATGCGTAAGGCCGGCGTACCGGTTATTCCCGGTTCTGATGGTCTCCTTTCCTCTTTGGAGGAGGGCATGAAAATCGCCAAAGAGATCAAGTACCCGGTTATCGTCAAGGCTACGGCCGGCGGTGGCGGAAAGGGTATGCGCATCATCAACAACGAGAGCGAATTCAAGAAAGCCTGGGACGATGCCAAGCGTGAAGCCGGTGCCTCCTTTGGCAACGATGGCCTCTACCTCGAAAAGTTCGTGGAAGAGCCCCGTCACATCGAAATCCAGATTGTAGGCGATCAATACGGAAAGGCCTGTCATTTGTCCGAGCGGGATTGCTCTATTCAACGCCGTCACCAAAAATTGCTGGAAGAGACTCCTTCTCCGATTGTAAGCCAGGAACTCCGTGAACGCATGGGCGAAGCGGCGATCAAAGGTGCCAAAGCCATTAACTACGAAGGTGTTGGAACCATTGAGTTCCTCGTGGATAAGCACGGCGATTTCTATTTCATGGAAATGAATACCCGGATTCAGGTAGAGCATCCGATTACAGAAGAGGTAACGGACTATGACCTGATCAAGGAACAAATCAAGGTGGCTGCCGGCGTGCCTATCTCTGGCCGGAACTATTTCCCTAACCTCTTTGCGATGGAGTGCCGGATAAACGCCGAAGACCCTGCCAATGGATTCCGTCCTTCACCGGGCAAGATCCTTACCCTGCACTTGCCGGGTGGACACGGTGTACGCGTAGACAGCCACGTATATGCGGGTTACACCATCCCACCCAATTACGACTCGATGATTGCCAAGTTGATTACGACAGGCCAGTCACGCGAAGAAGTAATCACCCGCATGAAGCGCGCCCTGAGTGAGTTTGTGATTGAAGGCGTGAAGACAACGATCCCCTTTCACCTGGCGCTGATGGACAATGCGGTGTTCCGCTCCGGCAAATTCACCACCAAGTTCCTCGAGACGCAATTTGACTTTTCAACGATCAAATAATCGATCTTCATAATAAATAAAGAGGCTGCCTCAAATCCTGAGGCAGCCTCTTTTGTTTTAATTGAAGCAACAAAAAAGCCGCCCTCACAGGCGGCTTCAATATTGCCTTGATATTTGGCTAAACGTACTGATTAAGCATCACCGGCATCACGAGCATAAGGATATCCTCGCTCTTGTCCTTCTCCACCGGCAGGATCACGCCTGCTTTGTTGGGGGCAGACATATTCAGTTTGATCTGATCGGTATCCAGGTTACTCAGCATCTCTACCATGAACCGGGCATTGAATCCGATTTCAATGTCTTCTCCTTCGTGCTCGCAGGAGAGTCTTTCATTAGCTTCATTGGAGAAATCCAGGTCTTCTGCCGACACCTGCAATTCACTGCCGGTAATCTTAAGGCGCACCTGGTGCGTGGTCTTGTTGGCGTAAATAGAGATTCGCTTCAACGAGCTGAGGAAGTCTGTCCGGTTGATGGTCATCTTGATCGTGCTGGACGTAGGGATTACATTTTCATAATCCGGGAAGCGCTCATCGATCAGGCGGCAAATCATACGAATGTTACCAAACTTGAAGAAGGCGTTGGACGTATTGAAATCAATCGTCACATCCGTATTCTCTGAAGGCAATGTTGCTTTCAGTAAGTTGAGGGCCTTGCGTGGGATGATGATGGTATTGCCGCTGTCGGATTTTACATCCGTACGGCGATAACGCACCAGGCGGTGACCGTCGGTGGCCACGAACGTGGTGTTCTTTGATCCGAGGTTAACATACACCCCCGTCATTGCAGGGCGCAGCTCGTCGTTGCTGGTGGCGAAAATGGTATTGTTGATGGCACGGGCCAGCACCTCAGATGATATCTGCGCAGAGAAGTCGTTGCTCACCGACGGAACCTTCGGGAAATCGGTGGCATTTTCTCCGGACAATTTGTAGCGACCGTTGTCGGAGCTCAATTCAATGCTGTAGGTGGTGTCATCCACCGAAAAAGTAACAGGCTGGTCAGGCAGGTTTTTCAGGGTGTCGAGCAGTATCCTGGCAGGGACGGCAATATTGCCGCGCTCCTTGGATTCCACCGTGATCTCAGTGATCATCGACGTTTGAAGATCAGAGGCTGTTACCGTTAGTCGGTTCTTGTCAATTTCAAAAAGGAAATTCTCAAGGATGGGAACGACCGGATTGGTGGTGATGACCCCGTTGATATACGATAGTTGCTTCAGCAAGTAGCTGGAGTTAACAATAAACTTCATGAACGTCAGTGGTTATGGTTGCGCCCGCTAAGTTATAAAGAAAATAGGTTCTGGAAACACCCGGTGCAATCAGAAAACCGGGTAATTTCAGTGCCCGGCCTGTTTGAAGTAATCCCGCTTTCGCACCAGTTCAGCCACATCGGCTTTATCGAGCGCAACCCGCTGACCATCACCCAGTCGCCCAATCACTTCCTGGCTCCTTGGTGAGGGTCTGAACAACTCCAGTACATAGGCGCGGTCAGCGATATCTCGGATTTCCAGTTTAGCCAAAGGACCTGTTTTAACCACACTGTCGGCATGGGGATCCTGTGCATCAATAAACCGCCGGGCGAACAACAGCGAAACAGCATCGAGATATCCGTTAAGCTTGGCGGTGTCGGCTGCATCCTCCTGGCGCATCACCACCCGGTCACGGTCGAATTCTAACTGAAAATTCTGTGCGGGATCGCCGTTGTAATAGGCAGAGAACGATTTGAAATTCCTCCAGTTGAAATCAAAAATGCGTTTGTTGCGCCACCCGCTTTCATCCAACTCCAATATCCCGGCCACAAACACGCGATATCCCGGAATGACCATCTGATAGGGTTCACTCTCCCCTCCTTTCCAAAACCAGGTCTCGGTTTTTAGCGTATTGCCACCGGCAAAGAATCGCATCTGCTCCTGTCCTTGGGTATATACCTTTACCAAAACCCCGTCTCGTTCAAGCCTGGCACACACGCTGTCGCGCAACGCCGCAGCTACCGGTCTGCGTGGCTCCGCTTGTCGCAGGGTAGCAAACAGCACCTTGATCATTTGATTGTCAGCATCCCAGGTATTGTTGACCCGCCACCGGTTGTTCGTGAAACTCAGCTCAACTTCTTTGCCCTGGCGCTTAAGCAATACCCGATCGATGTTCTCAGAAGCAACCGTTCTGAAATAATCAGGATCGACTGCCCGTTCACTTCTGCGGCCGGTAAGAATAAACAGCAACGAAGACACCATCACCAGGAAGGCGAGTGAAATCAACAGGGTTGTATTTCGTTTGACACTCATCGCTTATTTCCGGATAAAGCTTCCATAACGCTTTCGACGCGCCCAGGCCTTGGCTATGCCCAGACCTGCCAGCAGCAATACGGGCAATACCAGGTTAATGGCTTGCCACTTCCAGCGCTCAGCCCTGATTTGCTCCTTGTCAAGGGGACGAATCTTGATGTCTTTCGTTCTGGCTGTAATCAAGCCATGCTCGTCGGCAAGATACGCCACCATATTAATCAGTAACTCGGCATTGGCATAAGTAGTATTGGTGAATGCATCGAAGCCAAGTGGCTGCGGCTGTCCGTTGCGCGGATTGATTTCATTCCTGGCAAGGTCGCCATCGCCCACCACCAATAGCTTGGCAGGCTTGCCCTTGGATCGATAGCCGGTACTGTCAACTCCTTCCGGAAGAAACCGGTTTTTAAAGACGGACGTAAATTCGCCCTCCAGCAGGTACGCGACGGTTATGGGTCCCGCATTAAAGTTCTCGGGCCGGATGTCCTTGCGCAGGTCGTTGATGCTCATTTTGACCGGAGATGCAACACGCCGTGCATAAGCGGAGGTGAACATTAACGGTGTCTTACGAATACCAATTGCCTTAACGGTATCCAGGCTGCTTGTCATACGCAGCGGTGTAGCATCCATATTACGGGTGGCAGGATGATCCGC
Source organism: Cyclobacteriaceae bacterium (assembly GCA_044223085.1). Lineage (GTDB taxonomy): Bacteria > Bacteroidota > Bacteroidia > Cytophagales > Cyclobacteriaceae > ELB16-189. The sequence goes on from JBGAMI010000051.1 coordinate 6,420, forward strand.
ATATTGATTGATCAACGGAAAGAACGGCCATTCAATAGGGGTCATTTGTGGTTTACCACCCAGGTTACCCGTGATCACTGGAAAACGGAGGGCTTGAAGGTCCTGAACTGCGTCGGGATTAACGCGCACGCCGTAATGGAAGAGTGGATCTTCAAGTCCGGTCTCGAAAGGTCGTGCAAAGTAGTCCGGCATCGACACGCTGTCCATGGAAGCTTCCAGGCGGTCGATCAACACCAGCACGGATCCGCCACGCATGATGAATTGATCGAGGTAAAATTTGTCTGCAGGAGAATACCATCTCGTGGGCCGGGCAATGATCAAAACATCCAGTTCTTTAGGCAGATTCTTATCAAGCCGGGCAGGTACCAAATCAAATGAGGCACGCAAGGCGGATGAAAACCCTGCCGCCTGCAGGCTGTCCAACTCACCGTGGCCGGTCACCCATCCCACCTTCTTGCGATCCAAGCCAGCCAGTTTTTCAATCACCAAGGCAAATTGATATTCAAGCCCTTCTATGGACTGATTCAAGACTTCATCAGAGCCCTGAGCGCGATTACCTTTCACGAGCATCACGCCTTCTTCTGCCCCCCCGTAGGAGATCACAGCACCGGGGAAAACCAGTTTCTCCGTGCGACGGCCATCGGTATTGGCGATAATATTCATCGGTTGTATGCCCTTCCCTGCCAACTCCAGCATAAATTCTTTGCGGGCTTCCTGTCCCTTCGCAGCAGCGGGGTCCAGAAAAGTGTAGTGCACTTTGTTATTGGAATACACCCTGAATTCCTCGAGCGTTTCACCCACGGCCTTATAGAGTCGCTGGAACCCGGCATTGATATTTCCTTCAAGGTATACCTCCACATACACATCGTCATCCAGCGATTCAAGCAAGGCCCGAGTGGGGGCTTTCATGGTGTAACGTGACTCTTCTGTGAGGTCGATCCGGAAAAAATACAGCGACGCCAGCTGGTTCAGCACCAGGGCGAAGACCAACCCGTTGGCCAGCAACAACCAGTCGCCATATTTCTTTCCGCTCACCATGTGCGACTGGATAAAACAGTTTTAGCAGCCAACAACCATACGCCGCCCAACGAAATGAAAAAAACCAGGTCCCGGCTGTCGATCAGGCCTTTGCTTAATGATTCATAGTGGTATAATATGCCCCACTGCTTGGCGATCAAAGCCAGGCTGCCATCAGCAAACAACGACGATACCGCATCGAAGCCGGTGTAGAACAAAAAACAAAAGAATGCAGCCAGAATGAATGACACAATTTGGTTGGTACTGATCGACGAAGCGAACAAGCCGATGGTACAGAACACACCACCCAGCAACACAAGTCCGATATAGGAACCAATTACACCCGGCGTATCAATATTACCAACCGGGTTGGCCAGAGAAGACAAGGCAAAATAGTACACCACCGTTGGCAGCACCGAGAGCACGACCAACGCAAACGCTGCCAGGAATTTTCCCATGACAACACCGGTCTCTGTCACGGGCTTTGTCATCAGCAAATCAAGGGTGCCCAGTTTTCGTTCTTCGGCAAAGCTCCGCATGGTGATGGCCGGCACCAGAAATATCAGTACATAAGGTCCGGTGGAGAATAAGGTTCCCATCTCAGCATAGCCATATTCCAATACGGAGGTTTCAGGAAACACCCACATAAGCAGGCCCATTGCCACCAGGAATACAGCAATCACCAGGTATCCCATGAGGGAGTTGAGGAAACTGTTGATCTCTTTGATGAAAACCGGAATCATGCAGGGCGCTGGGTTAGTTCACCAAATACTGACTCAAGCGAATACTCTTCCTGTCGCAGTTCACGAAGGGATAACCCGTGGGTCATCGCCAGCTTCACTACCTGGTCACGGATGTCCACACCTCGGTCCGTTTTAATCTGAAATTTAGTGGGTGCAAGGACCACAACGCTATTTACGCCCGGAAGCTGTTCAAGCGACATGGACGGTGGTGCTTTGTCAAATTCCACTACAAGCTGATCCCCTCCTCTTTTCAACAGGTGTTCCAGCTGATCATCAGCAACAATCTTTCCTTTATGGATAACGATCACCCGGCTACACAAAGCTTCTACTTCCTGGAGGATATGCGATGAAAACAACACCGTCTTATGCTCACTCACCTTGCGGATGAGATTTCTGATTTCAATCAATTGATTAGGGTCAAGACCGGATGTCGGCTCATCCAGCACCAATACGGCAGGATCATGGATCAGGGCTTGTGCCAGGCCTACCCGCTGACGGTAGCCTTTGGACAGCATGCCGATGCGCTTATTTTGTTCTTCCGTCAATCCACATAAAGCCACCATTTCTTCCACCCTAAGTCTGCCAGCTTTGCCAGTGATGTTGTACAAACTGGCCATAAACAGGAGGTATTCATGGACATACATGTCGAGATAGAGCGGGTTGTGCTCAGGGAGGTAGCCTGTGAGGCGCTTGATGGCCATAGGTTCATTTGCCACAGATAGTCCACCTACCCGGATGGATCCCTCCGTGGCTGGCAGGGCCCCGGTGATCATCTTCATGGTCGTAGATTTCCCAGCACCGTTGGGTCCCAGGAAACCAACGATCTCTCCCTCGCCTACGGAAAAGGAAATCTGATCGACCGCCCGTTGCTGGCCGAAGACTTTGCTGATGGAGGATACTTTGATCGACATTTCTGGTGCGCAAAATAACGCAAAAGAAAGCGTACTCCCACCCGCAGAATCGCCTGGGGGTCACCTCCTACAATCCTGGAACATTAATTGCCGTTAAAAGGAAAAATGAGAAATTTGGGGCCCATGCAGATGAACATAAGACTCGGACTTCTTGCCATGATACTGGTCTCTGTGGGCCAGACGGCCAAGGCGCAGACAGGTTACAACATTGACTTTTCGGTGAAGGGACTGAAGGACACCACGGTAATGCTGGGGTATTATATCGGGGAAAACACCTATGTGCGTGATACGGCCCGATGCGACAAGCAGGGGAATTTTCGATTCGATGGTAAAGAGCGGTTGGCCGAGGGTGCGTATTTTTTGGCCATTAACAAAATGAAAGCCCTCGAGTTCCTGATTGGCCAGGATCAGCACTTCAAGATGGAAACCGCTGCGGACGATTACATCCTGCACATGAAGGTGACCGGTGACGAGGACAATGAACTGTACTTCACCAACATGCAATACCTGAACACCGAACATAAGGTGGCAGACCCTCACCTGAAAGTCTTGCGCGACAGCACGCTCACCGAAGATCAGAAGAAAGAAGCGCGCGAAGCTTTCAAGGTGATCAATGACCGGGTAATGGCCCATCAGGACAAGTTGATTGCAGATCACCCCAGCACCATGTTTGCCCGACTCATGCGGGTGACGAAGCCCATTGATATCCCCGAGGCACCAAAAAAACCCGATGGTACTATAGACTCGACCTTTCAAATTCGGTACTACCGTAAGCACTTCTTCGACAACCTGAATCTGGCTGATGACGCCATGACCCGGTTGCCACGCCCCTATTACACGGAAAAGTTGAATGAGTACCTCGACAAGCTGTTTGTTCAAACCCCGGACAGCCTGATGCCGGTTATTGACGCGTTGATTTCAAAGGCTAAAGTCAACAAAGAAACCTATAAGTTTCTGGTCTGGAACTGTGTGTATAAATATTCAAAGCCCGCCATCATGGGGCTGGATGAATTATATGTGCGATTGGCAGACAAGTACATCCTTACCGGTGAGATGGATTATTGGATGGATGCCAGTCTGAAGAAAAACGTAAAGGACTATGCCGACAAGATTCGCGGAAGCCTGATTGGAAAAACCGGAGCCAACCTGAAGATGCAGGACATCAACTTTCAACCACGTTCGATGTATGACATCAAGCGCAAGTACACCATCCTGTACATCTTTGACCCCGATTGTGGTCACTGTCGGGAAGAGACCCCCAAGCTGGTATCCATCTATAATAAGAGCGCAGTCCGGCTGAATTTTGAAGTTTTCGCAGTAAGCGCAGATACTTCTATTCAAAAGCTCAAGGACTACATCAAGGAAATGAAAATGCCCTGGATCACGGTGAATGGTCCGCGCAGCTATGTGGGTGCCTATACCAATTTTTACTATGCCGACCAGACACCCAGCATGTATGTCCTGGATGCTCAACACAAAATCATCGCCAAGGGGCTCCCAGCCGAAAAGCTGGAAGAATTCTTCGTGAACTACGAACGCTACTTACAGCGCAAGGCCACACAGAAACCCAAACCCGCTGGCCAACCTTCGCCTCATTAGGGCTGCGGTTCACCACACTATTTTGCTGGTTCACGGCTTTTCTGACAAAAAATCGGGGCCGCCATGCAACTATTTGCCCCTGCAGGAGTATCTAAGGAGTATAATATTGATGCTATGGCACTCCTCGATCTGTTTGGAAAGAAAAAGAAGGAATTCAAAGCTTCCTGCCGCATTACCCGGGAGCCCCTTGAGCGCGGATTCGGCTACTTGTTGACAACCTCACAGGTGGTATCCAGTAAGAAATATTGGGACCTGGTGATGACCGAACCTGAAACACTCTCTTACACCGTTTCACACTTTCAGAATCAATCCAGTGGCACCCAGATGCGTTCCATGATCTTCGAAAAGTATGCCTCTGTCGATAAGCCTTGGATTGTATCCGATTCTGTCATCAACTATTTCGAAGTAGACAAAAGCAAAGCCCGGGAAATGGCTCGTCAATGGTGGGAATCTGAAGGTGTGTTTACACCCACGAACACGGGAGCTGCAGGTAATACCCTCGATCAGGAAACCTTTCAGAACTGGAAAAACTATGCGATTCTGGAGGCTGGACGCGAACGCGTAAGCCGGTAATTAAACGGCCCGGTTGATGGTGTACTCCACCAACTGACCCAGCGAAGTCTTGTATTTCGATTCAGGAAACTCCTTCAATATCTCAAGGGCTTGCTGATAGAATCGTTCCATCGCAGCCTGGGCATATTCTATACCGCCTGATTTCTTCACGAACTCAATGACTTCACGTACCTTTTTTGGCTTGTCGCTTTCGCGCCTCACGATGTGGGCAATGCGTCGGCGCTCGAGCCACGAGGCTTTGGACAACGCATAGATCAGCGGCAGGGTCATCTTCTTTTCCTTGATGTCGATGCCTACCGGCTTACCTATTTCATCGTCACCGTAGTCGAAGAGGTCATCTTTGATCTGAAACGCCATGCCAATATGCTGACCGAACAATTTCATCTTGGCGACGGTAGCCTCATCCGCACCTACTGATGTTGCGCCGACCGCACAGCAGGAGGCAATCAACGAAGCTGTCTTCTGCCGAATGATCTCATAGTACACCGCTTCGTCAATATCCAGGTGCCGGGCCTTTTCCATCTGCAGCAACTCCCCTTCACTCATTTCATTTACGGCATTGTTCACGATGCTCAGGAGTGCAATTTCATTGTGTTGGATCGATAGCATGAGTCCACGGGACAAGAGGAAATCGCCCACCAGCACAGCAATCTTATTTTTCCACAAGGCATTGATCGAAAAGAAGCCTCTCCGGTAATCAGAATCATCTACCACGTCGTCATGCACCAGCGATGCGGTATGCAAGAGTTCGATGAGGGATGCGCCCCGGAAAGTAGACTCTGAAATCGTGCCGCAGGTGCCGGCACTGAGGAACACAAACATCGGGCGCACCTGTTTGCCTTTGCGCTTCACGATGTAGTTCATGATTTTGTCAAGTAACAACACCTTGGTGTGCATGGAGGCGCGGAATTTTTGTTCAAAATCCTCCATCTCACGGGCTATGGGTGCTTTAATGTCGTCGAGTCTTAAAGACATGGGTCGCAATATAACAGCCAGTGACCGATCCAAGGCTGATCCGGGCCGGCCAAAGGCAAAAAAACCTGCGTGCGCTACCTCCACAATCCACTTATGACTAATTTGGCCCCATGAGCGATATGGATAAGCAATGGGAACAGGTCTTCTTCGCCTTCATCGTGCTGGTGATCGCCTTTATCGTGGGGCGGGTGATGCGGTTTCTCGTTGGTCGCTTCTTCCGGGGGGCTGCCAAAAAGCTTAAGGTTGACCCTACCCGCTACAACTTTTTTAAGAACGCCGTCGACTTTCTGATTTTCCTGATTGCCAGCGTAATCATCTTTCGTTCGGTACCGGCCCTGCGCACCTTCGGAAATACCATCCTCACAGGCGCCGGTATCCTCGCTGCCATTGTCGGTTTTGCTTCCCAGAGTGCATTCTCCAACATCATCAGTGGAATATTTTTGGTCATTTTCAGGCCATTGAGCGTGGGGGACCGGGTGAAGATCGGACAATTGTACACCGGTGACGTGGAGGACATTACCCTGCGGCATGTCATCATCAAGGATTTTGAGAATCGCCGCATTGTCATCCCGAATACCGTGATCAGCAATGAGGTGATTATCAACTCAACACTGACAGACGAAAAGATATGCATGTTCCTTGAGTTGGGCATTTCACTGGAGGCCAATATTGACCTCGCCCAAAAGATCATGCGCGAGGAGGCTACGCAGCACCCCTATTGTATCGATAACCGCACGCCCGCCGAGTTGGCCAAAGGCGAAACCTCCGTGATGGTACGTGTCATGGGAATCACGGAACTTGCTGTTCAACTGAGGGCGTATGCATGGGCCGAAAATCCAAACAATGGCTTTGATCTGAAATGCGATGTATTGAAGTCAATCAAGAATCGATTTGACCGCGAAGGGGTTGAGCTGGCCATGCCGCTCCGCCTGGTATCTTATCGTAATTCCCCCAACCCAACCGCATAATGGCAAAGCAAAAGACAACAGGCATTGAGTCCAAGGCACCCAGCGACAATCAGGTGATCCTGGAGTTGATACAATACAACGACAAGGAGTATGAAATGCAGGCTGATATTCCGGTTGATGAGTTGTTGACCCAGCTGAAACCCCGTCTGGTTAACTGGGTAAACGTTGACGGCCTCCACGACCGCCCTATTGTGCAGAAGCTGGGAAAGCATTTCAACTTACACCCCCTGCTTATTGAAGATGTGCTGAGCGACCACCAGCCCAAAGCCGAGGAGTTTGATGATTATCTCTTCTTCACCATGAAGATGCTCTATCGGATTCAGGAGAACAAGATTGAATACGAGCAGATCAGTTTCGTGCTGGGCCGCGACTACCTCCTTTCCTTCCAGGAAAAAGAAGGCGACTTGTTTGGTCCTTTGCGTGACCGAATCAAACAAAGTTCAGGACGCCTGCGTCAGCGCAAGGCCGATTATCTCTTGTACCGGTTAATTGACATCATTGTTGACAATTACTACATCGTACTCGATGAAGTGGGCCAGCAGATCGAGCAGGTAGAAGACGACATCTATGAACGGCCCACGAACCACACCTTTCAAAAAATACAAAAGATCAAGAAAGAGCTGATTTACCTGCGCAAAGCGCTCTACCCGTTGCGGGATGCCCTGAGCAAAGTGGCCAAAGATGAGACCGGATTCATTGATGCCGGAAGCATGCGCTACTTCGATGATGTATATGACCATGTGGTACACCTGATCGATTCCATGGACACCTACAAGGACCTCACGTCCAGTCTTGTGGATATCCATATCAACACCATGAATACCCGGATGAATGAAGTCATGAAGGTGCTCACGGTGATCTCCACGATATTCATGCCCCTCACCTTCATCGTAGGTATCTATGGGATGAATTTTGACAACATGCCCGAATTGCACTGGCAATGGGGCTATTACGAGGTGTGGATCGGAATGGTCCTGATCGTTTTTGGGATGATCTGGTATTTCAAATACAAAAAATGGTTTTAAATTACCCTACCTAAACTAACCCTAACCCTATGTTTGTTGCAATCCTCCTGCTCCTGGTTGGCTTTGCCATCCTGATTTTCGGAGCCGACTTTCTGGTCAATGGTGCGTCCTCAATTGCCAAGAAAAATGGTATTTCCAACCTGGCCATCGGTCTTACGGTGGTTGCATTTGGTACCTCCATGCCGGAACTGGTGGTGAGCCTGGTCTCCGCCTTGCAGGGAAAGAATGATGCCTCATTCGGTAACGTGGTAGGAAGCAATAACTTCAACCTGTTGTTTATTCTGGGTGTTGCCGGACTTATTTATCCCCTCGTAGTGNAAAAAAATGGTTTTAAATTACCCTGCCTAAACTAACCCTACGCTTATGTTTGTTGCAATCCTCCTGCTCCTGGTTGGCTTTGCCGTCCTGATTTTCGGAGCTGACTTCCTGGTCAATGGTGCGTCCTCTATCGCCAAGAAGAATGGTATTTCAAATCTGGCCATCGGTCTTTCGGTCGTTGCTTTTGGTACCTCCATGCCGGAACTGGTGGTGAGCTTGGTTTCTGCTGTACAGGGTAAGAATGATGCATCATTTGGTAACGTGTTGGGAAGCAACAACTTTAACCTGTTGTTTATCCTCGGTGTGGCCGGATTGATTTATCCGCTTGTGGTACAGCGCAATACTGTCAAGTATGAAGTACCCCTTTCTTTACTGGCGGCCGGAGTGTTGTATGTTTTGGTGAATGACCTGGATTTCTGGGGACCCGGCCCAGCTGACAACCCGTCAACCAATCTTCTCAGCCGATTTGATTCTATTGTACTTCTGGCGTTTTTTGGATTATTCCTCATGTATATCTACCGTACAATGCGTACCTCCTCGGATATTGAAGAGGGTGAATCCATCAAATTATACAGTACAGGAACATCGGTTCTTATGATCCTCGGAGGCCTGGCCGGTCTGATTGGCGGTGGCGAACTGGTGGTTAACAGTGCAATTGAAATTGCCCATACTTTTGGACTCAGTGAAAAACTCATCGGTCTCACCATCCTGGCAGCAGGCACCTCTTTGCCGGAACTGGCCACTTCCTGCGTGGCAGCCTATCGAAGGAATACCGATATCGCCATCGGTAACGTAGTGGGATCGAATATCTTCAACATTTTTTTTATCCTGGGAATCACCGGCGTAGTTCACCCAATATCCTACAGTACCGCTCTGAATTTTGATATTCAGGTACTCGCGGCATCAACCATTATTCTGATGATCTTCATGTTTACACTCAACACGCGGAAACTGGATCGATGGGAGGCTTTTATATTACTGATGTCTTATGTAGCCTACGTGGTTTACCTGGTCAGCATCGACTAGCCGCATAATTGTTGCCTCAATAAAAAAAGCCCCGGATGATCGGGGCTTCTTTTTATGACTGAATAGGAGGGAATTACTTCACGCGCTTCTCCAACTCATCCACTTTGGCTTTCGCCTTATCGTTACCGAGGGAGAGTGCTTTTTTATACAACTCAAGGGCTTCCTTGAGGGTATCTTTCTTCTTGCGGGGGGCGAGTTTGGTGCGGTTGGCAGCTTCTTCAACAGCCTGTCCGCGGGCAAAATAAGAATCTGCTTCGCTCATCTTGCTCTGCACCATCAACTCCTGAATGCGGGCTTCGATCAGTGCAAGCTCTTGTTGCTTCGCTTCGATCTGTGCCTGCTTGTCATTGAGTTCAGCCTCTTGCATATCGATGGTGATCTTCTGGTTCTGGTTTTCAGTGCCCAGTTCCTGCACCTTCTGCTGCAACGAGGTGATTTCTGCATTCTTGGTTTCCAGGTCAGCCTTCAGCTTCTTCACCGTAGCGGCAAATGCATTGGAGTTGGCCTTTGATTTTTTGAGGGCTTTCTCCAGGTCACCGATTTTTGACTGGGTTTCTTTAACGTAGTTATTGAGGTCTTTCATCCGGCTGGTGTATGCAGAATAGGTGGTGCCCTCTACCATGTTGACGCGCAACACCTGGCGGTTCGCATCAATGGAATCCATCAGCGTGCCTACCTCCTGGAGTGTCTGCGCCATTTGCTGACTCACCTGCAACTCAGATTGCAATGAGTCGAGCTGGGATTTCAGTTTAGCATTTTCAGCACCTCCACAGCCGGCCAAAACCGCTGCGAAAAGCACGATAACAATCAATTTATTCATAGGTTATTTGGTTAATCCGGGGCAAAAGTACGGTGGTTTGGCGGGCCCTCTACCGGGGCTCCAAATAAATTTTAGACGAAGCGACATTTTGCACGCCAATCGCGTAAATTCGCCCCGGTTTTTACGGTTTTAGACCGAGCTACTGATGCCCATATTCAATTTCAAGCGTTTGCAACGCACCGACCCGGGCAGGCCACAAAACCCACTTGCAAGAACCGGTCACTTTCCTTTTCCTATCGGATTTATATGGATTGCCGGCGGATATCCTACTTTCAACACCCATCGCTAATGCTGGCACCAGACTATGGACGGTTCTAAAGATCTAACCAAGTATCAACTAACGGCCGCCGGTGTGTTGGTGTCGCTCGGTATCATCTATGGCGACATTGGTACCTCACCCCTCTACGTTTTCCGCGCAATTGTTGATGGTCATCTCATCACTGAAGAACTTGTCATCGGTGGCGCATCCTGCGTCTTCTGGACTCTTACACTGATTACCACCATCAAGTACGTGTACCTCGCACTCAACGCCGACAACAAAGGTGAAGGCGGGATATTTGCGTTGTACGCGCTCGTACGCAAATACAAAGGTGCCTGGGTAATTTTTCCGGCGATCATCGGGTGCGCAGCCATCATCGCTGACGGATTTATCACACCCTCATTCAGCATCGCTGCCGCTGTAGAAGGACTTACTATCGACTATCCCGACATTCCAACGGTACCCATCGTTATAGGCATTCTCATTCTGTTGTTTTTCTTTCAGCAATTCGGTACCAATGTAGTTGGGTGGATCTTCGGTCCAATCATGACCGTTTGGTTCATCTTTATCGGAGGCATCGGATTGGTGCACTTGATGGGAAACCTCTCAGTACTCAAGGCCGTAAATCCCTGGTACGCGTGGAACCTGCTTACCGCCTTTCCAGGTGGATTCTGGATCCTTGGTGCTGTTTTTCTGTGTACTACCGGTGCGGAAGCCATGTATTCAGACCTGGGCCATTGTGGCAAAAGCAATATCCGGGTTGGGTGGATTTTTGTAGTCACCTGTCTATTGTTGAATTACTTCGGACAGGCGGCCTGGCTGCTGACCAAACAGGGTACCTACCTCAATGAGCAAATTCCCTTCTATTCCATCATTCCCGAGTCCCTGCTGATCTTCAGTATCGTGATCGCCACGGCCGCGGCCATTATCGCCAGTCAGGCATTGATATCCGGTACGTTCACCCTCGTGAATGAAGCCATGAAACTCAAACTATGGCCCAGCACCCGGGTACGGTACCCCAGCAAGATGAAAGGCCAGATCTATCTGCCCGCCATCAATTGGGTACTGCTTGCCGGCACAATCATGGTGGTCTTGTATTTCCAGAAGTCGGTGAATATGGAGGGTGCCTATGGCCTCGCCATCACCATTGATATGTTGATGACCACCACGCTGTTGGTATACTATTTCACGATGGTGAAGAAATCACGCCTGCGGTCATCGGTATTGGCGTTTGTCTTCTTCTCACTGGAGGGGATGTTCCTGGTGTCCAACCTCGACAAATTCCCCCACGGCGGTTGGTTCACCTTTGCCATTGCGTCGGTGTTCTTCATGATCATGTTTATCCTCCTCAAGGCCCGCAACCTCCGCGACCGCCATACGGAGTTTGTTGACCTGAAACACTATGTTCCGCTCATCCAGGACCTGCAGGCTGACACCACCATTCCCAAGGAAGCAACCAACCTGGTGTTTATGGCCGTTGCTGACAGCAAAAGGTACATCGATTCAAATATTATCTATTCCATCTTCAAGAAGAGACCGAAGCGAGCCGACGTTTACTGGTTCCTTCACGTCGATACAGTGGATAGTCCCTACACATCCAAATATTCAGTCGATACCGTAATCCCACGCAAGTGTTTCTTTGTACGGATTAAGTTGGGATTCAAGGCCGACCACCGGGTGAACCTGCTCTTTGCAAAAATCCTGCACGACATGGCTGAAACCGGTGAGATCGATCTGATCAGTCACTACGATTCATTACAGCGGCACAGCATGCCTTCCGACTTCAAGTTTATCATGCTGCATTCACTCGCATCGGTTGACAGCGAAATATCTTCCTTTGACAACCTCATTATTCAGGGATACCGCTTTATCAAACGTCACAGCCTGAGCACGGAAGAGATGTATGGACTGGAATTGGCTAATGTGGAGGTCGAGACGGTTCCCATCATGGTGGGTCCCGTTGCCAAAGTGCGCATCAAGCGCGAAAAGGCAGAGTCAGAGCGTGAGAAAGAAATGAAGTACCACGGCAACTACCAATAGGTTTCAGGCCCGTACTTTCCTGGCAACGCCCCTCCCCATTTCAGATTACGCCAAGGTTATCCTAACTTGCGTTAGGTCTAATTGTTCTTTCCATGAAAACCGCGTTTTTTTCGTTCCAGGCGTTACTTCTTAGTATCCTGTCCTTTGCAGGCCCTACGGCTTCCCGGGGAATTCTGGATGCGCGAGCGGTGGACTTGGGGCAAGAGCGGGTGGCGCTGAATGGCACCTGGAACTTCTATGACAACCAACTCATTTTCCCGGACGAACTTCGTGCCGGGGAGTATGTGCCCACCGATTTTCCACATGTCTGGAACGAGACCCGGGCCAACCATATGGGCTTTGGTTATGGTACCTATTCACTGCGTATTCTGGTAGCGCCCAATACCGGGCCCCTCGCCCTGGAGATTCCGCAGATTTATTCAAGCTATTCCCTGTGGATCAACGATAAGGAGATTGCCACCAATGGTAAAGTCGGACTGGTTGCCGATACGTATACACCGCAGTGGATGCCACAAACCGTTGTGTTTGAACCTGGCACGGATACGATCAGACTCCTGTTGCGCGTAAGCAATTTCAGTCACCACGTTGGTGGCGTAAAAGATCCTATTTATATGGGCAGCGCAGCGCTGATGCAACATCATCGCAGCATTGCGGAGACCAGCAACCTGATCGAGTCCGGGCTGCTTGGCCTGGTCGGCATTGCGTTCTTCATTATTTACCTGATCAAGGATCGTAAAAAGGTCATTCTTTATTTTGCCCTGCTTTGTCTCACCTGGGCCGTCCGGGTTGGGTTTTCCAATATGTACATTTTCATTTCCTACATGCCAGACTTCAGTTGGCATGCGATGATCCGGATTGAGTACATCACCCTTTTCCTGACCATGATCTGGGCATCACAGTACCTCAGCTATGTATATCCCAAAGAGCAGTACCGCATTCTGAAGTACTTCCTGATTGCCTGTAACGTTTTCTTCGTGGCCTTCGCCCTCTTCGCTTCACCCTCCACCTTCACGGAATGGATCACGCTCTATATTACCTTCTGCGGATTGGTGATGCTCAACGCGGTGATCCTTGTATTACGCGCATGGGTCAATCAGCGCATGGGCTCTACTTTCCTCAGCGCATCCATTGTACTCGGCTTGTTGGTCTTTGCTTATGATGTGTTTTCCTACGAGGGTTTCTCTGCCTACAACCCGCTGGTCTTCAGCATCGGGTACAGCCTGGTATTTCTGATGATGGGCACTGTATTATTGATGCACGTCGGCATTATCAAAAGCGCAGGTCAGGCCCCATCCCGACTCACCTACAAGGATCTCTATAAGGATCAGGACGTCCGATAGCGGACGCCCCAGGTCAGGATCGGACGATAATTTGGTCCTGATAGCCGTTTTTGGCCTCCATTATACGGAATTGGTGTTTGGCCCGATATCTGAATAGATATCCGGAGAACCTCATGCCATGCTCTACAACTACCTGAAAATCGCATTCCGGAACATCACCAAGCACTCGGTGTATTCAGCCATCAATATTGCCGGCTTATCTGTTGGGTTGGCCAGTTCTGCGCTGATATTCCTGTGGGTCTCCGATGAGATGTCTTTCAACAAGTTTCATAAGAACTACGATAACCTGTACCAGGTCTACATGAATCAGAGCTTTGCTGATGGCATCGCAACTGACCGGCCAGTACCGTTACCGCTGCTTGAAGCTGCCAAAGCCAAAGTGAGCGAGATTCAATACATGGCAGTAGCCAACTGGGGAGAAGGAAGCCTGCTGACGCATGGGGATACGAAGATCAATAAGAACGGACTGGCCGTTTCCGAAGACTTTCTCAAAATGTTCTCCTTTCCGGTGACCAAAGGAACGGATGCCGCGCTGGTCGATCCTAATTCAATCATTCTCACCGAGGCAACAGCCAAGGCATTGTTCGGCGACGAGGATCCGCTTAACAAGACCATCCTGGTAGACAACCAACGCGAGGTGAAAGTTGGTGCCATTGTACAGGATGTACCGGTACAATCGTCGCTAAAGTTTGAATACCTGATGCCCTTCGCCTACTTCGAAGCGCACAATGAATGGGTACAGAACAGCAGAAAGAGCTGGGGCAATCATTCCTTTCAGATGTTCGTGCAACTTCACGCCGGTGCATCACTCGATCAGGCAAATACCTCTATCAAAGACATTGTAAAAGAAAACAATCCCAAGGAAGATGCCTCAGCTGAGTTGTTTCTGTATCCCTTGTCTCAACTGAGGTTGCACAGTCAGTTCGAAAACGGAAAGCCATCCGGCGGTATGATTGAATATGTTCAGCTTTTCTCGGCCATCGCCGCATTCATCCTGATTATTGCCTGCATCAATTTCATGAACCTGGCCACAGCCCGGTCCGAAAGTCGCGCGCGCGAAGTTGGCATCCGCAAGAGCATTGGATCGCGACGCAAAGAACTGATTGCCCAGTTTCTGGGTGAGTCGCTGTTGATTACTACACTGGCATTCATTACAGCCATTGTGATTATTGAACTGGCACTTCCCCTGTACAATCAACTTGTCAACAAGCAACTCCTGATAGAATACAGCAACCCCTGGTTATGGTTCGCCAGTTTGGTCATCATCGTAGTTACGGGCGTGGTTTCGGGCAGCTACCCTGCCTTGTATCTGTCCGCCTTCCAGCCGGCAAAGGTTCTCAAAGGAAAAGTACATGCCGGTAAGCAGGCCAGCACGCCTCGAAAAGTACTGGTGACCCTTCAGTTTGGTCTTTCCATTTTCCTTATCATCGGGACTTTGGTGATATACCAACAGATCCAGCACGTGAAGAACCGTACGGTTGGCTATGACAAGGAAAACCTGATGATGATCTGGACAACCGCTGAGATTGAAACTAATTTCGAATCGGTGCGTCAACAGCTGATGGCCACCGGTGTTGTCAAGTCCGTGGCTCATTCCAATAGTCCGATTACGGATATCTTCTCCTCCAACGCCGTTGAGTGGGCTGGCATGGATCCTGGCAAGCGGGTGAACTTTTCCACCATCGCCAGTGACTACGATTACACCGCCACCATGGGCATCAAGCTGCTGGCAGGCCGGGATTTCTCCCGTGATTTCAAAAGCGACTCCTCTGCGGTCCTTATCAACCAGGCAGCCGCCGATGTGATGGGTATGGCCGAACCCGTGGGCAAACAATTGGACCTTTGGGGAGGCAAATACAACATCATCGGTGTGATGGACAACGTGGTCATGGATTCACCTTTCCAGCCTGTAGCGCCTTTGATCCTCGTATTCCAACCAGACTGGAGCAGCACGGTATCCATACGACTTGAAAAGACTGACGACCTCAAAGGATCTATTGCGAAGGTGGAAGACGTGATGAAAAAAATCAATCCCAACTATCCCTTTGCCTATCGCTTTGCCGACTGGGCATTCGATCAAAAGTTCGGCGTGATTGACCTCATCAGCCGGCTCTCCAGCATATTCGCCGGACTTGCCATCTTCATCACTTGCCTGGGGTTGTTTGGTCTGGCTGCGTTCACTGCAGAACAACGTACCAAGGAAATTGGCATTCGCAAGGTCATGGGTGCAACCGTGGCTAACCTGGTTACATTGATCACCCGGGATTTCTCCAGGCTGGTCCTCATTGCATTCGTCCTGTCGGCTCCGCTGGGATGGTGGGCACTCAACTGGTTCCTCAGCCGCTACCCTTACCGCGTCGACATCGCCTGGTGGGTATTCCCAGCCGCGGGCGGGCTCGCCCTGGTTTTAGCCGTGACGATAGTTGGTATGCAAGCGCTTCGGGCAGCAGTAGCGAATCCTACGCAATCGTTGCGAAGCGAATAAAATTGCCTCTCGCAATGGGGGTACTACCCAGGCCGGTTGTCTTACAGCCAAAAGACACTCCTATGAAGTACCTGCTTACCATACTGCTGCTCACCAGCTACCTTTCACACGCCCAAACTGAGGATTCGGTACGGGTGAAGGCATTTACCAGCATTATTGCTTCTCCCCGCGTTCACCTCGTGCTACTGGAGGGACCTGTGCCGCAGGTTCGGATTGTTTGCAACGGTGTACCCCGCAGCAAAGTCAATATCAAACAGAACGGCAATACCCTTCGGATATTTCTGGACCATGCACGCGTGTTGGAAAAGCAAGTGAGGTATTCCCTGCACGGTGCGAAGCGACCGATCTATGAGGGGGCATCGGTCACGGCCTACGTCACCTACCAAAAATTGAACTCCATTCAAATGCGGGGCGCAGAATCCCTGATTGCGAGCAGCACCATCCATGGCGACAAACTCAAACTGAAATTATATGGCGTCACGGAAGTTGAACTGAATGGACTTGATGTTGACAAATTCAAGGCATCGCTCTTTGGCGAGAACAGGCTTTCGATCCGTGGCGGTCATGCAAATGTACAGGTGTACCGGTTGTTTGGCGATAACGCAATCGATACGCATGCACTCCAAAGTACCGTTGCAACCACCCGCATCTATGGCGAAGGCAAGGTAAGAATAGCCACCAGGGACGCGCTTCACGTACATGCCTTTGGTGAACCCCAGATCAGGGTTACCGGTATGCCACTCATTACGCGAGGTGTTATTCTAGGAAGGCTGGATATCAGGAATGATAGGGAATAGCGGTTAGGACTTAGAACTTAGTTGTCAGACATGTGGGAATTGAAAGGGAGATGGGATGAGACATTTGGGAACAGGCATCAGGGATTGGGGGTAACTGATTAGAGATATTGTTCATTTAAAGTGAATGTTTCCCGCAGATGGACACAGATAAAATGCAGGATCATCGCCAATCAGGTTCCTAATTAGTCAATTGCTGGGCAAAGATCAGCGACAATCATGAGCACTAATCCCCGAACATCTGCGGGAGACTTCTCTGTGCCAATTGGGGTGTATTGAGACAAGTGACTGCGATTGGCCGAGATGGATTTGGACATTGGCAACCTCCCATCCAAATCAACCGTATCTTAAGACTGATACTCCCCATTCCCTAATCCCCA
>JBGAMI010000109.1:0-2886 GCA_044223085.1 Cyclobacteriaceae bacterium
CACGCCCTGAACACCCACAGGTGATGGTGTCTGTATGGTTACAACCTTGGGACTTGATTTTTTGGGGGCAGGCTTATTTCCTTTTTTGGGCGCCTTTTTGGCCACTTTTCGGGTGGTCTTTTTCGCCTTCACGGCTTTTTTGGACGCAGCTTTATTTGCTTTCTTCTTAACTTTTTTCTTGGCCATGACAAAATGAATTAGTTCGGTTAATGCACTTGATTCAATTATGATGTAATCAATGATGCGGCTACAATTTACATCAGTGTTGTCTATCTGACATAGAATATGTGGTCTTTCTCATGAATAGACGGCGAGGTAATTTCCGCTAAGCCGGTTATATTCCCGGATTATTGCAGTTTCATGAAGAACAAATACTGGGTATTGTCATTACTCTCGTTGCTGTCTATTATCACGTTTTTGGATCGCAACGCTATTTCTCTGGCGGGTCAACGCATCACAGGTGAGCTTGGATTGTCTGAAGGTCAGTTTGGATGGATACTTAGCGCCTTCACTATAGCCTATGGATTATTTGAAATACCCACTGGGCAAATGGGCGATCGCTACGGTGCCCGTCGGATTCTGGCGAGGGTGGTGTTGTGGTGGTCATTCTTTACTATGCTGACTGGCTTTGTCGGTGGGTTCATAAGTCTCTTTTTCGTTCGGTTTCTTTTTGGAGCGGGTGAGGCTGGAGCTTATCCCAACACAGCCGTGGCCATTCGTCAATGGTTTGCTTCCGTGGAGCACGGGCGTGCAATGGCCATGATTTGGATGTCGAGTCGGCTGGGTGGCGCATTGGCACCCCTGCTGGTGATTCCGCTGCAGATCAACTTCGGTTGGCGCACGTCCTTTTATGTGCTCGGCGTAATTGGCGTTGCCTGGGCGATACTTTGGTGGTGGGGCTACCAGGAACCTGAGCGGCCTGCGGTCAAGACAAGTGTCGACCAAAACCCGACTCATCTTTGGTGTCAATGGTTGTCGAACCGGAATTTCTGGATGTTGATGGTGATGTACTTCTGTTACGCTTCAGGTGTATTCTTCTTCATATCATGGCTCCCGAAGTATTTGCAAAATGGTCGCGGGATGACAGAAGGGGAGTTGGTGTACTCTGCTTCTTTGCCCTGGATTCTAGCGGCCGTTGGTTGCATGACAGGAGGAGCCATAAGCGATTACCTAGTTTCACGGATTGGCCTTAACTGGGGCCGACGATTGGTACCCCTGATCGGGCTTTCACTTTCGGGCGGATTGATGTTGGCCACCGTTTACACACCTGACAATACGCAGGCCGTTATTTATCTCGCGTTGGGTATGGCTTTCATGGATGTAACCGCACCTGTTGCGTGGGCTGTAGCCACCGATCTCGGGGGAAAAGCAAGTGGTGCGTTTACCGGTGCTATGAATACAGCAGGATTATTAGGAGGCACCGTAACCTCCATCGGTGTTGGTTACCTGATTACTTCGTTCAAAAGCTATGATGTGCCGGTAATCATCCTGGGCATTACCCTGATTGTCGGAGGTCTTCTTTGGTTCCTGATCAAAGCAGACGAACGCGCCGATACGACTAATGTAGCACCTTGATCCGATAGACCTTCGTTCCGGTGGTGACCTCCACCACGTACAGACCTTTCGGTAAGTCGGCTATCGGAATGGAAACTTCCGGTAAGCCTCCCGGTAGCCACCAGCACCACATTATGGGTTCCGCCTCCGATAGGTACCTTGGAAGTTACGAGGGGCTGGGCGTAAATCTAATCATCAACTGCGCGCGTATAGAGTAATCCGAATGTACTTCTGGCACATTTCGGGTATGTAGAATGGTCTCTTTATTGTTCCATCCCGTTCGGGCCAGGTTGTTGTGTTGGGTGGCTACATGTACCTGCGCCAATGCGATGTGGGCGGCCAGCATCAGCCCTAACGTAATTCTGAGTTTCATGACATAAAGGTACGGAATGCTGATTGGGTTAGGGTACCGCTGGAATAATGGATGCGCCCATATTGAAAATAAATCCTTATAAAATCTTTATGTCTCTGGTCGTCATCTTGATAATGCATTAATAACCGCCCGGCTATATTTGTCATATCAAAGTCAGGGCTACATGAGCATTGGAAAACAATACCTCACCAGTATTTCCCTCATCACTGGATCAACCTTAGTAGGTTTGTTCATCAATGACTTGGTGGGCTACCATGTGGTTGCTTTTTTGTTGCTGGTGTCGGTTTCTGTGTTGACCTTATTTCTTGAAATTCGGCCTGTATTGCTCGCGGCTATTCTAAGTGCGTTACTGTGGGATTTTCTCTTTCTCCCGCCTCGCTTTACGTTCACGGTGGGAGGTACAGAGGATCAGCTCTTGTTGCTGACTTATTTTATGGTGGCTTTGATTCATGCCGTCCTTACCCATAAAATTCATCAGGCGCAGGATGAGGGAAGGAAGAAGGAGGCCAAAGCCAATGCCGTACGGTTTTATTCCACTTTGCTGAATTCATTGTCGCATGAGTTGCGCACACCGATCACCACCATCATAGGTGCTGCGGATAACTTACAGTCGAAGGGCGGGCACCTCACAGAACATGATAAGTCTGTTCTTTTAAGTGAGGTTTCCCTGGCCGCCGCCAGACTCAACCAACAGGTGGAGAATCTGCTGAATATGTCTCGCCTGGAATCGGGTGTATTCACCATCAAACGCGATTGGGTGGATGTCCGGGAATTAGTTTACAATGCCATTCAGCGCTTTGAACCAGCCATCAATAAATACCGGGTTTCCGTTCATGTGCCGGAGTCCCTTCCACTATTCAAGTTGGATTTTGGATTGATGGACCAAATACTGCATAACCTGATTGGTAATGTTATACAACATACGCCGGAAGGTACAGATCTGATCATTACAGCTGACT
>JBGAMI010000052.1:0-23159 GCA_044223085.1 Cyclobacteriaceae bacterium
GATCAGCAGGGCGTGGACGACGCTGCCGACGACGACCACCGCCGCCAGGGCCGTGTGGCACGGGCGCCAGAGCCGCGGCCGCAGGCGCAGCCGGCGGCGCAGGGTGGCGACGAGGGCGGCGGCGAACACCGCCCACATGGCGACCACGCCCCAGACGGTGAACGGGGTCGGCGAGCGGAAGAGCAGCGCGTCGAGCATGTCGGGCGGGCTGGTCAGCCACAGGCCGAGGACATGGACCAGCACCGCCGTCACGAGGCCGAGCCCGACCCAGAAATGCAGCCGCCGGCCGCGGGGTGCCGGCAGGCCCGGCAGGTAGCCGCCGGCCAGCAGCGGCTGGAGGAGGAGCAGGCCCATGGCGATCACGCCAATGCCGGTGCGGGCATTTCAGACGTCGACAGAGGTTGCAGTCCAGTTGATTCCGATGCGAATTTTGTTAAAAGACGTTACCGTGAAGTCACGTCGCTACAAACACCTCCGGTTGGGTTGGATGGGAGGAAAGGATGGGGTAATTCCTTTGGATACCATCCAGGGAGGTGGTGCGGTAGCTGTATTACTGGAATCTCCCTCTACAACCAATTTCGTGGATAAACTCCAGGTGCGCCTGATGTACAATTCGAAAGATACCCTGAAGTTCAGGCTTCATTTCTTTGCCTATGATTCCCTTCGTGACGCACCGGGAACTGAGTTGTTGCAGCAGGAGGTGATGCTTACTGAACAAAAGCGATTCGGCTGGCTCCGTTTCAACCTGGTCAACAGGGATATCCGCATTGATGCGAAGCGATTCTTTGTGGGATTTGAGTGGATTGAATCCCGTGCCGACCGCGCTAAAATGCTGGCCGGATTACGTGATTGGGAGCGATGGAGAAAACAGCAGTACGAAGCGGGTAACAAGAAGGTCGAAAAACGTATGACAGATGGTAAGACCTCTTATAAGTACGTCGGTGACATGCGCGATTGGCCAGGGTTTAGTCAATTGCCACCATTCACAGGTCTGATGGTAGAGACTGGAAAAACAGACCATACCCGCAAATACCGGACCTTCGAACGTAAGACAAGTTTTGGGAAGTGGACTGAACTCAGTTCTACCTTGAATGCCGTCGTGACCATTTCCTATTAATTACTTAGCCTTCAGGTCGCGGTAGTCAATGAGTTTGATTCCCAATTGTGCGATTACATCACGGACCTCCGGATCCGTCCAAAGCTCCGTTACATCCTGACGGTCATCGGCCACATTTTCATATCCGATGTGATGGATGGCGCGAAGTTCCGGAGAATCCATGCCGGGATGATCAACAAACAAATACCGCTGTCCTGATTTTAAACCACGCAACCCTGCTATGAAAGCCGCTTTTCTTTCTTCCCATTTCTCCACAGGCGCGCCATAGCCAAACTGGATTACGCCATAGGTCTCCGGGTTAATGTCAATGTTGTATTCCCTGGCCAGACGCGCCACGAGTTCCGTGAGGTCTTTTCGGGCGTTGTAGCAACCCATATGAGCCGACACGTGACTGATTTGCGGAATATGTCGAATGGCCAATTCAATCTGTGCACGGAATTCGCGCTCGACGTCTTCAATCTTGATGACATGTTCCAGCAACGACTGACCCGGGTAATTGCGGTTGGGGGTCATAAAGGGATAAAAGTATCCATCAACGGTTACCAGGCTGGGGCAATTGCTCAACGGTCTCCACTTGATGTTGTCCCATTCACTGGTGAGGGTTAGGTGAATACCCACGTCAACATCGGGCATATTCCGCAACATGGACACCGCTTCGGGAAACCAGGGCGACGGCACCAATACTTCTATCGTGGTTTCAATGCCCGATTCATAACAAGTTTGGATGGCGACGTTTCCAGCATGGGAAAAGCCCATATCATCTCCGCGTACGATCAACTGAGGCGGAGCTACCTGACTGACGGCCATACATGAAATCAGTGAGCCACACAGAAGCAATAAAATGTTTTTCATCCTTACCTTCATGACTTCAGTTTATGTGTCAGGTAAAATTAATAAATCAAAACCATGGCAACTATTCCCAAGCCTGTTGATCTTATTCTGAGCCGCTTCCGCGAAAGCCTGCAGGACGACTTGCTCAGCAAAACAGAAAAGAAAGAACTCCACCACCTGGTTGAAGACCTTGCCCTAACACGTGACAACCTCGATTACCTGAACAGTCAGCTTTTTGCCATGGCCAAAGAGAAAGCAACGCCAGAGAACTATTCATTCATCCTGGAATGGATCCGACAAGCCAGCCAGGCCCTGACCCTTCGCCAGGAGGCGGCACGTGTTGCGGCCTATTTCAGTCCCGGAGAATCTTGCCGGAATACCATCGTCCAACAACTGGAACACGCCACCACCAAACTCAGAATCTGTGTGTTCACCATCAGCGACGACCGTATCACCGATGCCATTGTGCAAGCCCATCGCAAAGGTGTGGATGTACGCGTGCTCACCGATAACGACAAATCGCTGGACCTGGGATCAGACATTGAGCGATTGGCCCGGGAGAAAATCAGCATCCGTATGGACAACACCTCCAACCACATGCACCATAAGTTTATGGTCACCGACGACAAGACCCTGATCACCGGGAGCTATAACTGGACGGTGAGTGCTGCCAGGTACAACCATGAGAACATCCTGCTCACCGAGGAGCCGGGTGCAGTGAAAGTGTTTCTCCACCAATTCGAGCGGCTCTGGGGAGAAATGACGCCGTTCCACGGATAGTCAATCTATTTCCGCTCGACTTCGCGGAGGTTTTCAAGTTTCTTGTTCCGCAGGAAGCCTGCAATACCCTCAAAGTGTTCCTTGACGCGCTTGTTGCCGAACTCAAACACCTTGGTGGCCAGTCCATCCAGAAAGTCGCGGTCGTGAGAAACCAATACCATCGTGCCATCAAAGGCTTTGAGGGCGTCCTTCAGGATTTCTTTGGTCTTGATATCGAGGTGGTTCGTAGGTTCATCGAGGATCAGGAAATTAACAGGTTGCAGCAACAGCTTTATCATCGCCAGGCGGGTGCGTTCACCACCCGACAAGTTCTTGACTTTTTTCTCAATGGCCTCACCGCCAAACAGGAATGCACCGAGAATATCCTTGATCTTGGTCCGGATATCGCCAACCGCTACGTAGTCGATGGTTTGGAAGACGGTAAGCTCTTCATCGAGGAGCGAGGCCTGATTTTGTGCAAAGTAACCGATGAGCGATCCATGGCCCATTTGAATCTTGCCATCGAAAGGAATCTCGCCCATGATAGCTTTCACCAACGTGGACTTACCTTCACCATTACGACCAACGAAGGCTATGCGTTCACCCCGGGCGATGGTCAATGACACATCTTTCAGTACCGTGTTGTCGCCATAGGTCTTACTGAAGCCATCGATGATCACCGGATAATTTCCGGAGCGGGGGGCAGGCGGAAATTTCAGGTTGAGGGAAGAGGTATCCACTTCATCGACTTCGATGATTTCAATTTTCTCCAGCATCTTTACCCGCGACTGTACCTGCAAGGTCTTGGAGTAGGTGCCCTTGAATCGCTCTATGAACTCCTGAATATCGGCGATCTGCTTGGCCTGGTCGTCAAATTGTTTCTGCTGCTGTTCACGGCGCTCTTTGCGCAACTGCAGGTAGTGGGTGTAGTTGGTGCGGTAGTCATAAATGCGGCCCATCGTCACCTCAATGGTGCGGTTCGTGAGGTTGTCCACGAACGTCTTGTCGTGGGAGATCACGATCACTGCTTTGGCGTTGTTGATCAGAAAATCCTCCAGCCACTGGATGGAATCAATGTCCATGTGGTTGGTGGGCTCGTCCAACAGGATCAGGTCGGGTTTCTGCAGCAGGATTTTAGCCAATTCAATGCGCATCCGCCAGCCGCCACTGAATTCTTTGGTGGGACGGGTGAAATCAGTCCGCAGAAAGCCCAGGCCGAGCAGTGTCTTTTCAACTTCCGCATCGAAGTTGATCTCTTCAATGTGATAGTACTTCTCGCTCAGTTCAGATACCTGCTCAATGATCTTTGCATATTCGTCTGATTCGTAGTCGGTGCGGGTTTCCAGCTGGTGGTTGAGTTCATCCATCTGCCGCTTCATATCGTGAATCTTGGAAAACGCTTTGGCGGCTTCCTCAAACACACTACAATTGTCGTCGGTGAGCAGGTGCTGAGGCAGGTAGGCGATGGTGGCATCCTTGGGCACAGAAACCTTGCCCCGGGTTGGCTTGTTTACACCAGCGATGATTTTAAGCAGCGTAGACTTACCGGCACCATTCTTACCCATGAGGGCAATGCGGTCGTTTTCATTGATGTTGAAGGAGATATCACTGAACAGGGCAGAACCATTAAACTCAACGGTGACGGCATCAACTGAAATCATAGGGCTCGAAATAAGGGCGCAAATATATTACATTTTGACCTTCCCGGATTAGATTCATCAGCCTTATTAGCTATCTTAACTTCCTGTCTATGGGGCTCGTTCAGGAAATCGTTTGGGGCAAGCGGGATATTCGCTCGCACCGGGAATTTAAGTATGCCATGCTGCGGGGCGAGTTTGCCCTGATCATCATTCTTATCGGTCTTTTTTATGCCG
Organism: Cyclobacteriaceae bacterium; assembly: GCA_044223085.1. GTDB lineage: Bacteria > Bacteroidota > Bacteroidia > Cytophagales > Cyclobacteriaceae > ELB16-189. The sequence continues at coordinate 4,582 of JBGAMI010000052.1, forward strand.
CCCTCGATTACATCAACGGCATGACCGAGTTTCTGCCCTGGTACGGCGGCATGATCGCCCTCACAATCACTTCTATGGTTATGATTCGCCTGGCCTGGTACCTGGCCGCCGACATCACCATTCTCGTGATTGCCAATTCTGTAGTTTACATTTTCGCTGACGTCGACCATCCCCAGGGGGGTATTTATTTCTACTTCATGACAGCGTCCATGGCTGGCCTCATTCTGGCAAGCTATTACCATCGGGTAGCTGGCATCGTGTTTGGATTGCTTCCCGTAGGACTTGCCTTCCTGGCCTACCTGGACGATCACCATATCGTACCCCCGCCATCGAATGATCCGAATATGATCCGGATTAACTTTTTGGCCAACTTCACCATGGGCATTCTGTCTACGATGTTTATGCTTCGGTTTCTGTACCGGCGCAACATTGAATCCGAGGCTTCGCTCTGGCAAAAGAATAAACTCCTCGAAAAAACCAACCAGGAGCTGGATCACTTTGTGTACAGTGTCTCGCACGATCTGCGTGCACCCCTTACGTCCATTCTTGGACTTACCAATATCTATAAGCTTACCCAGGCCCAACCTGAACGGGATAAAATCATTGACATGATCAGCAACCGGGCCAAAATGCTGGATGCCTTCATCGGGGAAGTACTGGACTACTCCCGCAACTCACGGCTCGAACCAGAAATAAAATCATTGGTCGTTAGCGAACTGATTGAAGAAGTTATGGCCGGCATGCAACATATGCCCGGTGTCGAACAGGTGACTGTTGATATTCAATGTCGTCCCGGGTTCACCGTGTACTCTGACCGTAAGCGACTCAAGGTGGTACTCAACAACCTGGTGTCCAATGCCATTCATTATCGCGATGCATCCAAACAATCCAGACTGACCATCAAGTGCTATGCTGCCCATGAATCATGGGTGATCAACATTTCAGACAACGGAATTGGCATTCAGTCCGAACACATCAACCGGATATTTGATATGTTCTATAAGGCCAACGACCGGGTCCACGGTTCGGGCCTTGGTTTGTATATCGTTCGGGAAACGTTGCACCGCCTGGGTGGACAGATCACCGTAACCAGTGAATACACCGTGGGCACCACCTTCACCATTATCCTTCCGATATCTCCATTTCAGCCATCTTGATTTTGGTGAAATTATCCGACATCTTACAACACGTTGAACCATGACCATCTACGGTGTTGCCATTCTTGCTGCTTGCTATCTGATCGGTCAATGGATCGGCGCCGAACTGGGCGCAATCCTGGGCATTGATGCCAACGTAGGCGGTGTCGGCTTCTCCATGCTGCTATTAATGTTGGTTAACTCTTATATGCACCGCCGTAAGCTACTGGCGCCCATGACGGAAGGAGGGATTCTGTTCTGGAGCAATCTTTATATCCCGGTCATTGTTGCCATGTCGGCCGTTCAAAACGTTGCCGCCGCGTTGTCCGGTGGTGCCGTCGCCATTATCGCTGGCATACTGGTCACGATTATCCCCATGGTGCTGCTGCCATTTGTTGTTCGGCTCATAAACCGAAAGTCGCCATGAAACTCATTCTTGACATATTGAACAAGAATGGATTGGTCGTGGCATTTTTGGTTACCGGCTGTATCCTGTGGCTGTCGTATCTGCTCTCTGATAAACTACTGAGAAAGAAAATTCCCGGATCAGCCATTGCTATTGTAGCCGGACTGGTGTTGGCGTATGTGGGTGGATCTGTTACCGGAGGCTCCAGGGGAATTGCCGATATCTCCTGGCTGTCGGGCATGGGAATCATGGGCGGTGCCATGTTTCGCGACTTCGCCATTGTATCAACTGCTCAGGGCGTTCACCTCGAAGAACTGCGCGGGACAGGATGGGTGGGTGCTGTGTCCTTGTTGCTCGGCATCAGTATTTCTTTTGTTATCGGCACGCTGGTGGCTTTGTCATTTGGATACCACGACCCAAAAGACCTGGCAACAATTGGTGCCGGTGCTTGTACGTTTATCGTCGGGCCCGTTACCGGGGCAGCTGTTAAGGCCAGTTCAGAAGTTATCGCGGTGAGCATTGCTGCCGGCGTAGTCAAATCGGTAGTCGTTACATTGATCACGCCCATTTTTGCACGACAAATTGGTTTGAACAATCCGCGCTCGGCCATGGTGTACGGTGGATTGGTGGGAACCACCAGCGGAGTAGCGGCCGGGCTGGCAGCCACCGATCCCAAGCTCGTGCCTTACGGTGCCATGACCGCCACATTCTTCACGGGTCTTGGTTGCCTGCTTTGTCCTTCGGTATTCTATCTGATCTTAACCTACTTCTTCGGATCATGAACTTGCTCCATGCATTTGCACCGTCCCTGGAGGGCCGCCCCGACGAGCCGGGTTTGGAATTCGGTGCTCAGACTTTTTCCTTCAAGGAAATTGATGAACGAAGTAATCAAATCGTGTACCTGTTGCAGTCGCGTGGTTTCAATATGGGCGATCGACTCGCTGTTTATCTGGAGAACTGCCCGGAGTTTATCTTTCTCTTCCTCGCTGCTGCCAAACTGGGGGTGATTTTTGTGCCCGTGAATATCCTGTACAAAGAGCGGGAAGTATCACACATCCTGACTGACGCTTCGCCGAAAGCCGTTGTGGCTCAGGGAGAAGTACCCGGTCATGGTTCTGTATGGTTGGTATCTGATCTTGTCCGTGAAGCCAGTCAATTTCCCAGTAAACCATTCCAAAGTACCACCACCGGCGATAGTATCGCTGCCATTGTGTACACCTCGGGCACTACCGGAGCCTCGAAAGGGGCTATGCTGACGCATAATAATTTTATGGCCAATGGCATAAACCTCACCAGTGCATGGTTGATCACTGAACGGGATCGCTTCTTATTGGCATTACCATTATTTCACGTACATGCCCTGGGCAATGGTGTGATGATCTGGTTGATCACAGGATGCAGGATGCGGTTGCTGGAGCGCTTTGAACATCAGAAAGCACCCGCTGAATTTCTATCATTCAGGCCTACGCTTTTCTTTGGCGTACCCACGATTTACATTCGGCTGCTCGATCAGGAATCTGCTACGGCACGCCAGATCGGAGTCAGTCTTCGCTTGTTTGTGTGCGGCTCAGCGCCATTGCCTGCGCACGTGCTGGATGCCTTCCGGGATAAGTATGGTCACACGATCCTGGAGCGCTATGGCATGACCGAGACATTGATGAACATCAGCAATCCTTACTTTGGTATACGAAAGGCTGGCACCGTTGGGTTGCCTTTGCCGGGTATTTCAGCCAAAGTCATGAATGAAGACGGAACACCCGCAGCCACAGGTGCCATCGGTGAGGTATACATCAAGGGGCCCAATGTCTTTGCCGGTTATTGGAATCGTGACGAAGCTACCCGGCAAGCCTTCCAGGATGGATATTTCAAGACAGGCGACCTGGGCTTCATAGACGCGGACGGATACTTCACCCTTAATGGGCGCAAGAGTGACCTGATCATTTCCGGTGGATTCAACATTTATCCACGGGAGATCGAAGAATTTCTGCTCGAACAACCCGGTGTAACCGAAGCTGCCGTCGTTGGTGTAGCTCATCCGGTCAGGGGAGAGGTTCCTGTTGCCTATCTGGTATTGTCCGGCCAGACAGATATCAATTCGCTGGAAGCCATGTGTCGTAATCATTTGGCCTCCTTCAAAATCCCCCGCGCTTTTGTCACGGTTGAAAAACTACCAAGAACGGCATTGGGCAAAGTGCAAAAACACCTCTTGCCAAAACCTGATTTCAAAGGCTGAACTAATTGAGTACATTCCATTATAATCCAGCATCATGAATAGGAATTGAGTACATTCCATTATAATCCAGCATCATGAATAAGCTCTTCAACACCGCATGTGCGTTCGCGTTCGTAATCGCAGTCGCATCAGGTTGTCAACCGTCCCGCAAGGACGAAACAACCAATCTTGATCCCAGAGCATTGGCGAAAGCAAAGATGCTGGCCCGCGCCGACTCCTTCGAGATCAACACACCGTACGTTGGTCCTCCCGGTGATGCCCTTGAACACCATACGGCAGGTTACGCCAAGATCATGTGCTCAGCGATATTCATCACCGGTCTTGATCCTGAATTCGCCGCCGCGAACGTAGGTGGTTTTGCATCGCCGTTTCATCTGCGCAAGCAGGTGAGTAAACCTGTGATTGACTTTCAGCGCAAGCGCGTATCCATTACGTTGCCCAATGGGGTAACCAGAACCGCAGTGTATCTCGGCGATCAGTCTCAGGGATGTGTTACGCTTCCCGTGGGCCAGGACAAGCCCTTCTACCAACCGGAGCGCATTCAACGCAACCTTCCAGACCCCAACAAAACTCCGTGGCCGATGGGTGATGTGCTGACCAAAGAAGCACGTCCCGCTGAGGTGGATATGGCGAAAGTCGATTCTGCCGTCGCAGCAGCATTTAATCCGGCGGCCGCCATGACAGCAGCATTTATTGTTACCTATAAAGGCAAGATCATTGCCGAACAATATGGCGAGGGAATTACCAAAGACACGCCGTTGGAAAGCTGGTCCATGGGCAAGAGTCTTACCGCCACCATGATGGGTATATTGGTAGGGCAAGGTGTCTACACCCTCGATCAGCCCGCACCGATTCCGGAATGGCAACAGCCTGGTGATCCGCGTGCGGAAATCAAAATTCAGGACATCCTGCATATGTCGAGCGGGCTTCGGTTCCGGGCTCCACAAGATCCGGATTACGATTCAACGCGAGGTTATCCCGATCATCTGTATGTCTATACCGGAGGTATCAATTCATTTACCTGGACCGCTGAGCGTCCGCAACAATGGCCTCCGAATACCGTAGGGCGTTATCACAATTCTGATCCCGTCCTCACCAACTACCTGGTCAGGTTAGGTGTTGAGAAACAAGGTGGAAATTATCATGCCTTTCCACAGAAAGCATTGTTCGACAAAATCGGCGTGCGTACCATGATCATGGAAGCTGATCCGTACGGAAATTTTCTAACGCAAGGGTATGAGTTCGCATCTGCCCGCGATTGGGCCAGGCTTGGAAACTTATACTTACAGGATGGCGTGTGGAATGGTGAACGCATTCTGCCCGAAGGGTTTGTAAAATTCGCGAGCACACTCGCTGAACCCTGGGTAAAGGATGGGCGGCCCATTTACGGCGGATTCTTCTGGATCAATGGAGATGGCGCACGACCTATTCCGAAGGAAGCCTATATGATGCTTGGCGCCGGCGGACAATCAGTAACCATTATTCCATCCAAGGATCTTGTCATCGTACGCCTGGGTCATTATCGCGGTTCGTCCGCAGGCGGAAAGGCGCTGGACAATGCCTATCGCTTATTGATGAAGGCAGTACCAGATCGTGAACCATCCCGATAAGACCTATTCTGTCCGCAGACTCTGCACCGGATCGGCCGTGGCTGATTGGATGGCATGGTAAGCAACCGTTAGGAATGCGAGCATCAGCGAAGCAGCACCGGCAGCAATGAACAACCACGCACTCAGGTTGATGTGAAAGACATACCGGTCAAGAAACTGATTGGCGAGATAAATCGAAACAGGTACTGCCGCCACCAGGGAGATAAGTACCAGCCGAACAAACCCTGAGGTAAGCAAGGTCATGATGCTCGTGACACTGGCACCAAGCACCTTGCGTATACCGATTTCCTTGGTTCGTTGAATCGAGGTGAAAGAGGCGAGTCCATAAAGCCCCAAACAGCAGATCAGGATGGCGATGATCATGGCTGTCCAAACCAGCTTTGACATCCTTTCTTCTGCCTGATAAAAATTGCGGATGCTTTCATCCACAAACTGGTAATTGAACTTCTGATCAGGTAACACTTTTGTCCAGGTAGCCTCGATGGCAGCAATCGCTTCGGCATAACTCCCTGTTTCCGGATTGCGTGCCAGTTTCACTGCATATTGATAAAAATTCTTGTTCTCGCAGGAGATATAGACCGGCTGGATTTCGGCGGCCAGTGACATGGTATTAAAATCTTTGACGACGCCAACGATGGGAAATGCACGATCATCCTGCCAGAGTTCCTGACCGATTGCCTCAGCCGGGGTGAGGCCGATTTCTTTGAGCAAGGTTTCATTCACTACAACTTCCTTCATCTCATCAGCAGGTGTCACATTGCGTCCGGCAATCAACGTGATGCCAAATACAGGTATGTACTGTTCATCACCGAATTTTCGGATACCATTGATCTTGATCTCATCCTTTCCCTGCGGCTTGTAGACCAACTGTGATGAGCTGAATCCGTTATCGGCAGGAACTGCGGCACAAAAGGAGACCCTCTCTACGCCCGGGGTCTGACGGAGTTCATTGCGCAGTGCCAGTCGCTTGAGGTCGGATTCCCGGTAGGGCCCGTCAATGTTGATGATCGCATCCGGCTTGAATCCCATATCCTTGTGCAGCAGGAAATCTATTTGCATCACCACCACCATCGTGCAAACAATCAATACCTGGGCAAAGCCAAATTGAAATACAATCAAACTCCGACGCAACCAGGCCGACCGTGTACTTACATTAAGATGAGATATGTTCTTCAACGCCGTCACGGGCGCATACGATGAGAGCCCGAGGGCAGGGTAGAGACCGGCGAGGATCGCCACCACGATGGTGATGCCAGCCAATGAAATGAGCGTCAAGCAATTTGTTAAATCAAACTGCAGTCCCGGCGGGATAAAGTCACTAAAGAAAACAAGCGCAAATTCCGAGATGGGAATTGAAAGTATAGTGGCGATACCGGTCACCAGAAAACTCTGGGTGAGAAAATGAAGGATCAATTGCTTTTTGGAACTCCCCAGCACCTTGCGGACGCCTACCTCACGCGCACGTCGTGCCGACTGCGCTGTCTCCAGGTTTACGAAGTTGATGGCCGCAATCACCAGTAGTAGAATGGCTATCCACGAAAGTGTATTCAGCGAGGATAAATGAGCAGGTTCACGACTTTGATTGAATATGCCCAGTTCACCATTGTAGTGAAGATCGCTGAGGGGTTGTAGTCTAAAGGAAATCGTCCAGCCAGCCTGCTTGTTATTCGCTTTGTAGGTTTCATTCAATTTCTCCAGTTGGCGGTCAATCTGTGAAACCTCAGTTTCTGGCGACAACCGGATAAACAACACATTGCCGCTGTTGGTGCTGTTCCAGTTGTCCGGCACCATCATACCTTTGGCCAGAAAACTGGAGGCAATCGTTGGCTGAGAAATGAAATCCGTAAAATCGAAATCAGTATGGTAAGAAGGCTTCTTGACCAATCCCGAAACTTGTACGCGAAGCGAGTCATTGTACCGGACTTCCTGCCCCATGATGTCCGCAAGGTTTGTCGTTCCAAAATACCGTTGGGCCTGGTCAATAGTGAGCACAACCTGTCCAGGCGCTGTAAGAGATTGCCGAGGTGAACCTTCAATCCACTCGTATCCCTGAATGAGATCAAAGTACTCCGGATCAACAATGGCAAGACCTTTCACCTGGCCAAAGCTCTGTTGATGTCCCATCCGCTCCACGGAGGCCTGTGCATTGAACGAATTGATCCTGACGGCGAGGTCAATACCGGTAAACTGATCCTGACCATCGATTGAACACCCGTGGTTACGCCGCGATTGGTGCCTTCAAATATTCCGGAGAAATAGGAGTGGATCCGATATATCCTGTCGCCTTGTTCGATACCCAGATTAAAGCTTCGCTCATACAACACGATGGTCGAAATAACGATACAGGCACTGATGCCAATCGCAAGTCCCAGTACATTGATGGGTATGAAGCCGATTCTTGATAAGGCTTCGCCAGGGGGGGATAACGAGGAAGTTTCTCAGCATACTGGTTCGGTTTGGTACCCAATGAATTCCAACAACCGGGCCAGAGTAAATTCTCCATTACGCCCGATTGGAGCCTGTTTAGGTACATCCGCTGTCCGGGGACGACCGAATACGACCGCTATCGAACAAATGCTCAGATGCCCAATGTGCGGTGGGTACGCTCGCGGGTGGCAAGCACCAGGTCTTCATTCTCCCGAAGGAATCGACGGTAGGAAGGAACCATCTCCTTGAGTTTGTCTTTCCAGTATGGCTTTTGCGAATCTTCGCGGAAGCACTTGGGTATAATACCCAGCATGATGCCCACGGCGGTTGAAGCACCCGGTGAGGCGCCCAGCAACGCTGCGATAGATCCATCTTCAGATACGATCACTTCAGTACCAAACTCCAACACGCCGCCCTGGTCTTCGTCTTTGCGGATTACCTGAACGCGTTGTCCTGCATCCTGCAACTCCCAGTCTTCCATCTTGGCATAAGGCACATATTCGCGCAAGGCGGCTAAACGATCTTCCGGTGATTGACGTACCTGCTGAATGAGGTACTTGGTCAATGGTACGTTATTCAAGCCCGCATACAACATGGGGGCTACGTTGTCGATCTGTATCGACTTGGGTAAGTCAAACCAACTGCCATTCTTCAGGAACTTGGTGGAGAAACCCGCAAAAGGTCCGAAGAGCAATTCCTTCTTGCCATTGATATGCCGCGTGTCTACGTGTGGTACCGACATAGGCGGTGAGCCTACGGATGCCTTACCATACAGTTTTGCGAAGTGCTTGTCGACCAATTCCTGATTAAGGCATTTCAACCACTGTCCGCCTACCGGGAAACCGCCATACCCTTTTCCTTCGCGCACATCGGATTTCTCCAACAGGTGAAGCGATGCGCCACCTGCGCCAATAAATACAAACCGTGCATTTACCGACATGGTGTCTTCATCGCGCAGGTCATTGATCTTGATGGTCCAGGTATTGTCTTTTTCCTGCTTCAGGTCAGTCACCTCATGCTCATAGTGCATGCTAACGCCCGGCTTGTTCATCAACCAGTTGAACATTCCTCGGGTAAGGGCACCAAAATTCACATCGGTACCGATATCCATGCGGGTGGCTGCCAGCTTCTGATCCTTTTTGCGTCCCCGCATAACAATCGGGAACCACTCGTTCATGTCATCCTTGTTCTCAGAATACACCATCCCACGGAAGAGTGGATTGGCCGTCATCAATTCATGGCGCTTCTTGAGAAAAGCCACATTATCTTCTCCCCATACCAGGCTGAAGTGCGGTACCCGGGTAATAAACTCATGTGGAGAACTCACCAGGTGGTGCTCAACCAGATAGCTCCAGAATTCCTTCGACACTTCGAACGACTCGGCGATTTTAGCTGCCTTCAGGATATCAATCTTTCCGGTTGCGGACTGTGGCGTATAGTTCAACTCACAAAAGGAGGAATGGCCCGTGCCAGCGTTGTTCCAGGCATCAGAGCTTTCTGATCCTGCGGTATCCAATCGCTCAAAAATGGCGATGTTCAATTCAGGTTTGAGTTCTTTCAGCAGCACCCCGAGTGTCGCACTCATGATACCTGCACCGATCAATACTACGTCCGGATTGCTGTTTCCGGATTGGCCATTTTTTGTCATGATGCGAATTAAGCAGGTAGGCGGATAGGATGCAAATCACCTGCTACTTCGACAGCGTCAGTTTGCGGATGGCCAATTGATTGCGACCCGCATCCGTCCAGGCCAGGAAGACTTCGCCGCCGGCAAATACCATGCGGGGAAACCCGGAGCCTCGGGCATCGGCGATGGGACCCACCACGACAGGCGATTGTGCAACACCTTGATTGTCAATCAAGGAAACAACAAGTTGACCCGACTGAATCCAGGATACCAATACCCGTTGGTCGTCTACCCAGACAACATCTGCACGACCAATGGTTGCATCGGTATTCAGCAACGTGCTCTTTCCAAATTGTACTCCGCCATCCATCGAGAACCCAATTTGCAATCGGGTGCTATCGTTGGCAGCATTAAACCACACCATGGCCAATTGATTGCCCCGTGCAGCCAGGCGCGGACCGTTCACCGGACATCCTTTGATCTGCCAACCGTCAACATAGGGTGAATACGGTTCCGACCATCCGTCACCCGTCCAGCGCACCAGTGACATGTCACGCACTTCATCCCGGCTGCGATCGCGGTAAGCAATGATGGGTCCTTTGTCTGTAATGACCATGGATGTCTGGCAACAATCGCAGGTCCGATGATCTATTTCCCATTCGGTTAACACATTGCCTTTAATATCCAACATAGCCGCACGCAATGACATGGATCCATGATGGCCGTCGTGGCTCTCATGGTCTTCCATCCCAGCCGTATTGCGGCCGTCCAGCCAGGTGGCCACATAACCATCCTGCCAGGGCTGTAATGACACAAATCCATGTTCGGTCAATGTGCTGTCGTGGTGTAGTCGTTGTCCGGATGAATAGTGTTGACCGTCAAATACCGATAGCTTTACATCATAAGAGAACTTCTCTTCAGACGAACGCTCGAGGTAATTGGCGATGAGGTTATTGCCGTGAAATGCGAAGGAGGGGAAATCAGCCCAATTCACAAACCAGTTTGGTCCGCCTGCGAGGGTATCAGGTTTTGACCATTGGTTATTTTTCCATGAGGCCAACAACAAGTGAGCTCGGTCCTCGTCCGTCTGTTGCCAGCTCAGATATGGAGCTCCCGACTCGTCAACATTGAAGTAGGGCTGACCGGCCGTTCCGGTTGCCGGAGAAGCCAATGAATCGATGGTTATCGAAATCTGTTTTGTTCTGGTTTGGCAGGACAGGAGTACCAGCAGTGCAAGCAGAAACAAGCTTCGGTTCATGGTTAGCTGTTTGGGTCTGCAAAGTAACTATCCGCCTGTTACCTTAAAATTCGGCTGGTCAATACCAGGTGAAAATCATTATCTTCCAAATTATAAAATAATGCATACCATGTTTCGATTTGCCATGACATGCCTCGCACTGATGCTGTGCCCGGCCGCCTTTGGACAACTATCCTCAGCCGACAAGCTGCAGGTAGATGAGGTATTCAAAGCATGGTCAGGCAAAGACAACCCCGGAGCAGCACTTGGTGTTGTCCAGGATGGCAAGCTCATCTATTCGCGCGGGTATTGGACTTGCTGACCTCGAGCATAACGTTCCTATTACAGACTCCACGATCTTCTACATCGGCTCGGTGTCCAAGCAATTTGTAACGATGGGCCTGCTGCTGCTGGAAGAACAGGGAAAGTTGAGCCTCGATGACCGGATACAGAAATATCTCCCTGACTTTCCGGAGTATGGTGCTCCTTTGACCATCCGCCATTTTATTCATCACACCAGTGGTGTGCGTGACAACCTGACCCTGTGGATATTGTCTGGGCAAGATCTCTTGGACCACATCGACAAGGAAGAGATGTATCAGTTAATCCGCCGGCAAAAAGAACTGAACTTTACACCCGGCGAGAAATACCTGTACAGCAACTCGTGCTATTTCCTGCTGGGTTTGATCATTGAGAAGGTGTCGGGTGAATCGCTCAGGGACTTTGGTCAACACCACCTGTTCGGGCCGCTGGGAATGAATCATACCTTCTTTGGGGATGACAATACCCGTATTATCCGGAATCGCGCATTCAGCTATCAGGCAGTGCCCGGAGGCTTTCAGAATCAGATCATGCGCTTTGACCTGGTGGGATCAGGCGGAGTGTACAGCAACATCCGCGATTTGTATCTGTGGGATCAGAACTTCTACCATAACCAACTGGGAAACCGCTCACAGGCGCTCATAGATAAAATGCACACCGAAGGGAAATTGAATAGCGGTGCCAGCAGCGGATATGCTTTTGCCATTATCAATGGCAAGTACCGTGGCCTTCCCACCGTGTCACATACGGGAGCGTTGGCGGGATATCGTTCGCATTTGCTCCGGTTCCCGACGCAAAAGACCAGCGTAATCATTTTGGGTAATGTTATTCCTATCCCGATGGATCAATTGCCGTATCGGGTGGCTGATGTTGTCTTGAAGCAGCAGCTGGGTCCGGCCGTGAAAGAGACGACAACCCAGGCACAACAAACAGGCCAGGTGAATCAGATTATCGCAGTTGCTGACCCGCGTATTTATGACGGTTCGTTCTACAGCGAAGAACTTGACGTAACATACACCATCACATCAAACGCTACTGAAGTATTCGCCAGCGTCAGGGGTCGCAGGCCGGTGGCGATGCAGTGCAAGGGCCCGGACTTGTTTGTTGTGCAAATGCAGGGCGCCGAAATGAGCTTGCGATTTGAAAAAGACAGCCAGGGTAAGGTTACTGGATTTTCAATTGATGCCGGTCGGGTCACCCATATCAGGTTCACAAAGAAGTAGTCGACTTTGCGGAAGCTGACGCATTAGACTTCCTGAAAATAATAAAGAGCAATGTGGACAAACCCAGGAGGTAAGGGTAGTACATCTTGCTCATGATCGCAAACGGACTCAGGGTCCCGGCAGTGACCGTCATCGCTGCGAGAATTTGTGCGCCATAGGGCAGGAGACCCTGCACAAAACAAGAGATGGTATCGAGGATACTGGCACTGCGTCTTGGATCGATGCCATTTTTGTCGGCAATCGTTTTGGCCAATGGGCCGACGATCAGGATGGTGATGGTGTTATTCGCCAGGGCGGCATTCACCAACGCTGTGAGTCCGGCGATTCCAATTTCTCCGCCTCGCGCTGATTTTACTTTACGCGACACATGGTGGAGTATATAATCAATGCCGCCATAGCAGCGAATCAATCCAACGATGCCACCAATCACCATGCAGATCAGGCTCAATTCAAACATGGACGTCATACCCTGGTTCATGCTGCTGATCATTTCCCACCCGGAGCGGTGGGCCTGAACACCACCGATGATTGCCGCGAGCACAATGCCCGCGATAAGCACCCAGATTACATTCATGCCGAGCAGCGCGGCAACCAGAATGAAAATGTAAGGCAGCACGGTGATCAGATCGTAGTGCAGGTCGCCGGTCACGGGCGTGGAAGGAATATCCGTAGCGAATGCATAGATCAGGAATGTGAGCAAGGCAGGTGGAAGGGCTATAAAAAAATTGACTTTGAATTTAGCCCGCATATCTACCTGCTGCGTTCGGGTAGCTGCAATGGTGGTATCCGAAATCATGGACAGGTTATCACCAAACATGGCTCCACCCACCACCGCAGCCAGGTTGAGCGCCAGGGTACCAGGTACCGTTTCATTGATCCCGGCAGCAATGGGTGCCAGTGCTACAACCGTGCCTACCGAGGTACCCAATGACAGGGAAATGAAACAAGCGACCATGAACAAGCCGGCAATCAGGAGGCTGGGAGAGATGTAGGACAATCCAAAGTTGATGGTCGACTGAACGGCACCGATGCTTTTGCTCAATTCGGCGAAAGCACCCGCGAGGAGGAAGATCAAGATCATCAGCATGATGCCGGGATCGCCTGCGCCTTTGGTGAATTCGTCGGTCTTCTGGCCAAAGGAAATTTGGGGATACATCACAAAGCCGACTATGGCAGAAAAGAGAAAAGCCACGAGGACTGGTAACTTATAGAAATCATTGATTATTAATGAAATACCAAGGTATAATACAATGAATACTAGAAGTGGTGTCAATGCCCAGAAGGATTCTTTGGGTCGTGTCAAGGGCATGATTTGGCAGGGTTTGAGCTGGACATAAAACACAAAAGTAGTCTATTGTCGGAATAGACTAATGGGGTGAACCTTGGATTCTTCAATCGGATGCGGCGCCATTGCTGATGAAAATCATTTTTCGGGCTGATTCAGGACAGAACGATAGCCCCGGGGTGCTGCTACTTTCACGATATCAACATCCCGTGTGTCATGAAGACGAACAAATACATTAATACAGACGGCAATTCAGCGGTAGCGAACGTCGCCTATGGATTCTCTGAAGTAGCGGCTATTTATCCCATCACGCCTTCATCGGATATGGGTGAACGCGCCGATGGCTGGTCGGCAGAAGGCCGGAAGAACATTTTTGGTGAGCGTGTCGATGTGGTGCAGATGCAGTCTGAAGCCGGTGCTGCTGGTGCCATACACGGTGCCGTCTCTGGTGGGGCGTTGGCCACAACTTTCACCGCATCACAGGGACTCATGCTGATGGTGCCCATCATGTTCAAGATGGCCGGCGAATTACAGCCCGTGGTGTTTCACGTATCTGCCCGTTCGCTCGCATGCCAGGCCCTGTCAATCTTTGGTGACCACAGCGATGTAATGGCCACCCGCGGTACAGGCTTCGCGATGCTGGCCTCATCTGACGTACAAGAGGCTCAGGACATGGCAGTAATCGCCCACTTGTCCACGCTCGAATCGAAGATACCTTTCCTGCATTTCTTTGATGGATTCCGCACCTCACACTCCATCCAGAAAATTGTACCCATTGAATACGCCGACATGCTCAGCATGCTCGACATGAAATATGTTGAGGAGTTCCGCGCCATGGCCCTGAAGCCAGAAGCACCCATGTGTAAGGTAGGCGCACAAAACCCGGACGTATACTTCCAGGGACGTGAGACAGTGAACAAGTATTATGATGCCTGCCCGGCCATCGTAAAGAAATACATGAAGATGTTCGGCGAGAAAACCGGACGCAATTATAAGTTGTATGAATACATCGGTGCGCCGGATGCCGATAAGATCATCATTGCCATGGGATCTGGCACAGAGACCATCGAAGAAACCATCAATTTCCTGCGTAAAAAAGGAGAGAAGATCGGCCTGCTCAAGGTTCGTCTCTATCGTCCTTTCGCTCTGGAAGACTTCCTGAATGAAATTCCGAAGACGGTGAAGAAGATCGCCGTACTCGACCGCACGAAAGAACCCGGTTCATTGGGCGAACCCCTGTACCTGGATGTGGTGGCTGCACTTGCTTCAACCCGTCCCGGTATACGCGTAATCGGTGGCCGCTTCGGACTTTCCTCCAAAGAATTTACGCCTTCCATGGTGAAGGCCGTGTACCAACACCTGGAGAAAGACGGTTGGCATGGATTTACCGTAGGCATCAATGATGACGTTACCCACAAGTCCATACCCGTCGCCGAAGACATCGACGCTGAACAACCTGGTATCGTACGTTGCAAGTTCTGGGGCTACGGCTCTGATGGTACCGTAAGTGCCAACAAGAACGCCATCAAGATTATCGGAGATAGCACTGATCTGTTTGTACAAGGTTACTTCCAATACGACTCCAACAAGTCCGGTGGATGGACCATTTCGCACCTGCGTTTCGGCAAGGAGCGCATTCAATCAGAATACCTGTTGAACAAAGTAGACTTTGTTGCGCTGCACCGCGCACAATACATCGGACAATACGATATCCTGGAAGGGATTACAGAAGGCGGTACGTTCCTAATCAACTCAAGTCAGAAGCCGGAGAACATCTTCCGCCTCTTCACGAAAGACATGCAGGACACGATCCGCAAGAAGAAAATCAAGGTATTTGCCATCGACGCATCCAAGATTGCCAAGAGCGTCGGACTCGGTGGCCGCATCAGTTCGGTGATGCAGACTGCCTTCTTCAAAGTATCCGGCGTATTGCCTGAAGCGCAAGCCATCGAGCTGATCAAGAAGTTTGTACAGAAGCAATTCGCCCGGAAGGGTCCTGAAATTGTCGAGATGAACTGGAAAGCCATTGATGAGTCGGCTGCTGCTGTCATCTCCGTGCCGATCCCTGCTGAGTCAGAGAAGTTTGCCGAGATCACCCAGGTAGTTCCTGCCGGCTCTGGTTGGTTTGCCGATCACATCATCGACCCGATTCTGAGATTGAAAGGAGATACCATACCGGTATCCGCTATGCCTATCAACGGTGCGGTGCCTACCGGAACCAAACGCCTCGAATATCGCGGTGTGCCCGGTAACCCTGCTACGTGGATTGAAAAACTTCCCTTTGTTACTGAACCGAACGTGGCAGAGCCCTATATGGAATATCCGCCCAGCTGTTCAGGTTGTGGTGAAGTTCCCTACATCCACATGGTCACCCAGATGTTCGGTGACCGGATGATCATCGCCAATGCCACCGGATGTACGTCGATTTATGGCGGCACATTCCCGCTCACCCCATACACCAAAGACAAGAACGGCAAAGGTCCTGCCTGGGCCAACTCACTCTTTGAAGACAATGCTGAATTCGGCATGGGCATGCGCCTGGCTGTGGATGCCAACCGCGCTCAGCTGAAGACCAACGTCAATACCTTATTGGGTCAGCCCATCAGCGAAGGACTCAAGACCGCGTTGCAACGCAGCCTGATCCTCTTTGATGAGGTCAACAACGAAGCCAAGAACCACGCTGAAGAAGTGAAGAAGTTACTGGCCGAAGAGCAGAAGAAGAGTGGTGGCAATCCGGTATTGAACAAAGTCATTGAGCTCGAAGACTACTTTGTAGACAAGAGCATCTGGATTCTCGGTGGCGATGGCTGGGCCTATGACATCGGCTTTGGCGGTCTCGACCATGTGATGGCTTCCAACCGGAATGTGAACATCCTGGTGGTAGACACCGAAGTGTATTCAAATACCGGAGGTCAGGCATCGAAGTCAACCCCTCGGGGAGCCGTGGCCAAGTTTGCCTCAAACGGCAAGAAACTCGGCAAGAAGAACCTGGGATTGATGATGACTACGTACGGCGGTGCCTATGTAGCCTCCGTCAACATGGGTGTTGATCGCGAGAAGACAGCACTCGCCTTTGTTGAAGCTGAGAAGCACAAAGGACCATCTATCGTGATTGCGTATTCACCTTGCATTGCCCACGGCTACAACATGCAGTTGGCCAAGAAGCAGTCCGAAAAAGCAGCGAAGTGTGGTTACTGGCCCATGTACCGCTTCAACCCGGATGTGCGTGGTGAACACCAGAATCCCTTCACCTGGGATGCGCCGGAAGTGGATACCCAGTTCGGCACCTACCTCGAAGAAGAGATCCGTTACAAGACCCTCAACCTAACCAATCCAACAGAGGCGAAGCGCCTGGAGGAATTGGCCATCAAGGACAACGAGCAACGATTTAAGGACATCAAGCATCTCTCAGAAGCCTAAAACCCCACGTCATGAGTATCAATCTGTCAACCAACTACGGTGGCCTCACGCTGAAGAATCCGATCGTGATCGGAGCCAGCAACATTGTTACTGACCCTGCTAACCTGGTAAAACTGGAGCAGGCCGGCGCCGCCGCTATTGTGTACAAGTCGCTGTTCGAAGAGCAAATCGAACTTGAGGCCTTGTCACTCGAAGAGCAACTGGATGCCTACAAAGGGTGGGATGCCGAGCACGATTCCTTCTTCCCGAAGGTGAAGCATGCGGGTCCTGCCGAACATCTGCTGCGGCTGCGGGAAGCGAAGAAACTACTCAGCATTCCGTTGATTGGCAGCCTCAACTGCACACACGACGAGACGTGGGTACAGTTTGCGCAGGAAATGGAGCTCACTGGCATTGATGCACTTGAATTGAATTTCTACACGCACCCCATTGACTTTGAAACCACCAGTGCCACGATTGAGTCGGGTCAGATCGACACCCTGCGCCGTGTGCGCGATGCCATCAAGATTCCGATCTTCGTGAAACTCAGTCCGTATTACTCCAACACGTTACGGGTAATCGATCGATTCGGGCATGCCGGTACCAATGGGTTTGTACTGTTCAACCGTTTGTTCCAGCCCGACATTGACGTCGATCGGGTAGAGCATTTCTTCCCGTATAACTTCAGCAGTGAAAACGACAACCGACTGGCCTTGCGCTATGCAGGGTTGTTGTACAAGAAGACCATGGGCAGCATAGTGGCCAACACCGGCGTCCTGACGGGCAAAGATGCCATCAAGATGATCCTCGCCGGCGCCGACGCGGTGCAGGTGGTGAGTGCCGTTTATAAAAAAGGCATCCACTACATCGAAACCATGCTGCATGAAATGGAGGCGTGGATGCGCAAGCACGAGTATGAGTCGCTGGCAGCCTTCAAAGGCAAGCTTTCACGCGAAAACCTCGCCGATCCGTTTGCCTACCGGAGAGCACAGTATGTGGATATTCTCATGAAATCAGAGGTATTTATGCAGTATCATCCCAAGCGCGGCAGTTTATCCGATGGACATTATGATGATTTGATTTAACTTAAAGAAAACCAAACGATTAAATATATATGGCTCAGATTGGAATCTTCTTCGGATCGACCGAAGGCAACACCGAACGGGTGGTGAATCAACTGCAGGCAGCCTTTGGCGGTGAAGCCAATTGCGCATTGCACAACGTGAATTCCTCATCATCAGATGACATGCAACCCTATGCAAACCTCATTCTGGCTTGCCCTACCTGGGAGATTGGCCAGTTACAGGAAGACTGGGACAGCTTTATCGATGAGATCGAAAGCGTAGACTATGCCGGCAAGAAAGTTACTTTCCTCGGCCTGGGTGACGCGGACGGATATCCTGACACATTCCTGGATGCAATGGGTATCATTTACGATCGCATCAAAGACAAAGGCGCCACGTTTGTAGGAGCCTGGCCGACCGAAGGTTATAACTTCACGGAATCTAAAGGCGTGGTGAACGGCAAGTTTCTGGGATTGGCCATCGACGAGGACAACCAGAAAGACCAGACGGCAGCCCGTGTTGCCAAATGGGTAGCACAGCTGAAGGGCGAGTTTAATTAATTCACCATGGCCGAAATCCGGTTTAAGAAACCTTCTTATCCGGTAAGCAA
>JBGAMI010000053.1:0-22748 GCA_044223085.1 Cyclobacteriaceae bacterium
AGTGCTCCGATCAAGGTTTCTTCGATTTTTATCAGCGTTTTCATAAGTGCCGGGTTTTGTCCCTGTTTGATGACTCAAAGATGGCGGGTGCACACCCCCCGGCCGACAGTGAAAACCGGATAAATGAAAATTCAGGAATAAGGGCGGGTCGTAGGGGTCTATGGACAAATACCTAGAAATTAAGCTTGAATCGCTGTTTTTGGCGAGAATTTGTCGGGGTAAACCCGGAGGTTTTATTAATACCTGGGAGTTACCATGCAGGGTGTCACTTTTCTTTTGCTTGCCCAAAAGAAAAGTAACCAAAAGAAAAAGGCACCACGAACACTGCGCGCCTCCCCGCTGCTAACCGCCTTGCCACCGCGCATTCCTCGGCTTGCGCCGCGCTGTTCGTGGACGCCCTCCCGCAATCCATCCCTCCTTAGTACCCTTGTTGGTAAAGGTGTTTCCAAAGTCCCTGTCTTCTCTGCGTCTTTGCGTCCCTGCGGTTAATACATTCCGACCGCAGGCGAGCAAATCTGTCCGAAGGCGAACAGGCCATATGGATATAAAGCCCAATTTCGGCCTCTGATGCTTTGGCACACTTATTCGATGTAAATCGACAAAACATATCCCATATGTTCGCCAGCCGATTCAAAATCATCCTCAGAAGCCTCTGGAAAAACAAAGGCACCTCCTTCATCAACCTTTTTGGACTCACGATCGGACTAAGCTCCTGCTTGCTGATCTTCCTCTATATCGGCTATCAGTTCAGCTACGACAACTTCCAGGAGAAAGGCAACCGCATCGCCCGGGTGATCATGGAGTACCGCTTTGACGGAAGTCCAAACACCACCAAGGGGAACTTCACCAGCACCAAGGTGGCACCGGTCTTTCCCCGCATGTTTCCGGAAGTGTTAAAAGGTGTACGACTCAATGTTTCAGAACGTATCCTCCTGCTCAACAACCAGCCCATTAAAGAATCCAATTTCCTGTATGCGGACTCCACTTTCTTTGATCTCTTCCACTACGAACTGCTTCAGGGAAATCCCGCCAAATTGCTCAACGGATCTAACCAACTGGTGCTTACGGAGTCCTCCGCGAGAAAGTACTTCGGCCAGGAAAGTCCGCTGGGCAAACTCATCCTGCCCGCAGGCGAAGGCAAACCGTTCGAAGTGACGGGCGTCATCCGCGACTACCCGGCCAACTCTCAGATCAGGTTTGACTTCCTCGCTTCGTTCTCCTCGCTGGGTGCCAACCAGGAAGAAACCTATTTTGAGGCCAACTACACTACATACCTGTTGTTGCAATCTCCGGATGCCTTCAACACGCTTCCTGAAAAGGTAGCACCCTACATGAAGAAAGAAATGTCCGGCTCCGGTGCCACCATCAACTTCTCCTTTGAGCCTTTTAATGATATCCATTTGCGTTCACCCTATGTGGCCATGGTGCCTAATGCCAGCATGGAATATTTGTACATCCTGGCGGGGGTAGCCGTTCTCATTTTATTGATTGTGTCCTTCACGTACATCAACGTCAACACGGCGCGGTCCATCGAACGCGCGCGTGAAGTGGGTGTGCGCAAAGTAGTAGGCTCTTCCCGGCAGCAAATCTTCTGGCAGTTCATTGGGGAATCATTCTTCCTTTGTGCAGCCTCGGTAGTCATCAGTTTTCAGGTGGCCGCCCTGGCCCTGCCCTGGTTCAATCAGCTTACTGAAGAACAATTGTCTGTCGACGGCCTCTGGTCATGGCAAGTACTGGTATTTGCTGGTATACTCACCATAGTGGTGAGCTTGCTCGCTGGTGCTTACCCTGCTGCCGTTCTCTCCGACTTCCAGCCAGCCCGCGTGCTCAAAGGCGTATTCCGCAACTCAAGTTCCGGCAGACGCATGCAGCAATCCCTGATTGTATTTCAGTTCAGTATTTCGGTATTCCTGATGGTATGCACATTCTTTATCCAGAAACAATTGTCGTTCATCCAGAACAAGCAATTGGGTTTTGACCGCGAACACATCATCATATTGCCACTCAGTGAAAAAACGAAGGCGTCCTTGTCCAGCTTCAAAACCGAACTCAAGAACATACCAGGCGTATTACATGCATCCCGTTGTGTGAACACACCTGTGCGAATCGGTGGCGGCTACAATATGCGGTCGGCTGCCATGCCCGAGGATGAACAAATGGCGGTGACGGCTAACCCGGTGGATGAGGAGTATTTGTCCGTTACCGGACTTCAGTTGATTGCAGGTCAGAATTTCACCGAACAGGATCTGGTCGACATTAACCTGGAGACCGAACGCCAGGAACATTTCATTCTCAATGAAAGTGCCGCAGCACAATTGGGCTGGTCACCGGAAGAGGCTATTGGCAAAGCCATGTTTCTCGGTGACGGTCGCCCGGGAACGGTGCGCGGGGTGGTGAAGGACTTTCATTTCGAATCCCTCCACGCTCCCATCAAGCCCCTGGTGTTGTTCACTGAAACCTGGGGTCGTCGTCTTCTCGTCAAGATCGACGGCAAAGACATTCAGCAGACCCTCGCTGGCATTCAGGCTTTCTGGTCCAGACGCGTGGATGACATGCCTTTTGAGTATCGCTTTCTCGACGACGACTACAACAAGATGTACAACAGCGAGATCAAGTTGGGGAACGTCATGAACCTATTCGCCTCTATCGCGATCCTGCTTGCCTGTCTCGGATTGTTCGGACTCTCGACCCTGGTCGTGCAGCAGCGCATCAAAGAAGTCTCTATCCGCAAGGTGCTTGGCGCGAATGTAATGCACCTCGTAGCGATACTTTCAGGTGGCTTTACGCGGCTGGTGCTCATCGCCTTTCTCATCGCAGCACCCTTGGCCTGGTATGCCATGACCCTGTGGTTGCGGGACTTTGCCTATGCCATTCCGCTCGACGCGTGGGTATTTGGTGTGGTGGGCCTGGCTTCGATTATCATTGCATTCATCACCGTGAGTGTGCAGGGATTACAGGCGGCAATGACCAATCCGGCTGAGACGTTGAAAGCGGAATAGGACGCCTTAGGTGGAAATTAATTTCCCGCAGGTTGTCGCGGAATTTTAATGACAAAACGTATAGCCGCAGTTCCATTGCGCAAGCTCCGCGAAAATCAGCGTTGCATTTAGTTTGCGAAAATCTGCGGGATGTTTCAGATTCCCACAAAGAATCAAGGGCAATTAATTCCTTTGCGTATTCTGCGCCTTCTTCCCGGCCTCTGCGGGAACCTTCTTTACCATGCAGGATTTACTAAAATGAATCCTATATTCCCTCTATGAAAGCTCTCCTCTGCAAATCCCACGGACTGCCGGATTCGCTGGTCCTTACCGAACAACCTTCCCCCTCGCCGGGGCCTGGCGATGTCGTTATCCAGGTACGTGCCTGTGGCGTAAATTTTCCTGATGTACTGATCATCCAGAACAAGTATCAGTTTAAACCCGACCTCCCTTTTGCGCCGGGAGGCGAAGTATCGGGCATCATCGAAAAGGTGGGTGAAAAAGTAAAGCATGTAAAACCCGGTGACCGGGTCATTGCTCTTTGTGGCCACGGCGGCTTCGCCGAACAAGTGGTGGTGACAGCCAAGCGGGTATTCCCTGCGCCACCCGGAATGGATTTTATCAACGCCGCATGCTCATTATATACATACGGCACATCCTACCATGCCCTCAAAGACCGCGCACAACTGAAACCTGGAGAAACATTGCTCGTGCTCGGCGCCGGTGGTGGCGTGGGACTTGCTGCCGTTGAATTGGGCAAGGTGATGGGCGCTACCGTGATCGCTGCTGCATCGTCATTGGAGAAATTAGCCTTGTGTCAGGCGAAAGGTGCCGACGCGTTGATCAACTATTCAACCGAAGACCTCCGCTCCCGCATCAAAGAACTCACCGGCGACAAAGGCGTGGATGTTGTTTATGATCCTGTCGGGGGACCACTGGCCGAAGCAGCATTGCGTTCGGTGGGCTGGAAAGGCCGCTACCTGGTAGTAGGTTTTGCTGCGGGTCCCATACCGCAGTTCCCGGCCAACTTACCCTTACTGAAGGGCTGTTCGATTGTCGGGGTATTCTGGGGAAGCTTCGCCGAACGGGAGCCACAACAAAGTCTGCAGAATTTCGGTCAGCTGCTGACGTGGATCAATGAAGGAAAAATCAAGCAACACATCCACCGGATCTATCCGCTGGAGGAAGCTGCTCAATCCCTCAATGACCTGATGAACCGCAAGGTGGTAGGCAAGGCGGTGGTGAAGGTTGGCGACTGGACAGAAGCACCAGCCCAACCAAATCCCAAACCAGCACCTGCGCCAGAACCCGTGCAAGGCAAACCGGTGGTGTTGCAAAAGGAATCTATCCGAAAGCACGAAGGTCAATCGCTGGGTGTAACGCAATGGCTGACTGTGACCCAGGAGATGATCAATGAGTTTGCCACCGCCACCGACGACCACCAGTGGATACATGTAGATATTGAAAAAGCAAAAGCCCACATGCCCGGAGGTAAGACCATCGCCCACGGTTACCTGACGTTGTCGTTGGCAGCGCGGTTCTTTTATGAACTCGTCACCATTGAAGGTGTCACTACCTCTATTAACTATGGATTGAACAAAGCCCGGTTTCCGGTCGCTGTTCAGTCCGGAAGCCGCATACGCATGCACGGCAAACTCACCCGCGTGGAAGACATGCCGCCGGGTGGCTATAAACTCTTTCTCGAATGTATCATTGAACTGGAAGGCTCCGACAAGCCGGCTTGCGCTGCTGAATTGATAACCGCTATTTTCTAAACTTATCATTATGCGATTGAAGAATAAGATTGCCATTGTCACCGGGGGTGCCAGTGGTATTGGATTGGCCACCGTGCAGGCCTTTGTACGCGAAGGAGCCAAAGTGGCCATTTGGGATTGGTCCGATAAAGGCCAGGCTGTTGCCGATGAATTGCGCAAAGCAGGTCATGATGTCACGTTCACCAAAGTATCCGTGGCCAGCCGCCCTGACGTGGATGCTGCGGTGAAGGCAGCCCATGCCCACTTTGGCCGCATCGACATTCTCATCAACAATGCTGGCATCACCAAAGACCGTACCTTGTTGAAGATGTCAAAAGAAGAATGGGATGATGTGATTTCAGTGAACCTCACCGGTGTATTCAATTGTACGCAGGCGGTGGTGCCCATCATGAAAGAGCAACAATACGGACGGATCGTTTCGGCCTCGTCGAATGTCGCCATCCGCGGAAACTATGGGCAGACCAATTACGTCGCCACCAAGTCGGCCATCATCGGCTTGTGCAAGGTGTGGGCACTTGAACTGGGGCGCTTTGGCATCACCGCCAACTGCATCGCACCGGGCTTCATCAAGACCGCCATGACCGATGCCATGCCTGAGGAAGTACGCAAAGCATCCCTCGCCCACATACCCGCCGGCCGTTGGGGAGAGCCGTCCGACATTGCACATGGCTATGTATACCTCGCTTCGGACGAAGCGTCCTTTGTGAATGGAATTTGTATCACCATCGACGGCGGTGCCGCTAGGTAGTGGATCGGTAAGTAGTAAGTAGTAGAAAGTAAATGGAGAGTGGGTAAGGGTTGAATCCATTGAGGTGAAACAGCAACTTAACTCCAACTGTCATCCCGGCGAGACCCGGGAGACCCGGATGTGAAAGAGCACCCAACGTTGAACCGTCATACCGGAGGAGCCGTCCCGGCGAATTCCGGTATCCCCATAAAATGAAATATGGTAGATAGTTGGTTGGCATAAGGACGATCATCCACCACTTACTACTCACTTTTTTACTATTTTGTACTCTCCAACTACAATCGCACCAACAACTATGTCCCGCTACACCAGCATCGAAAACCTTCGCTTCCTCCTTCAGGAAGTACACAACCTTAATGATCTATTCGCCCTTCCGAAATACAATCACCTGAACTGGGAAGAAGCGTGGATGATGGTAGAGTCGGCCAAGCTACTCGCCGACCGTGACATGGCGCCGTTCTTTCGAGCCATGGACGAGACACCCGCGAAATATGATGGGAAAGGTGGTGTTACGACCCATCCGCAGCTGAAGAAGATCATCAAAGAAGTAGCAGAAGCCGGCTGGATCGGTGGCGCAGCAAAATTTGAACATGGCGGTATGCAGATGCCGATGATGATCTTCAATGCCGGACAGCATATTTTCCAGTCGGCCAACAATGGCAGCCAGGGATATTTCAGTTTATCTGCCGGATCAGCAGCCCTGATCACCAGCTTCGGCAATGAAGAGCAGATCAAAACGTACGTGCCTCCCATCTTCGAGGGCCGGTGGCAGGGAACCATGGCGCTCACCGAACCGCAGGCTGGCAGCTCGCTTACGGATATCACCACCAGCGCGTCACCCGTTGGCAACGGCAGGTATAAGATTAAGGGCCAGAAGATATTTATTTCCGGCGGCCAGCACGACGCCTGCGAAAACTTCGTGCACCTCACCCTCGCCCGCATTGATGGCGCTCCCGCCGGAACAAAAGGAATTTCTTTATTCATCATTCCCAAGTTCCTGCCCCAACCCGATGGCAGCCTGAAGCACAATGATGCTGTATGCGTCGGAGACTTTCAGAAGATGGGCCAGCGGGGTTACAGCACTACGCACCTCGCTTTCGGAGATCATGACCAGTGCATCGGATGGCTGGTGGGCGAGCCCCACAAGGGATTAAGTTATATGTTTCAGATGATGAACGAGGCTCGCATTGGCGTAGGCCAGACAGCGGCGTCTGTTGCCATGGCAGCGTATCAGGCATCCTTGCAATATGCCCAGGAGCGCCCCCAGGGACGGATGGCCAGTGAGAAGGATCCGCTCAAAGCACCAACACTAATTATCAACCACCCTGATGTACAGCGCATGCTGTTGACGCAAAAAGCCATTGCCGAAGGTGCGTTGTCATTGGCGATGGAGTGCAACAGACTCTATGACCTCGCTCATGCCGCCAGTGGCGATGTGCAACGCAAGGCATGGCTGTTACTTGAATTCCTTACTCCCATTGTTAAAACATACTCCGCCGAACAAGGCAGTAGAGCCGCAGCCTTGGCGGTGCAGACCTTAGGCGGCTATGGCTTCACGACGGACTTCCCGGTTCAACAACATTACCGGGACTTAAAGATCATGTCCATCTATGAAGGCACTACCGGTATTCAGTCGCTGGACCTTCTTGGCAGAAAAGTAAACATGGAAAAAGGTCAGGCGCTGCAGGAGTTGGTGTCCGCCATCCAACAGACTATTCAGTCGGCTTCGGCGCATGAAGCGCTTAAACCTTATGCGGCTGCACTCGGCGAAGAGTTGAAGCGCACCGGCAGCGTCCTCGCCCACCTGGGCAAGTTTGCCGCCGCCGGTGAAGTTGACCTCTACCTGGCTGACGCCTCCGTGTTCATGGAACAGGTGAGTTACCTCGTTATTGGATGGCAATGGCTCAAGCAGGGAACACATGCCGCCACACAGTTGCAGAGTGGTAACACCAGGCAGCAGACTAAAGCTTTTTATGAAGGCAAGGTCCATACCATGAAATTCTTTTTCCGGTATGAATTGCCCCACGCTGCTGCCTGTGCAAAGACATTATTGGATCCGGAAAACCTGACAAACTTGAAGTCGGCTGCGATTTTCCCATAGGCACATTTACATTTGGATTCAATAAATCCAGATGAATATACCGTCTTGGTCGACAAGTCCATTTTGGGGAACTTTTTGGGGACAACTTTTAGGAGATATACTTGGTGCCTTTGTCTTCTTGTTTCTCATTCTTTTACTACTGCGTCCAAAAGTTAGAATTGCTCCATTTCTATGTAAGATTTCGGACAATTACCACTTCAAATTTGTTAATGTTTCAATCTTTGATGCACACGATATCAAGGCCGAACTATATGAGATTCGAAAAGTTCCTATGGGCAATGGTGATTTTAATAACACTTATAGAAAACTAGCCTTACAAAACGGTGAGATCGCTTATTTGCCAAAAAGACCATTGCTCTGGCAAAAAAATAAGGACTACCCTCATTGCATGACTGTTAGAACTTCCGAAGACATAAGTGGTATCTTATCTGATGAAACTGCTGCGGTTTTAATTAGAGTTAGCTTAAGACATGGATTAACTGGTCTGTCCAGTGTGTTTGAACAAGATTATGCTGGTGATCAGCAAATCAAGACTTCCAAGTATAAACCCGGATCAAAGTTTGACGTTATTGGATGAAATACTTTACTTAGAATAACCAAAGTCTATTGAGTCATGAGCTATGACACGGAGCTGATCTAAAAATGCAAGAGGGCGACGCCAGCCCTCTTTTTTTTATCCAGGCTAATATCAGGGGGCGCAATTACTTCAAAATATGACATTTTGTCTCGATTATGACCCATTTCCGGTCAATTAAGGACATTATGGCTTGAAAATTGAGTGTTTTTTGGGTCGGCACAGATTTTCCTGTTAGCCACATCAGTAGATCGAAACTGATGTTAAACCAAAAAACAAAACATACTATGAACCTGATCCGCTATAACACCGACTATGTGCCAACCACCTTCAGCAGCCTGGTTGACCGTTTCTTCAACGATTCACTGACCCGCTCTGGCGGCAGCTCTTTCGTACCGAAAGTAGACATCATTGAAAACGAAAACTCCTATGAATTGCATGTGGCCGCTCCGGGGTTGAACAAGGAAGATTTCAACATTGAAGTGAAGGACAATTACCTTACGGTAAGTGGCGAACGCAAATTCACCAACGAAAAGAAAGACAAGAACTTTCACGCGATTGAAACCCAATACGGATCGTTCAGCCGTTCGTTTGTGCTGCCCGAGCACATCGATGGCGCAAAGATCAATGCGAAGTACAACAACGGCATCCTGGAAGTACTCGTACCCAAGGATGAAAAGAAAGCACTGAAGACTACCATTAAGGTAAGTTAAGTTTGGAGTGAGGGGTTTAGACGGGGGCGTTCCGAAAGGGGCGCCCTTCCGTTTTTAGGGACCTTGAACTTTTCGGGATAATTCGCGTTCCAACAGGGAAGAATAATCCTATATTTCAATCCCATGCAACGCCTGCTCCTGATTGCCCTCGTGGTTCTTTCGGCCTTTATCGGCGCCGTTACCGGGGTGATCATGACATTGCGGTACCTGGATGACCAGAAACCATACACCTCCATTGAGCAGCAGCAGAATCTGAGGCTGGCCGGCACTGGCCTGGATTCGGCCTATCGGGCTACACTAGGACCTGATCTGGAGGCTGCCTCCAGACAAAGCACCCGGGCAGTGGTACACATCAAAACCGGATATGGCCCCGGCGACTTCAGCATCAACCCTCTCGATCGCTATTATCGCCGTCCGATGCACTCCAGCGGATCTGGCGTCATTATCTCCGACGATGGATACATCGTTACCAACCACCATGTGATTGAAGATGCGTCTTCGGTAGAAGTAACGATGAGTAACAACCAACACTTCTATGCCAAGGTGATCGGCAAAGACCCCAGCACTGATCTGGCGTTGCTCAAGATCAAAGCGCGCGGCCTGCCCTTCCTGGCTTACGGCAACTCCGATCAGGTTGTTACCGGACAATGGGTGCTCGCTGTAGGTAATCCCTTTGACCTGAACTCCACCGTTACGGCCGGCATCATCAGCGCCAAAGCCAGAAACATCGGCATCCTGCGTGAAAACAATAACAACCTTGAAATTGAATCTTTCCTGCAGACCGATGCAGCTGTGAATCCCGGCAATAGCGGTGGTGCACTCGTTAACCTTCGCGGTGAACTGATCGGCATCAATTCCGCCATCGCCACCTCCACCGGCAGTTATTCCGGATATTCATTTGCCATTCCCATCAACCTGGTGAAAAAGGTAATGGACGACTTGCTGGAATTTGGCAGCGTACAGCGCGGCTTACTCGGCGTCGTGATCCGTTCGGTCAACGCCGACCTCACCGAAGAAAAAGGTCTTGACGTGGTGCAAGGCGTGTATGTCGACCGTGTCAACGAAGGCAGCGCCGCACAGGATGCCGGCCTCCTCGAAGGTGACGTACTCACTGCCATCAACCGTCTGCCGGTGGGCAGCAACTCAGAATTGCAGGAATTGGTGGCGCGTCACCGGCCTGGCCACGTGGTGCAGGTCACCTACCGACGCGCCGGAGAAGAGAAGACGATCCCCGTGACCCTGCGCAACACCGAAGGACGCGAAGGCATCACACGGATGGAGGTGGATCATGAAATTCAGGGTGCCACTTTTGAAGACCTGCCATACTCCGAACTCGCCTCACACCGGCTGGAAGGTGGGGTGCTGGTACAGAAACTGGATGACGGACCCTGGAAATCATCCGGCCTTCGCGATGGATTTATCATCACCCACCTCGACAAAGTGCCGGTGGACAACGTGGAAGACCTGAATCGGATGCTCGCTTACAAAAACGGCGGCATCCTCATAGAAGGCATCTACCGCAACGGTGAATCCGGCGTGTATGGCCTTACCTGGAGACGGCAATAGTCCGCTCCGTTCACCCCAAAGTATATTTTCATCTTCAGGTAGTTTGAGATCAAACGCAGCAAGCATCTGTTTGACTTTGATCATCACTTCCCGTCCCAATTTCTTTTACCTTGCAACCTCTTAGCAAGACCTATGAAAAAGACTCAAATCGCCGCTGTTTTAAGGGACCTGGGATTGAAAGCAATCAATCCGGGCGTATCCACGGGTACAAAATGGATTACCACTTCCGGTGAAGAAATTACTTCTGTATCGCCGGTCGACGGCAAGGCGATTGGATCGGTTCAAGGCTGTGATGAAAAGACCTTTCAGCGTGTAACCACCCTGGCCCACTCGGCCTTTTTGCAATGGCGCCAGGTGCCGGCGCCGAAGCGCGGTGAAGTCGTCCGTCAGATCGGCGAGGCCTTGCGTGAGCGGAAGGAGTCGCTCGGCATGCTGGTATCTTATGAGATGGGTAAGTCGTATCAGGAAGGTCTTGGTGAAGTGCAGGAGATGATTGACATCTGCGACTTTGCCGTGGGACTCTCCCGCCAACTTCATGGTCTGACCATGCATTCAGAGCGCCCCCTGCACCGGATGTATGAACAATATCATGCACTGGGTGTCGTCGGTATTATTTCTGCGTTCAACTTTCCCGTTGCTGTGTGGTCATGGAACGCCATGATCGCCTGGGTATGCGGCGATACCTGCATCTGGAAGCCGTCTGAAAAGACACCGTTGTGCAGCGTCGCCTGTCAGCAAATCATCGCCAAAGTTTTTGCAAAGAACAATGTCCCCGAAGGCGTCTCCTGTATTGTCAATGGTGATGCCAAAGTCGGGCAGTGGTTATGTGCTTCACCGATGGTTCCGCTGGTATCCGCCACGGGTTCTATCCGCATGGGCAAAGCGGTGGCACGCACAGTAAGTGAGCGACTGGGCAGACCTTTGCTTGAGCTTGGCGGAAACAATGCCATTATCATCACTGAACACGCCGACCTCGAGATTGCCTTGCGCGGCGCCGTGTTTGGCGCCGTGGGTACCGCTGGCCAGCGTTGCACTTCCACCCGCCGTTTGATCATACACGAGAAAATTTACAAAACCTTCAAGGAGCGTCTTAAGAAAGCGTATGCCCAGTTGCGTATCGGCAACCCGCTGGATACACAAAATCACGTTGGTCCGCTGATCGACAAGCAAGCCGTGAAACTCTATCTCAATGCCCTTGACAAAATTAAGGCTGAAGGGGGTAAAATGCTGGTAGATGGCGGCGTACTCAAAGGATCCGGCTATGAATCCGGTTGCTATGTAAAACCCGCCATTGCCGAAGTAAAGAATGAATTCGACATTGTGCAGGAAGAGACATTTGCTCCCATACTCTACCTGATTTCATATAAGACGCTGGATGAAGCCATCGCCTTGCAGAATGGTGTGAAGCAGGGACTCTCTTCGGCCATCATGACCACCAGGCTGCAGGAAATGGAGCAATTCCTTTCTGTTGCCGGTAGCGATTGCGGCATTGCCAACGTTAACATTGGAACATCAGGGGCAGAAATTGGTGGCGCATTTGGCGGCGAGAAAGAAACCGGCGGCGGTCGTGAATCCGGCTCAGATGCCTGGAAAATTTATATGCGGCGGCAGACCAACACCATCAACTATGGAAGCAATCTTCCACTGGCTCAGGGGATTAAGTTTGATATTTGATGCCTTACCAATAACCCGAATGAAACCTGGACTGCTTGTATTTCGATACCAGTCCGCTAAATTTATACCCAGGAACTGACGTTATGAAAGACAAGAAATACCGGTCCGTCATGCTGATTGATGACAATGAGATCGATAATCTCATTAATCAGAAAATGATCGAATCGGCTGAGATCTCGCAGCATATTTACACCCATACCGGAGCTAAGAGTGCCATCGAGTTTTTGCGCAACCTGGAGAAACTGGACCTGGCCGATCAGGTATTACCCGATATCATTTTCCTGGACATTGATATGCCGTTGATGGATGGCTTTCAGTTTCTGGATGAATTTGAAAAACTATCGCTGGCTACCAAGAAGAAGTGCCGAATAGTGATGCTGACTTCTTCGATCAACCCGCAGGACTTCAACCGCTCCAAAAAGTACGTCAACGTAAAGTTGTATCTGAATAAGCCGTTGACTTACGAAAGCATCGTAAGCCTCAATATCTAATCATCAGATTCGGAACCATCTCCCTGTATCTCGAGGGCAATCAACCGCTCGACGAACTTTTCATCCATGCGAATGAATGACGTTGGCGCGAAATAGCCGACTGTCATGGACTGGAATTTCGGAATCAAGGCTGATATCTTTTTGTGCTTCTCCTTCTTGGCTTCGCTCACCGCAATTTTCAGGATTTTTAAGAATGTCAGTACGTTTTCGCAGGCATCTTTGCCAATCATACGGATGTTGCGCTGCACGCTGTTCGACAACTGATTGTACAGCTCAATGTCCTTGAGCATGCAATACTGCAGGCACAACAAAGCCTTCACCTCCATTTGCGCCTGCGGATACTTCTTCAGGCTCACGTCGTTGATCAATGCATTCAGCAGCTTGGCGGTTTCTTCATAGCGACCTGTGTAATAGGAACAGAGTGCGCGATAAATGGTGTAGACCACATGCTGGGGCACGTTGTTGGTGTCCGGCTCATAGTCAGCAAACAACTCCTCCTGTTCTTCATACAACTCTGCTTCCGTGCCCAAACGCAGGGCGCGCTCAAACTTGGAAATCAGAAACTGCACAGCGAACGTGTAGTACGGATAGTTGATTAACAGGTTGGAGGCGGCATCGTTTACTTCCTCGAAATAACGCTCAGCCTGCCGGTACACCTTGTAGTGGTTATAGTATTCCAGCTTGAGGAATTCGAACAACAGGTTGAGGTGGTAGTACACCGGATCCATGTTGTAGGTACTGAATATATCCTGCACCCGCTTGAAAATATCCTCAATGGATTCTTCATCCTGCTGGAGGTTTTCTTCCTTCTCCACAAAGAGGCGGTGAAAAACGATGATACAACTCTTGTACACATACAGCCTGTGAGATTCGTACAGGTTAGAAATGCTGTGCATCTCCTTGGTCAGGAGTTCAAGGCTGAGTTTCTCCGTCGCATCGCCGGTGAGAAAGTAATTGCCGTACTTCTTGAAGTAGTCGGCGAGCACATCCTCGGCCTTGTCTACCGCCAGGGTATACGCCACATGGCGGTTGTACATCTGGGAATACTGAAAGTAGTCCGGGGTATGGATGTGGAGCTTCTTGAGCAGCTTGTAAATGGTTGGCAATTCGCCTACCAGGTCGGCCTCCATTAACTCTTTCTCGAGTTTGCGGAGCATGGCGATGGCGATGGTCTTTTTCTTGGTAAAGAACACCTCATTGATATTGGCCACTTTGCGCAGCAGGTCCGTCCGTGGACTTTCCATTTGCTGCACCAGGTACTCCTCAATCTTCTGGCTGAGCCGCGAGCGCATGGTATAGTAGGCGTTCGCATTGATCTCCAGTTCTACCATCACCTTGTTCTCAGACAGCTGCCGTTCCCGCATCGCCTTGAGCAGGTACGCAGATTTCTCAGCATTGCCATTGATTAAGGAATCGTAGATGGCCGTGAAATCCTTCTCGGAAAGTTGCTTAATGATATTCTTCAGTTTAGCCATGGAGGGGGTCCATTAACAAGCGGAAAAATTACAAAAATATGACCGGTAAACAACACGCCCGGAGGCGTGATGATTACCGTCTCTGACAAACCCTGTGGTTGTCAGCAAATGATCAGCAAATTCAGGTCAGTGATATTGTGGACTAACGCCACTTCTTCTGAAACTTCTTCTTGCCATTCCCTACAAACTTCTTATCCGGATAAACGCGCTTCTTGGCACGCGGACCATCGTCCCGACGGGGTCCTTCAGGACGCTCACCACCATCGGTGGACTTGCTATCGGTGATTTCTACCCGCACCTGCCGGCCCTGCCACTCAATATTCTGAAAGCCGTTCACAACGCGGTCCACATTCTGCTTCTGCACTTCAAAGAAAGAGTAAGCACCCTTCAGGTTGATCTGACCGATGTCGCGCTTCTCCAGACCGGTGTATTCGTCAATAAATTCGAGGATGCCCGACTTGTCGAGTCCGTCCATCTTGCCCACGTTGATAAAGAAACGGGTTCCGCTCGGGTACCGTTCCTCACGGCCGCCATTGTCACGGGGCCCTTCTACGTTGAGGTCAGGGGCATTGCGGTAATAGTCCAGGAAGCGGTTGAACTCCAGCGATGCAAAACGCTTGATCAGTTCCTGTTTGGTCAACGCTGACAACTCTTCATAGACTGCAGGCAACAAGGCCTCCATCTCTTCTTCATTCACCTTCACTTCGCGCACCTTGTGCATCAACGCCAGCAACTGCTTCTGGCAAACTTCTGCACCGGTCGGTACTTTCATCTTCTTCATCGGGATCTTCATGGCCTTCTCGACCTGCTTCACCCTTCCCACTTCGTTACGGCTCACCAACGCAATAGAGATTCCCTTCTTACCGGCACGGGCCGTACGTCCGCTGCGGTGTGTATAAAATTCCATCTCATCGGGCATGTTGAGGTGAATGACGTGTGTTATGTCCTCCACGTCGATACCCCGTGCAGCCACATCGGTAGCTACCAAAATCTGCAGGGCACGATCCCTGAACTTCATCATCACGCGGTCGCGTTGCTGTTGCGTCAGGTCACCATGCAAAGAATCAGCATTGTATCCGTCTTTGATCAGCATCTCTGCCACGCGCTGGGTGTCGATGCGGGTACGACAAAATATCAATCCGAAAATCTCCGGGTTAAAATCAAGAATGCGCTTCAGCGCAAGGTATTTATCACGCTCCTGTACCAACACAAAGCGGTGTTCGATGTTGACGTTGCCGGTGTGACGTTCACCTACCGACAATTCAAACGGATCCGTCATGTAATTCTTCATGATGGCCCGTACTTCGCGGGGCATGGTGGCTGAGAACAACCAGGTCTTCTTTTCGGACGGTGTATGTGAAAGGATATTGTCGATGTCTTCCTTAAAGCCCATGTTGAGCATCTCATCTGCTTCGTCGAGGATGACAAAACGAACGGTACTCAGGTTGATGGCCTTGCGGTCGATGAGGTCAATCAGACGACCCGGCGTGGCTACAATGACTTGTGCACCGCGCTTCACCTTGCGGATCTGCTCGCTGATGCTGGCGCCACCGTAAACGGCAACGATATTGAAGTGCTTGAACTTTTCAGTAAAGGTCTCCAGGTCGCTGGTGATCTGCATGCCCAACTCACGGGTGGGGGCCAGCACGAGGGCCTGTGTGGATTTGCTCTGGTCGTCGATCAGGTCAAGGAGCGGAAGGCCAAAGGCTGCGGTCTTACCGGTGCCCGTTTGGGCCAGCCCTACAAAATCTCCTGTTCCCTTCAGAAGGACTGGAATCGCCTGTTCTTGAATCGGGGTAGGTGTCTCAAAGCCGAGCAACTGCACCGACTGGATTAATCCGGGCGATAAACCCAGGTCTTCAAATGATTTCATTAATGGATAATAATAGTTAAGGCCGCAAAGGTACGGTTTAAAGTCCACACGGCCCCCGCTTGACGAAATCCTGCCCTAATTCTTACTTTGCGGCTCGCCCGCCAAATAAACTAACGTTACCATGATCAAGCACCAAATAAAATCACTGCTCGTCGTCCTCATGCTGATGGCCTCCACCCTCGCCGCCCTGTCGCAGGGAACGATGCGCTGGACCCGGGATGGCAATGGATACTTCTCGGTAAAAGACGGTGAACTGGTGCAGATCACCCTGCCCGCCGCAACATCAGCTACCATCTTGTCGAAGGCTGACCTCACCCCGGCGGGGCAAACCAACCCACTTAAGATTGAGCATTTCGTTTTCTCCGACGATCAGCAAAAACTATTGGTGTTCACCAACACTGCGCGTGTTTGGCGTCTCAATTCCAAAGGCGACTACTGGGTAGTCGACCTTCCAACAAAAAAACTACAACGCCTGGGCAGCGGACGGCCGGCCTCCTCTTTAATGTTCGCCAAGTTCTCACCTGATGCCTCACGCGTGGCGTATGTCAGCGAACAAAATCTGTACCTGGAGACGCTGGCTACCGGAGAAGTAAAGGCCCTCACCTCAGGCCGCGGACGCAAATTGTTCAATGGCACATTCGACTGGGTGTATGAAGAGGAGTTGTCTTGCCGCGATGGATTCCTGTGGAGCCCTGACGGACAACATATTTCCTATTGGCAGGTGGATGCTAACAAGATCCGCGACTATTACATGATCAACACCACAGATTCCGCATATTCCCGGATTGTGCCTGTTGAATACCCCACCATCGGCCAACCACCATCTCCAACTCGCATCGGCATCCTGTCCATCGCCACCGGTGAAACCACGTGGCTGAAAATTCCGGGCGATCCGCAGCAGAACTACCTGCCCCGGCTCGAATGGCATTCGGCCAACGAAGTGTTCGTCCAGCAATTGAATCGCAAACAAAACGAGAGCCGCATCTATGCGTGTGATACGCGTACCGGCAATGCCCGTGAAATTTATCATGAACAGGACGCTGCCTGGATTGAGTTGTTCAGTTTCGTTGGCAGCAGTCGCGATGTAGACTTCCGCCATCCGTTTGTGTGGCTGAACAACAAGAAAGAGTTTTTGTGGATGAGCGAAAAGGATGGATGGGCCAACCTCTATCGCATAGGCATTGATGGCAAAGAAAAGCTGATCACAACGGGAAACTTTGATGTAATTGATTTTTTGGCTGCCGATGAAAAGTCGAACACCGTCTATTTCATGGCTTCTCCCGACAACGCCACACAATCGTACTTATACAAAACCCGCCTGGATGGTAAAGGCAAACCAGAACGCGTAACACCGGCCGGCCTGAACGGACGTCATGGATATGATGTATCCCCAACAGGCCAGTTTGCCATTCATAATTTTTCCAATTCATTTACGCGGCCCCTGATGGAGTTGATCCAATTAAAGGACCATAAGGCCCTGAAGCCGGAAGAGAGCATTCAGGCCCGCTTGTCCAAGGCACAGGTCGAAAAGCGGGTTGAGTTCTTTCAGGTAACAACAGTTGATGGCATAACGCTTGACGGCTGGATGGTAAAACCCACTGGCTTTGATCCGTCTAAAAAATATCCGGTTGTGTTTGAAGTCTATACAGAACCCGCATCCCAAACTGTTGTTGATCGTTGGGGCATTGGTATGAACAGGTTATTCGATGGCAATATGGCGGACGAAGGATACGTCTACATGTCATTGGATGGACGTGGCACACCTGGTCCGAAAGGACGTGCGTGGCGTAAGAGCATTTACCGGCAAATCGGCAGAATCAACATCCGCGATCAGGCTATGGGTGCCAAAGAAGTACTGAAGATGCCGTTTGTCGACAAAGACCGTATTGCAGTTTGGGGCTGGAGTGGTGGTGGCTCAACCACCCTGAACCTCTTGTTTCAATATCCGGATATTTACCAGACGGGTATTGCCATCGCTGCAGTGGCCAATCAGTTGACCTACGACAACATCTATCAGGAGCGATATATGGGCTTGCCTCAGGAGAACCTCCAGGACATCCTGGACGGGTCACCCGTTACCCATGCAAAAAATCTAAAGGGCAACCTGTTGTATATCCACGGCACCGGTGACGACAACGTACACTACAACAATGCCGAAATGTTGATCAACGAACTCATCAAATACAACAAGCAGTTTCAGATGATGGCCTACCCCAATCGAAGCCACGGAATCTTTGAGGGCGAAGGCACCCGAAAACACCTGAACTCCCTGTACACGGCGTTCCTTCGGAAGCATTGCCCGGGCGGTGGCCGATAGCCCATTTGAAGTGATTCGGTGAAATAAGGCCATCCTACGCCTTTAGGCGCATAGTCAGGCGCCGTTCACAAAATTCAACAAGTCAGTTTCTGGCTTTACGTTACCTTTGCGTCCAATTTTTTTAGCCGGCATCGTGGTAAGCGGTCAATAGTCTGTATGTACGGGCTAACCTGCAGGCCAATTTCCGGTTTAAGGACTTGAGAAAAGATTTGCCGTTTGGCCGGAATAGAAGGCCATCCGGTGTTGTCTAAAGAAAGTGAGTAGCGTAATGATATTCTTAACTAATAAAATGAAGAAACTAAGTATTGTATTGTTGATTTTCTCGGGATTGATTTCTTCCGGTGCATTGGCCCAAACTGCAGTAAAGGCCAATGGAAAAATTTCAGGTACGGTAATCGACGCATCGACCCAGGCACCGGTCGAATTTGCGACCGTAGCCCTCGTGTTGCCCAATACCACCAAGCCCATCAATGGATCTATCTGCGATGACAAGGGAAAATTCACCATCGCAAAAATTCCCAACGGCACGTATCAGATCATCATCTCCTTTATTGGCTATGAGAACATCGTGGTTTCTAATGTGGTCATCAGCGATAAGAAATCCAGCGTTGAACTTGGCGCGCTGAAATTGGCCACGTCCAGCAAAGAACTGGAAGCGGTGACGGTAGAAGGTCAACGCGTGCTGGTAGAAGAGAAAGTAGACCGCACGGTTTACAATGCAGAAAATGATCAAACCAGCAAGGGTGGTGATGCGACCGACGTACTGAAGCGGGTTCCCATGCTGTCTGTGGACATGGATGGTAACGTATCGTTGCGTGGCAACCAGAACATCAAGGTCCTCATCAACAACAAACCATCCACCATCGCCGCAAGCAGTGTGGCTGATGCCTTAAAGCAGATTCCGGCCGACCAGATCAAAACTGTGGAAGTAATTACCTCCCCTTCTGCAAAGTATGATGCTGAAGGTTCGGCAGGTATCATCAATATCATCACCAAAAAGAACAACCTGCAGGGCCTTACCCTCAACGTGGATGGCTCATCGGGTTACAGGGGTACGAACCTCGGCCTGAACGGCAGCTACCGCAATGGCAAAATGGGTTTCTCACTGGGTGGGTTTGGCCGCGCCGGGTATAACATCACCGGAAAATTCAGCAACAACCAAACTACAACTTCCACCCTTCCGGGCGGTGGAACTCAGGAAACCAACACCCTGCAACAGGCGGATACCCGCAGCCAGAACCTGTTTGGGAACACCACCTTTGGCTGGGACTATGATATTGACAAAAATAATTCCCTCACCGCATCGGTGAAGTATGGAACCCGTGGTGGCAATAACTACCAGGATAACCTTACAAGCCAGATCTATCAGGGTGGATTCCTCACCAGCAGCAGCCTTCGCAATGTCAACACTACCGATCAATCCGGTACGGTCGACGCCAGCTTGAACTATTCCCACACCTTCAAAAAGCCGCAGCAGGAGTTTAACGTGTTGACGTTGTACAGCCGTAACAACCGGACCAATGACTTTGTCAACTCCATCCTGAATGAGTCCGACCTGAGCATCCTCAGCCGCCTCAAGAATGAGAACCGAAGCTACAATGAAGAGTTTACGGTTCAGGCCGATTACCAAACTCCAATCGGCACCACCCAGATCCTTGAGTTTGGTGGCAAGAACATTAACCGTAAGGTGAACAGCGATTACAAGTACTTCAATGCTGTCGGTGCCAACGGCGATTATGTTCCAACCGCCAACAGCAACCTGGCCAACATCTTCAGCTACAATCAGAACATTACGGCCGGATACCTGTCTTACACGCTGGCGCTAAAATCAGGATACAGCCTCAAGGCAGGCACACGCTACGAATACACCACCATCAATGCCAATTTCGCTACGGAAAAAGGTCCGGTGGTGATCCCCTCCTACGGGGTGCTCGTGCCAAGCATCAACTTCTCGAAGAAACTAACCAGTGGCGGGACCCTGAAGGTTGCCTATAACCGACGGATACAGCGGCCTTCGATTCAGTTCCTGAACCCCAACATCCAGGCATCCAACCCTTACTCCATGAGTATCGGTAACCCGAGCCTTGGTCCTGAATACACGAACAACTATGAATTGTCATACAGCACATTTGTGAAGTCCACCAGCCTGAACTTCTCCACGTTTGTGCGTAACACCAATAATGCCATCCAGAGTGTGCGCGACGTTATCGGCAACGTGCCCACCGATCCGGATACCATTCGCACCACCTATCGAAACATCGGTAGTGAGAATGCATACGGAGGCAGTGTGTTTGCAGGTGTGAACATCGCCAGTAAACTCACCTTGAACGGTGGCTCTGATGTGTACTATGCCGTATTGAACAACAACGATCCCAATCCGCTGTACAATGCAGCAAACCAGGGATGGGTGGCCAGCTTCCGTTTCTTTGGAAACTATGCTCTCAAGAATGGTTATGGTCTGCAGTTCTTCAGTTTCTACCGGGGACGTCAGGTACAGTTGCAAGGTTTTCAGGGTACGTTCTACATGTACAGCATGAGCATCAAGAAAGACTTTGCCAACAAAAAGGGAAGTCTCGGACTGGGTGTGGATCAGTTCTTCACCCCGGCGATGAAAGTTCGTTCGAGCCTGGAGTCACCGATCATATCCCAACAGAGTGTGAACGAAATGCACCTGATGAGTTTCAAAGTGACCTTCAGTTACCGGATAGGAAAGATGAGCTTTGATGCTCCCCGTCGCCGGAAGAAGTCGGTCGAGAATGATGATATGAAAGAAGGTGGTGACGGTGGTGGCGCGGGTGGTGGCGATCAGCCGGCCATGGGTGGAGGCGGTGGCAGCCAACGCACAGGTGGTGCAGCGGGTGGCTTCCGTCCGGCAGCGACAACAACCAGTCCGGTAGTAACCAAGGCAGCAGATCCCGCAGCCGTGATTAAAGCCGAAGGCACCTGGACATATACCGTGGAGTCGCCGCAGGGAGGTGGCGGCACACTCATCATCACCAAGGAAGGTGAGAACTACAGCGGCAAGATCATCAGTTCACGCAACAACCGTGAAACGCCACTGAAGACAGTGACCGTTAACGGCAACGAATTGAATTGCACCTACGAGGTGAACTTCGGTGGAAATTCAGCTACGCTGAGCATCAAGGCCATTGTTGAGGGCAATACCATGACCGGAAACATGACCATGGGCCAGTTTGGTTCCTTCCCGCTGAAAGGTACCCGGGCACAGTAATACAGGTTAGACTAGAGTTCAGGGCCGCCTCATGGGTGGCCCTTTTTTTGGAGCCTCCGGTGGTTTGCGGGGAAGACATTTTGAAATATATTTGCACTCCGCAAAATGATCTGGTGAAGACCAGGTTTGCATTATCTGGGGGATTAGCTCAGCTGGCTAGAGCGCTTCCATGGCATGGAAGAGGTCATCGGTTCGAATCCGTTATTCTCCACTGATTGAAGAGCCTCATCGAAAGTTGAGGCTCTTTTTACTTTATCCTCATTATTTGGCTGGTCCCGATAGCTACTGGACGCTTCCATGTTCCAGGTATTGGACAAAGGCCTGCTCGCAGGAGTCCTACGCAGGCGAGTTCGAATCCCCATGTCCCGATGGCCATCGGGACATGGGGGTTCTTCAGCTAAAAGCGCAGTTTGTATAGGCCTTGTTTAGGGTCTCTATGTGCCTCTTTTAGGAGCGGTACGTCTTTGTAGGTATGGAAATCCGCGCAGTTGTGGTGCATTTTTGGAGTAGAGTATTGATATTCGGTATTTTCATTTCCTAGACAGTTGTTAGCGGTAAGCCTTCGTGATGATACATTAAATGAGACGACTGACAAAGACACAAAAAGGAATAGTATTCTTCGGACTGTTTTTCACAGCGGTTTACTTTAATGTACCAAGTGTTAACTATACGAATTGTTTATATGGAGAGGACTTCCGACAAATTGAGTTTGAAGGAGTTGTAATTAGTAAGTATTTGGACAAATCAAATCACTCAACTCCAATTGCAGAATTAAGAAATTACCAGGACAGCATTGAAAAGATTTACCTGCATGGTGACTATTCAGGTTTATTTGACAGGATAAATAGTGGAGACTCATTGAAGAAAAACCGTGGGACAATGGAGATCTTAAAAAAAGTAAACAACGAATTCATAAGATTTGGTTATACAAGTTTCAGCTGCGACTCGGTTGAGCTTGAAAAGGAACGTTACCTTTTTTGGCTGTATAACTTTACGGGCATAGTTGACAAAAAAAGGATATTAAACAAAGAATAAAGGTGGACTATCAGGACTTCATTCTTAAGCCCTCCTAATGCTCGCACTGCATAAACACACAGAAGTTAGGCGTAATTTTTTAACTGTAACCATTGGACAATACGACTTACGACAACTTCTCAGAGAAATGTGTTGAAGAACTGAAAATTCTTCAGGACAAATTCTTCAAAGACTATGATGTTGAATCATATGATAA
>JBGAMI010000054.1:0-22699 GCA_044223085.1 Cyclobacteriaceae bacterium
GCCCACGGCCGTATCGACAGCACCCATGACGTCTGAGTTACCCAACTTGGTCTTGGTCTGTCCTTCAAACTGAGGTTCGGCCACCTTTACGGAAATAACGGCTGTAAGTCCTTCGCGGAAGTCATCGCCACTGATCTCGATCTTTGCCTTCTCAAGCAAGCCAGACTTGTCAGCATAAGCTTTCAGGGTTCTGGTCAAAGCCCGGCGAAAACCGGCCACATGGGTACCTCCCTCATGCGTGTTGATGTTGTTTACATACGACACCAGGTTCTCGCTGAACGAAGTATTATAGCTCAAGGCAACCTGAACCGGAGTGCTTGTTTTCAGGTTTTCCACATAAATGGGTTCAGGTATCAGTTTTTCCCTGGATCCATCCATGTATTGAACAAACTCCCGCAATCCGCCTTCCGAGAAGAAAGTATCCTGACGGGGTTCCCCTTTATCATTGATATCACGAAGGTCTGTCAGGTGGATCTTTATGCCGGGATTCAGGAATGACAACTCCCGGAGGCGCGTAGAGATGGTGACATAGTTGTACTCCAGTACCGGGAATATCTCAAAGTCGGGTTTGAACTCAATCGTCGTGCCTCGGAGATTCGATGTGCCTATCTGTTTTACCGGCTGCACAGGAACGCCGCGCTTATATTCCTGTTCAAATAGCTTTCCATCGCGGTGTACGGTTGCCTTCAGGTGCTCTGAAAGGGCGTTCACACAGGAAACCCCAACGCCGTGAAGTCCCCCGGATACTTTATAGGTGTCCTTATCGAACTTGCCACCGGCGTGAAGCACAGTCATTACAACCTCCAACGCCGAACGCTTCTCCTTTTCGTGCATATCGGTCGGAATACCCCGGCCGTTGTCCTCCACCTTGATTGAATTGTTGGTATTGACGGTAACCTTGATTTCGTCACAATAGCCTGCCAGGGCCTCGTCAATCGAGTTGTCAACCACCTCCCAAACGAGGTGGTGCAGGCCCCGTACACTAACGTCACCGATATACATCGCGGGGCGCTTTCGCACCGCTTCCAAGCCCTCTAATACCTGAATATTACTGGCCGAATAGTCAGAGGCCTTCTTTCCCTTTTGTTCGCTCATTTTGCTGTTTTACAATCGGTAAAAATAAGCGTTTCCAGTGGTAAAAAGTCATTTTTTGGCAAAAAAAGAAGGAATTTCGGTTGCCCAAAATCCCTTCCTGAATTACTGCCGGATCGACCCTCAAACCAGGCCGAAAACGGGGTATTTATTCGCTCTTTTTGGAGGCCTTCCTGGCACCCCCTGAGGACTTGCCTGATTTCTTCTTTTTGTCGTCGTCCTCGGCCATTAATTGCACCTTGGCTTTCTGCAATTCAGCCTTCTGTGCCTCGCTGACAATGGGATAATTCATCTTCAACTTGGCAAATTCCTGGTGTATCACAGAGGCGATCGCGAGGCGGGCATACCACTTGTCGTCGGCAGGAATCACAAACCAGGGCGCATGATCTTCCGACGTTTCGCTGAGCACTTCTGAATAAGTGTCCTGGTACTGATCCCAGTAGGCACGCTCCTTCAGGTCACTGAGGGAGAATTTCCAGTTCTTGGTAGGGTCGTCAATGCGCTCCAGGAAGCGATTCTTCTGCTCCTTCTTGGACACATGCAGGAAGAACTTCATGATGATCATGCCATTTTCTGTCAGGTTCTTTTCAAAACGACGAATCTGCTTGTAGCGCATGTCCCAGAACTTGTCATCAACTTTCTTCATAGAGTCGACACCGGGAATATTCTCATTCAGGATATAGCTTGGATGTACTTTAGTCACCAACACATTCTCATAATGTGAGCGGTTGTGAATAGCTATCTCCCCGCGTGCCGGCAAGCACAGTTGATGTCTCCAGAAATAGTCATGGTCAAGTTCTACCGAATTGGGGGCCTTGAAACTATATACTTTAACGCCCAGCGGATTAAATCCAGACATGATGTGTTTCACGGCTCCGTCCTTTCCGGCCGCATCCATTGCCTGGAAGATGATCAGCACACTGTACTGATTGTGGGCGTACAACTCATCCTGAATCTCGGCCAATTTCTTGCGGCTGTTCTCCAGTATCTGCTCAGCCTCCTGCTTGTTGAGGTTCTTGCCCTCATACTTGGTAGAGAAATCCTTGAGCTTAATCTTCTTACCTGGCTTCACCAGGAGATCTTTGTATTTAATAATTTTGTCGTCCTTGGCCATAGGGAGATAGTTTTGATTGATAATACCCTAAAGCTACACCTCCGCATTCTAAGATCAACATGACTTTTGTCATATAATTTCGCGCGTTCAACCTCGCAAATGCACCAGGCACTGGAAACCTCGATCAAATAAAAAGCGGTCAAAATATCAGGATTTTGGCCCAATTTCACTACATTTCTACTGCTACCAACCCATACCCCATCATGAAAACAAACCCGCTTATACTGACGTTACTGGTCTTACTAGGTACTGCGGTACCGGTTGCTGCACAAGGTGATAAAGATGCAGTCAAGAGTGTTATTGAACGTGAGACAACGGCCTTCTTTGGCGTCGACAAGAAAGCATGGCAATCATTTTGGTTGCAGTCGGGCTATACGTATTGGTCTTACTCCGATTCGACCGGCGGGAGCTTTGTGGAAGGAACGGCCAACATCCAAAAGAACTTTGAAGAGTACTTTGTTACTGCAAAACCATCCAAGTCTAAGATTGAACGGGAGTGGCTGGAGATTCGCATCTACGGCAAAGGAGCATATGTGCGGTTTATTCAAAAAGTTATTGACGAACTCGACCACGATATCACTTCCGAAGTTCGCGTGTTGGAAAAGGACAAAGATGGCAAGTGGAAGATTGTATGCCTGAGCGCTATCGCCAAGTACCCGGCACCTTAAATATTCAACGCCGCTAATATTGTTTAGTCCGCAGCATCACCAGGGTGCAGGCAACAGTTACTTCAATGCCCGCGTCGGCAGCCATTTTCATGAATGGCTCGTTCTCGGTACCTGGATTGAATATGATCCGCTTTGGTTTCAGGCCCAGGAGGTATTCATACCACTCGGGTTGATGGTCAGGACCGATATAAAGTGTGATCGTGTGCACCCCATCAATTCTGGGTCTGGAGCGAATATCCTGGATCATTTTTCCAAACACCTCTCCTTTTTTTATGCCAACCGGAATCATTTCATATCCGCCCTGGGTCAGCATCTCCGCCGCCAAATAGGCATACCGCGAAGGGTTGGGTGATGCTCCGACAACAACCGTCCGCTTATCTTTCAATTTTGTGTCAACCATCATCTTATCCCTTTAACTTACTGATCACGGCCTGAGCACAACGCTCACCATCCATGGCCGCAGAAACGATACCGCCCGCAAATCCTGCTCCTTCTCCGCAAGGATATAGCCCTTTTAACCGGGGATGTTCCAGGCTTTGATTATCTCTGGGAATTCTAACCGGAGATGAAGTACGACTCTCTACACCAAGCACCTGTGCCTCATTAGACAAATATCCTTTTACTTTGGTTCCGAAGTTCTTGAACCCCTGACGCAATGCTTCACTAACCTGTCGGGGAAAGACCTCACCTACATCTGCTGAAACCAGCCCGGGTTGATAAGAACAATCCAGCAACGAAGAAGACACCTTGCCACGGACAAAATCTTCCAGTAACTGTGCCGGAGCAAATTGC
The DNA here is from genome assembly GCA_044223085.1 of Cyclobacteriaceae bacterium. GTDB lineage: Bacteria > Bacteroidota > Bacteroidia > Cytophagales > Cyclobacteriaceae > ELB16-189. Next base: position 3,667 of record JBGAMI010000054.1, read on the forward strand.
TTGTTGCCAGCCATCCTGCATGCCGCCTGCTCGATGTCACGCTGAAACGCTAAGCCCGCAAGTGCGCCATATCTTTCATAGCCTTTGAAATCCCGTGCATCAACGGAAGTTACAATACCCGAATTGGCAAAGCGCGAATCCCGTCTTGAAGGACTCATACCGTTTACCACTACTTCCCCAGGTGCAGTTGCAGCAGGTACAATAAAACCACCGGGGCACATACAGAAGGAGAAAACGCCGCGCTGTTCTTTTCCCAGGGTGGCCTGATGGACCAACGAATAAGAAGCCGCCGGAAGCAAGCCACGATCTTCGCTGTGATATTGTACCCTGTCGATCAACCCCTGCGCATGCTCCACGCGCACCCCGATAGCAAACGGCTTCACTTCAAGGTATACCTTGCGGCGATCCAACAATTCGTAGATATCCCTCGCCGAGTGCCCCGTGGCCAGGATGACGGCTTCACCAGATATCTCTTCGCCCCGGTGGCCGGTCACACCCACCAGGTGTTCGTTTCGAATAATCAGATCAACGACCCAGGTACCAAAATGTATTTCACCACCCGCTGCAAGTATTCGTTCACGTATGGCGGATACCACCGCCGGGAGCTTATTCGTGCCAATGTGTGGATGTGCATCATACAGTATCTCAGGGGTCGCTCCGTGCGTTACCAGTATCTCGAGAATGCGTCGTACATCGCCCCGTTTCGTAGAGCGTGTGTATAGCTTTCCATCTGAGTAAGTACCTGCGCCACCTTCACCAAAGCAATAATTGGAATCCGGATCAACGATATGATCCTTGTTAATCGCAGCGATGTCTCGTCGCCTGGCACGCACGTCTTTTCCCCGTTCAACCACCACCGGTTTGAGTCCAGCCTCAATTAATTGTAAAGCCGCAAATAGTCCTGCCGGACCAGCCCCTACAATAACGACACGAGGTTTCCCACTAACATCCTGATAGTCTGGATTGTAAGTAAGCTTCTGTTGGGCCTCATCCCGGGATACCACCTCACCCAGGAGGCGCACAACCACCTGGCGACCCCGCGCATCGATGGAACGCTTCACCAGCCTGAATGCTTGTCCTGTAGCGGATAGACCCAGTTTTTCCTCCAACGCACGTTGATACAGTACCAGATCAAAAGCTTCGGCAGGCGTAAGTACAAGTTCTTGTTGCTGGGGCATCATGAAAGGCAGTTAGCCCTTAAATGAAGTTTAGAATTTTATCGACCGTCAAACGAAAGCGAATATCCAAAATTCAAACCAAACCTGAACGTGGTGGAGAAATGGTTCTGGTTGACACTGGAAAACACGTCCTTAAAAATGGGCTCAACATCGAATACACGATAGCCGATATCATATCCAATCACGGCATCAATGGTAAATCCGTCGCCGTTGCTTTTCTGCATGAGTCGCGCGCCCAGCATGACGCCATAGGCGGCCCGTTGCTCGTTGGCATTAGCCGTGATCAGCGTTGAAGGCGAGTTCACAAAACTGACATTGTTGTAATATCCAATGTTGGTGAGCCTGACTTCATGACCAAAATACCACATGCCCGTCTTCAGCGGGTTATAGAACTTTTGCTTGAGAGCGATACTGTAACCGCGTTGAAAAGTCTTGCCCTGAGGTACTTCGAGATCTGCCGTGAAGAATGGCGAGCGGATACCCTCGAATTCAAACTCATGACCCAGACGGCCCTGGTTATAAAACTCAATCCCCAATGGCATGCGCCCCAAAAATGTGAGCATCGGATTACCTGCGATAATTACACTCCGATATTCCGGAAAGCGGGGCCTGAAATAATAGAAGCCTTTCCTCCTGGCATTCTTCGAAACAGCAGTTGTTGTGCTTCTGTTTTTATTGATTAGTGAATTAATTTCTCCAGCCAGCTTATTATTCTCATACACCGGCTTGTAATAGCCCGACAGGGTGCCATCCGGCTCAAACAACTCCCAGGTACCTACCCGTAAATCATTTTCCATGGGCCCCTTGGTTTGCAGGGTTCCGCTGGAATAGTAGCCTTTATACATGCCTTTACCATCGACATAGTCGCATTCCCCTTCCAACTTACCATCAGATGCAAAATATTGCCACTTTCCCTGTCGATCGGCTAAGGTAATAATGCCTTTTACCTTGAGCTTCTTTCCCGGGTAGTATTCGCGATATTCTCCTGATCCGTTGTTATAGGTTATTTCACTTTTAACACTACCGTCTTTATTAAAACTGCTCCAATACCCGTTCTTCTTTCCGGAGATGAATGTACCCGAAGAACTTACTGCCCCATCTTCAAAGTAATACGTCCATGCACCTACAGGAACATCATTCTCATAGGTGCCTTCTGCTGATTTCTTACCGGAAGGAAAATAATTGGTCCAGGCACCTGACTTTGATCCATTGTTGTATTCACCCTCACTCTGAAGTGTACCGTCGTCGGCGAAGAAACGCCAATGGCCAACATTCCGGCTACCGGCACGCGGCCCTTCGGCAAATACTTTTCCATCGTGGTAATACTCCGTGAAGCGACCATGGTCATCGGCATATTCAATCTCACCGCGAAGGGTGCCATCTTCAAAATACGTATGCCAAATGCCTGTGCGCTTGTTGGCTATATAACTCCCCATTTCACGGAGTTCTCCGCTTTCGTAGTAAATTTTCCATTCTCCTTCCTTGTTCTTGCCATTCACCGTTCCTTCCATGTTCTTCACCCCATTCTCAAAGAAGTATTCCCAATGTCCGTAGTTGGAATTCTGACGGACGATACCCCTCATCTTTACATTTCCGGTCTCATAAAAAAACTCCCAAACACCAGACGTTTCGTTATTGACAAATTGTCCCTTTGACTCAATTCCTCCATTCAGAAAATAGGACACATAACGACCATGCGCAATGTTCTGGATGGTGTCCTTAACCTGATAAATCTCTTTGATGTTTTTCTTTTCCTTGTCATAGTACCGGGTAAAGGTTTGTGCATGGCCCGGGCGGACCAGCATCAAGCCGGCAAGGACTACAAACAAGTATTTCACAGGAAAACCTTTGAGTGCCAAAGGTACAAAATTGTCATTGTCCTGTTTGCAGGGCACGCTCAACCCCGGCCTTCCCCCACTCAGATTTCTCTTGTTCACTCCACAACTCAGGGAAAAATATGATCTTCTGAAAACGCGGTGGCAGGTATTTCTGCCAGTTCGTTCCTCCGGTAGCCTTTATATCTTCCGGATCTCTATGCAGGTACCTTCCGGCAGAGCGCATGTGCGCCAATGGCCAATACACATTGGCCAGGGCATCAAATTCCCTGAGCCTTTCGATCACATCCGTATCTCCCGCAAAATGCTGTAGATAGAGTCGAAGCAGGTTCTTGCCTCGATAGCGCTCCCCCATGTCCAGAAACTGATTGATATACTTCTCTTCAAACTGTTGGAGCGTAAGCGTCTTTTTGCCAGAAGCCAGTTCCGTAGCCCCACTTCGCCAATAGAGTTTCTCTACCTGTTCCTGAACGCTGGACCTGGACATGGATGATCTGTTATTGATATCCACCAGGTTAATCAAGTCTGTGGATGCAATCTCAATCATTCGGTATTGGGCTGATTGAAACCCGCTGGCAGGCAATAGCGACATGCGGAATTTGAGAAACTGCTCCCGCTCCATGCCTTCGGTCATGATATCAAATGAGTCAGAAAGATGTTTGAGATAGCGGTTGATGCGATCCAGCCTGGCCACCAGAAAGGCTTTGTTCAGGGAAGGATGTGAAACGATTTGCTCGATCTCCCACAGGATAAGGTTAAAATAGAGCTCAGTGATCTGATGATAAATAATAAATACCCGCTCATCCGGAAAGCGCGTCTTTGGATTCTGCAAACTAAGCAGGGTATCCAGATGGATATAATCCCAATAGGTAAGGTAGTCGGCGTGAAGGAGGCCATCGAGGTATGAAGACATATCCTGTCCCATAACAGCGTACTTCTGTTGCAACTTGGCCAAAAGGTCTTGCAGGTTGGGGTCGGAACTCGAATCCATTTTCCGTATTTTTGAAGCAAAATAAAGAAATAGTATGTCATCAGTCTCGCACGCCGGTTCGTCGCCAAAAAAATCACTCAAACAGGATGTTTATGATCATCCGGACTTCTATCAAATTGATGGACTATTGACAGAGGAACACAAACTGATTCGTGGTTCGATTCGTGATTTTGTTAAAAAGGAAATCTCCCCCTACATCGAAGATTGGGCCCAACGTGCTCACTTCCCTTACGAAATCGTAAAGAAATTCGGTGACATCGGCGCCTTTGGTCCCACCATCCCTGTAGAATATGGCGGCGGCGGACTCGACTATATCTCCTACGGTATCCTGATGCAGGAAATCGAACGTGGAGATTCGGGTATGCGCTCCACGGCTTCTGTGCAAGGCTCACTGGTCATGTATCCCATCTATAAATTTGGCAGCGAAGCACAACGCAAGAAGTACCTCCCCAAACTGGGTTCTGGTGAGTGGCTCGGTTGCTTTGGCCTCACCGAACCTGATCACGGATCAAATCCGGGTGGCATGGTCACCAATTTCAGAGACATGGGCGATCATTATCTCCTCAACGGTGCCAAGATGTGGATATCCAATGCTCCCAAAGCAGACGTAGCCGTTGTGTGGGCCAAAAATGAGCAGGGAAGAATTCATGGGTTGATCGTTGAGCGCGGCATGCCCGGGTTCAGCACGCCTGAAACACATGGCAAATGGTCGTTGCGTGCAAGCACGACGGGCGAACTCGTATTTGACAATGTAAAGGTTCCCAAAGAAAACCTCCTGCCAGGCAAGAGTGGGCTGGGTGCACCGCTTATGTGCCTTGACTCTGCCCGCTATGGTATTGCCTGGGGAGCACTGGGCGCTGCCATGGATTGCTATGAGTCTGCAAGACGTTACGCTGCCGAACGCATTCAGTTTGGCAAACCCATTGCATCCTTTCAGTTGGTTCAAAAGAAACTCGCTGAGATGCTGTCTGAGATTACCAAAGCCCAACTGCTGGTGTGGCGCCTGGGCACACTCATGAATGAAGGCAAGGCGTCTACACCTCAGATTTCATTGGCCAAACGGAACAATGTTCACATGGCATTGCAGATAGCACGGGAAGCCAGACAAATTCATGGCGGCATGGGTATCACCGGCGAATATCCCATCATGCGTCACATGGCAAACCTTGAATCCGTAGTTACCTACGAAGGCACACACGATATTCACCTGCTAATTCTGGGACACCACATTACGGGTATTCAGGCGTTCAGCTGATCAATCAGCCACAAAAGCCTGAACCCCGATGCGCTGAACCGGATTGCGGGGATCGTTGGAATAAATGGTAAGTGCCTTCTGCTGCGTACCCGCTCTGTTCTGGGGCTTAAACACAAGTCTGACGGCCGCTGAATCACCGCCTTTAATGACCATGTGCTCCATGGATGCCGTAACACAGGGACAATTTCCCTGAAGGGACCGAATTACCAGATCGCGTTTGCCTGTATTTCTGAGCCAGATAATACGCTCCATCTGGGCACTCGAACGAAATCGACCAAGGTCAACTTCAGGCTCCTGGATCTTTAGTGCGGGTACCTGGAGTATTTCATCAGCACTCATGGGTGGAAAGTATTCTTCAAGGGAAGTAAATACAGAAATGGACTTGATCGCTTCGGCCGGATCGTTGGTAACGAGAGCAATGTTATCCGAAATGTATCCGTATTGATTTTTTTCCTTGCCGTTATACGTTATTCGAACCACCCCTTTTTGCTGTGGTTCCAATACCGTAGGCACATCCACAACCATGTACGAAGGTTTCTCTACAGAGGAAATGGTCAACGGTGTGCTACCACCATTCATGATAGGAAACTCCCTGGAAACGGGTGACTGATTGATGTAAACCTTCCCCATCGTAAAGGCCTTTGATTTCAGTCGTAAGACTCCCATGGCCACGGGAAATGAAATACTGGCGCTGTACTTGTCACTTACCACCTGTCCCTTGATCTGTAGTATTATGGGATTTGCATCCCAATCGGTAAGCACGGTAAGGGTCTTATTAAAGTACCCCGGCCGACCTGCCGGGTTGTAGCTGGCTTTGATCAATCCCGTTTTACCCGGCATTACCGGATCTTTGGTCCAGCCAGCGATGGTACAACCACAAGACGCGTCTACTTTCATGACACGGATGGGCCGTGAAGCGCTGTTGGTAAATTGAAACTCAAAATCCACAACCCCGCGGTCTTCGTCAACTTCACCAAAGTCGTGCATCTTCTCCCGAAAGACCAAGGGCTCTGCCTGTTGGGCCATTAAGGAGCCACACAGGAGCATCAGACTGCATATCATTAATTTCCTCATAGAACAAATTCCTTTCAAAAATAAGGGTATTTGGGTTAACCCTCTTTTCTTTGCACCAACTATGGCAAGAATTCTCACTGGCATTCAAAGCAGCGGCCTGCCCCATCTGGGTAATATATTGGGCGCGATACAGCCTGGCATACGGTTGTCTCAACAAGCAGGCAATGAAGCCTATTTCTTTATCGCGGACCTGCACTCGCTCACAACCATCAAAGATGCCGAACTACGCCGGCGCAATACCCTCGCCGTAGCGGCCGCCTGGATTGCTTTTGGTTTTGATACCCAACGCAACCTCCTGTATCGGCAAAGCAGAATACCCGAAGTGTGCGAACTAACCTGGTACCTCAGCTGCTTCACGCCATTTCCCATGTTGTCGAATGCCCATTCATTCAAGGATAAGTCCGATCGGTTATCGGATGTGAATGCCGGCTTGTTTATTTATCCGGTACTGATGACGGGTGATATCATCTTATACGACGCCAACATTGTTCCGGTCGGCAAAGACCAACGACAACACCTGGAGATCTGCAGGGACATTGCCACATCTTTCAACGCTCAGTACGGTGAAACTTTTGTGATCCCGGAAGCCCAAATCGAAGAACAGGTGATGACCATACCCGGAACGGATGGTCAGAAGATGAGCAAATCGTATGGCAACATCATCGATATCTTTCTTTCTGAAAAAGAATTAAAGAAGCAAGTCATGTCTATCGTAACAGATAGTACCCCATTAGAGGCACCGAAGGATCCAACCAAGGACAATGTATTTGCGATTTATAAGTTGGTAGCCACTCCGGAACAAACCGAGGCCCTCCGGCAGCGCTACCTCGCCGGCAATTTCGGATACGGCCACGCCAAACAGGAATTACTCAGTGTATTGATAGAACGATACAAAGCAGAACGCGAACGATTCCAATACCTGATGGCACATCCCCAGGAACTGGAGCATATCCTGGAGGACGGTGAAAATCGTGCACGCCTGGTAGCTCGCGATGTGTTGTCGCGTGTACGTGGCAAATTGGGATTCAGGTAGTTCTGAATTGCTTGGCCTGGATTATTTGGCAGTCCAAACAGTTTCCTGCTTGTCAGGACCAATGTTCAAAATGATGCGAACCGGTCCCGGCACCAGCACCAGCTTGGTATCCTTTCCAGGATAGTCATCCATTTCAACAAAGACACCTTCGCCTGCAGCGACCTCAAATTTACCTGCGGCGGGGCTACTGTAGCTCTTGGCGATGTAAGCAATCGGCACAAGCACATCGCTGTCAGGGCAGTATTCATCGTGTACTTCCTGAAGGGCAGCCTCCAACTCTTCGCCAAAACTCTCCTGAAAGGAGTCTTCCAGGTCATGGAGTTTCTCTTCCAGGTCATCGTACTTTGGGTCATTATAATCCAGGGCTGCTAACTGCTGGCGTTGCTTAACAATTTCCTGCAATGCCTTATCGAGTGCCTTTACGTCCATATTTTCAAACTTTTTCCAAGATTAGAGAAATGCATGCAGATATAAAACAAACGTGCCGAATACTTAATTTTGACTGCCCAAAAATGAATTCCTATGGCTGCAGATTTCCTCCCAATTAATGGCACCGACCACATTGAATTCTATGTGGGTAATGCCAAACAGGCCGCATTGTATTATCAGCACTGTTTTGGATTTCAGGTAGTGGCGTATGCCGGCCCGGAAACCGGTGTTCGCGACCGGGCCTCCTATGTACTGCAACAGGACAAGATCAGGTTCGTGCTGACCACCGCCTTGCAACCCGGAAGTGAGATCGGCCTGCACGTCGCGCAACACGGAGATGGAGTAAAGGTACTTGCCCTTTGGGTGGATGATGCAGCTAAGTCGTTTGCCGAAACGGTAGCCAGGGGCGCGCATCCCGCCTTCCCACCCAAAAGGCTCAGCGACGAGTTTGGTGAAGTTGTCATATCCGCCATTCATACCTACGGGGAAACACTTCACACTTTCGTGGAACGCAAGAACTATCGGGGACCATTCCTGCCCGGGTATAAAGCCGTGGATCCCAATCCGGAAATCAAATCAACCGGCCTGAAGTATGTTGATCATTGTGTGGGCAACGTAGAGCTGGGCAAAATGAATCATTGGGTCGATTTCTACGAGCAGGTGATGGGCTTTAATCTGCTCATTACATTTGATGACAACGACATCTCGACAGAATACTCGTCCCTGATGTCTAAAGTAGTTGCCAATGGTAATGGTTATATCAAGTTTCCAATCAATGAGCCCGCCAGCGGCAAGAAAAAATCCCAGATCGAAGAATACCTTGACTTCTACCAAGGACCCGGCGTGCAACACATTGCCATTGCAACGGATGATATTTTGTTTACGGTTGGTGAACTTCGCCGGCGGGGTGTAGAATTTCTTCGCGTGCCCGACAGTTACTATGAAGATGTACCAGCACGGGTGGGTAAGATCCAGGAAGACCTGAAAGAACTGAAGAAACAGAACATTCTGATTGATCGCGACGAAGAGGGGTATCTCCTGCAAATATTTAGCAAACCCATATTGGATCGCCCCACGTTATTCTTCGAAATTATTGAACGCAATGGTGCCAAATCCTTCGGCAAAGGAAATTTCAAAGCCTTATTTGAATCCATTGAACGCGAGCAGGCACTTCGAGGAAATCTCTAACCGTAATAAGATGTTGTATCAACTAAAAGACATGAAACTCCGGGAAGTATTCCCCGGCTTCTCAGGAAGGTTTATCCACACTGAACTTACCACCCAGGCCTATTGGGAAATTGCCAGCGGAAGCACACTTCCCGTGCACCATCACATCCATGAACAGATTGTACATGTTCTCGAAGGCGAATTTGAACTCGTACTCGATGGCGTACCTTACCGCCTGACGCCCGGAACTGTTCTTGCCATACCTTCACAGGTACCGCATTCAGGCCGGGCCATAACACCCTGCAAGATTCTGGACGTATTTAGCCCCAAACGGGAAGACTACCAATAACCTTTTGCCATGATAACTGACCTGCTGGAACAATCCAAAGCCAAAGCCAATGAATGGCTGAACAGTGCCATTGATGACGCTGCAAAACAAGAAATCAAGAAATTGCTCGCCGATGAGAATCCCAAAAACCTCATCGACAGTTTCTACAAGAGCCTGGAATTTGGTACAGGCGGTCTGCGCGGGATAATGGGAATTGGTTCCAATTGCATGAACCGATATACTGTTGGCGCTGCAACCCAGGGGCTGTCTAACTATCTGCAGAAATCCTTTACAGGCGAAAAGATCAAGGTCGCGATTGCATTTGATTCACGTAACAACAGTCCACAGCTCGCACGCGTTGCCGCTGATGTATTCTCCGCGAATGGCATCGAAGTTCATATCTTTCCCGAACTCAGACCTACCCCACTCCTTTCGTTTGCGATCCGCCACCTGAAATGTCAGTCAGGCGTTGTCATCACTGCATCCCATAACCCGAAAGAATATAATGGATACAAGGCCTATTGGAATGACGGCGCCCAACTGATACCGCCCCACGACCATAATGTCATCAAAGAAGTCAATGCGATCTCCAGCCTTAACCTGATCAAGTTCACCCCGGACCCTTCGCGCATTAAGACCATAGGTCCGGAAGTCGAGGAAGCATATTATGCCCAGGTGCTTAAATTGATCCCCAGACAGGATAGCATCAAACGCCAGAAAGACATCAAAATCGTCTACTCGAGCCTGCATGGAGCCGGTATTACGATGGTTCCCGAATGTCTGAAACGACTAGGCTTTGAGAAAGTATTCGTCGTCGCCGAGCAAAAAACTCCTGATGGGAATTTTCCGACGGTGCATTCCCCAAACCCGGAAGAACGATCTGCCCTTGACATCGCACTCCGTCAGGCCAAGGCCATTGACGCCGACCTCGTCATGGCCACCGATCCTGATACCGACCGCGTGGGAATTGGCATTAAGAACGACAACAACGAGTTTTTTCTGCTCAATGGAAATCAGGCCCTCAGCCTCATGATGTGGTTTATCCTGAAGAATCTTTCAGATAAGAAAGACGCCTACGTTGTGAAGACCATCGTCACCACCGACCTGATCGACAAGATGGCCGAGCAACTTGGTGTTGAATGCATGAATACACTGACTGGCTTCAAATATGTGGCGCAGGTGATCCGGGAAAATGAAGGCAAAAAGAGATTTATTGCCGCCGGTGAGGAGAGCTACGGGTATATGGTCGGTGATTTCGTTCGCGATAAAGATGCAGTATCCGCATGTGCGTTTTTTGCTGCCATGGCCGCCGCAGCGCGTGATGAAGGTAAGAGCCTGTACAGCTGGCTGGTTCAGCACTACCAGGAATTTGGCTTGTTCCGGGAAGGTCAGGTGAATCTCGTGAGAAAAGGTGCGGAAGGCGAGCAGCAGATCAAATACATGATGGAGCAGTTCCGGGAAAATCCACCCCACATTATCGCCGGACAGAAGGTTATTCGGGTGCTGGATTATAAAACGAGTATTGAGCGCAACCTGCTCAATGGTCAAACCAAACCTATTCACCAACCCAAATCTGATGTATTGCAGTTTCTTACCTGGGAAGGGGCCAAGATATCTGTCCGACCATCGGGTACGGAGCCAAAGATTAAGTTCTACATCAGTGTGAATCTCCGGATGTCCGACCCCAACAACTTTACATTGGCCTGCCAACACCTCGACGCCAAAATCCAGGAAATTGAAAAATCGATGATCCGATGAAAGAACTCCTGCTAACCGCTGTGCGTGATATCCTGATCCGCGATTTGAATAAACTGGAACAGGAGCTTCGTCAATACCCAACTGAATCACTGATCTGGAAAGTTGAGCAAGGCATCACCAATCCGGCAGGGAATCTCACCTTGCACCTCTGTGGGAACCTGCAATATTATATCGGAGCGGTGCTCGGCAACACTGGATACGTTCGCAACAGGGACCTGGAGTTCACTGCGAAAGACAAGAGTCGCGCGGATTTGTTGTCAGAACTTGAACGAACACGCGCCGCGGTGAATACGACCCTGCCAGCACTTTCAGAGGCACAATTGCAGTCCGAGTATCCCGTTGACGTCTTCGGGAAGCCCATGAAGACGCTATACTTTCTCATCCACCTTACCGCCCACTTCAGTTACCACCTGGGCCAGGTCAACTACCACCGCCGGCTCGTAGCCCACGCCTGATTGGTTTCCCGAGGATGTGTATCTTTGCCACCCGATGAAAAAGGTGGCCTTCTATACCCTTGGTTGCAAGCTGAACTATTCAGAGACCTCTACCCTTTCCAGGAAGTTTGAGGATAAGGGTTACCAAAAGGTGGCGTTCACGGAAACCCCGGACATCTTCATCATTAATACCTGTTCCGTAACCGAAAATGCGGACAAAAAGTGTCATAAAATTGTGCGCGAAGCCCGTGCCATTTCGCCGAATGCCTATGTAGCCATCATCGGGTGCTATGCCCAGCTCAAGCCCAAAGAGATTGCGGAGATACCCGGCGTCGACGCGGTGCTGGGTGCATCGGAGAAATTCCAGTTGGTTGAATTGCTGGACGGATTCGTAAGGCCTGTTACACCCGTTGTAATGGCCAGCGACATAGAAAAGGCAAACAAGTTTAATACCTCTTACTCCATGAGCGACCGGACCCGCACCTTTCTCAAGGTGCAGGATGGTTGTGATTATTCCTGTGCCTTTTGCACGATACCGCTGGCGCGCGGAAGCAGCCGCAGCGACAGCATTGAGAACATCGTTGCATCGGCCCGACAAATTGCCCTTGGAGGCGTAAAAGAGATCGTTATCACGGGTGTTAATACGGGCGATTTTGGCCTTCAGAACGGTGTCCGCACAGAGCGATTTCTTGATCTCGTCAAAGCACTTGATGAGGTTGACGGCATCAATCGGTTCAGAATCTCCTCAGTTGAACCCAACCTGCTCCACGACGAAATCCTGACGTTTGTTGCCAGCTCAAACCGTTTTGTCCCCCACTTTCACGTTCCCCTACAATCGGGATCGAACAAGATTCTGAAGTTGATGCGAAGGCGTTATCAACGCGAACTGTATGCCAGCCGGGTTGAGACGATCAAGGCGCTGATGCCCCATGCGTGCATTGGCGTAGATGTCATTGTTGGGTTTCCGGGCGAGACACACGAAGACTTCCTGGAAACATATCAATTCCTGAATGAATTGAATATCTCCTATCTCCACGTATTTACGTACTCCGAACGAGAAAACACGGTAGCCATCAATCTTCCTGGTGTAGTACCACAAAAAGAAAGGGCCGAGCGATCACGCATGTTGCATAGTTTGTCCGACAAAAAGCGCCGGGCATTTTACGAAGAACACATCGGCCAGTCGTTCAAGGTGCTGTTTGAGTACGACATCGAAGAGGGTTACATGCACGGCTTTACCGAAAACTACATTCGCGTTCGTGCGAAGTATGATCCGGTGCTGGTCAATGAAATAGTTCCAATTACGTTAACGGGCATCAGCGAAAACGGTATCGCTGAAGTAGCAGAATCCGAACCGCTGACTCACGCCTGAATTATTCCGTCGCGCATTTCCAGTTTGCGGTCAGCCATGTCTGCAAATTCCTGATTGTGGGTGACGATGATGAACGTCTGTCCCATTTTTTCGCGCAGGCTGAAGAATAAAGCGTGAAGTTCACGCGCCGTTTTTGAATCAAGGTTACCGCTGGGTTCATCCGCCAGGATCAAGTCAGGAGAGTTGATCAAAGCGCGGGCAACGGCTGTCCGCTGCTGCTCTCCACCGGAGAGCTCTGACGGCTTGTGGTTTATCCGGTCCTTCAACCCAAGCTCTTCCAACAATTTTGCAGCACGTTCGCGCACCACCGATTCACGCTCACCACTGAGCAGGCCCGGGATCATCACATTTTCAAGGGCTGAGAATTCTGGCAAGAGGTTATGAAATTGAAATACAAAACCAATGTGCTTGTTGCGAAAGCCGGCGAGTTCACGGGCCGACTGGCTGAAGACATCTTTGTCATGAATTGAGATCGTGCCATGGTCGGGAACATCCAGCGTGCCCAGCATATGAAGCAAAGTGCTCTTTCCGGCACCAGAGGCCCCTACGATGGAGACAACCTGACCCCGCTCGACGGTCAGGTCAACCCCCTTGAGCACCTTGAGTGCCCCGTATGATTTCTCAATTCCTTTGGCTACCAGCATATCTTGGGTTCTTGAAATAAAGGTTTAAAAAAAGTAGCTTGCTTGCAAAATATACTGATATGAACATTCACGAATACCAGGCCAAAGATATCCTTAAGAAGTATGGAGTTGCTGTGCAAGGTGGCATTGTTGCCGATACCCCTGACCGGGCCGTTGCTGCAGCGAAAGAACTTCAGGCAGAGACCGGCACTAAATGGTTTGTCGTGAAGTCCCAAATACATGCCGGAGGGCGGGGAAAAGGCACAATTAAGGAATCCGGCTCGCGCGGCGTGGTATTGGCCAAGAGCACCGATGAGGTATTCGAAAAATCAAAAGCTATCCTTGGCGGAACGCTGGTGACCCACCAAACCGGCCCTGCCGGTAAGAAGGTGAATAAGGTATTGATCGCCCAGGATGTGTATTATCCGGGTGAATCTGAGCCAAAAGAATATTACATGAGCATCCTGCTGGATCGTTCTACCAGCAAGCCCGTCATTATGGCATCCACCGAAGGGGGAATGAACATTGAGGATGTTGCTGCCAGCACCCCGGAGAAGATCATTAAAGAATGGGTGGATCCTGCCATAGGTTTACAGCCATTCCAGGCTCGCAAAATCGCTTTTGCTCTGGGACTTGAGGGCAATGGCTTCAAGGAAATGGTGAAGTTCGTTCACTCCTTGTATAACGCTTATATGAGCATTGATGCTTCGATGTTTGAAATAAACCCGGTGCTCAAAACATCAGACAATCGTATCCTGGCGGTGGATGGAAAAGTGAATCTGGATGACAATGCCCTGTTCCGTCACAAGGACCTTGCCGAATTAAGGGATATTACTGAAGAAGACCCGTTGGAGGTGGAAGCGGGCAAATCAGGCCTGAACTACGTGAAATTGGATGGAAATGTGGGTTGTATGGTAAATGGAGCTGGTTTGGCCATGGCGACCATGGATATAATCAAGCTTTCTGGCGGCGAGCCTGCCAACTTCCTTGACGTGGGTGGTGGCGCCAATGCAGAGACTGTGGAGGCCGGTTTCCGGATTATCCTTCAGGATCCCCACGTAAAGGCCATCCTGATCAATATTTTTGGGGGCATTGTTCGGTGCGACCGGGTGGCGAGCGGGGTTGTGGAGGCCTATAAGAAGGTCGGGAACATCCCGGTGCCGATTATTGTGCGTCTCCAGGGCACTAATGCCGAGGAAGGGGCCAAGATCATACAGCAATCTGGGTTAAAAGTGTTTTCAGCCATCCTGTTAAAGGATGCGGCCCAGAAAATCAAGGAAGTACTGGCATAAGGCTGGTTTCCTTCTTGGCCTAAATTTCATAAATTGGGGCGTTTAAGAGGATTTTAATGAGAAAACTTGTCTTAGCAGGTGCGTTAGCTGGAGTACTGTTGTCCGACTGGGCCAGTGCGCAAAGCTTCTTTGCTATGCGACGCGGGCGCTCATTGATTCTCAATGTTGGTAGCGGTACTGCCTCCTACTTTGGTGAACTAACCAATGATGGGGATTATCTCCAGGCAAAGCCTAATTTCTCTGCGGGCTTCCAATATTACCTTAGCCATCGGATTTCAATTCGTTCGGAAGCTACCTGGTTTCAGCTTTCCGGAACAGATGCCAAGGCGACCATTGAAAGTGCACGCCGTCCTCGCAATTTGTCATTCAGCGAGAACAACTTCGAAATCAATGCGGTTGGTATTTTTGATTTGTACCCTCATGGCCGGAGTTTTTATCAAAGACCATCATTTAATATCTATGGTTTTGCCGGCTTCGGTTTGATGTATTTCAATCCGACTACCGTTTATCAGGGGCAAAAAATTAGCCTTGCCCCGTTGCAAACAGAATTGGTAAGCTACAGCCGCGTTACTCCGGTGATTCCCATGGGGATAGGCGTTCGCTTCCGCGCAACACCATTTATGAATATTAGCATTGAGGGTGGATTCAGAAAGACCTTTACTGATTACCTGGACGATGTAAGTACCGTTCACCACGATGCATCAAAGTTCTCCAATCCAATTGCTGCAGCACTTTCAGATCGTGGACCTGAAGTAGGATACCCCATTTCACCGGATGGATATATCAGGGGCAATCCAAAGACAGACGATGCTTATATGCTGTACAGCATTCGCGTAGAATACTACCTGCCGGTCAATTTCTTCGAGAGCAGAGGAACCGGTCAAAAGACCTTTAAGAACAAACGCAAGGCCTTCTATCGGTACAACAAGCGCGGTGGATTGAGAAAGCGTTAATCAGAGCCTCCGTTTTCTTCCTGCCTATTAAATGGGATTTCCTTCGATTAACTCCGCTTTGAGTCGAGCACCTCGAACCTGGAGTAGTTGGATTTATATTCCGGCACAAGTTCCTTCATAAGCGCCACCATCTTCAGTTCATTCCGGTCGTGTACGAGGTCCGTAAAGAGATCAACATACTTATTGATCTCCGTGTAAGAATATTCCTGCACCTGGGCAATCAGTATCTTTTCGTGGTGTGTCGGTACCGTATTCTCCTGGCTGGATAAGAGCTCTTCATACAGCTTCTCGCCCTCACGGAGCCCGGTGAAATGTATCTCAATATCGCGATCCGGCTCCAATCCTGACAGCCAGATCATTTTTCGGGCCAGGTCGAGAATCTTGACAGATTTACCCATATCAAACACATAGATCTCACCTCCCTTGCCCATGGTACCTGCTTCCAGTACCAATTGAACAGCTTCAGGGATAGTCATGAAAAACCGGGTTATTTCCGGGTGGGTAACCGTGATGGGGCCACCCAACTCAATCTGGCGTTTAAACAGAGGTATTACAGATCCATTAGACCCCAGCACATTACCAAAGCGCGTTGTAACAAACGCAGTCCTGGTCATCGCCTGGGTACTGAGGTGGTTATTCAATGACTGCACATATATCTCTGCGATACGCTTGGAGCAACCCATGACATTGGTTGGGTTGACAGCCTTATCGGTGGAGATCATGACAAACTTCTTCACCCCATTTTCAACCGCCAGATCAGCCAGCAATTTCGTACCCAGAATATTACAAGC
The DNA here is from genome assembly GCA_044223085.1 of Cyclobacteriaceae bacterium. Lineage (GTDB taxonomy): Bacteria > Bacteroidota > Bacteroidia > Cytophagales > Cyclobacteriaceae > ELB16-189. The sequence continues at coordinate 20,180 of JBGAMI010000054.1, forward strand.
TACTGCCTCTGATGGATTACTTTCCATCATGGGCACATGTTTATACGCAGCCGCATGGAATACCATCTCCGGCCGCTGTTCGCGAAAAATAGCACTCATGCGCTCACGGTTGGTGATGTCAGCGAGGAATGTGATCACCTTTACCTTGCTTCCCAGGGTAATTATCTCCCGCTCCAATTCATATAAAGCAGACTCTGCCTGATCAATAGCGATGATACATTCAGGATAGTAGTTCAGCACCTGCTTGACCAACTCTTTGCCAATCGAACCGGCAGCACCGGTTACCATCACGCGCTTGGCCTTGAGGTCGCGCTCCACATTCTCCTTATTCAAACGGATGGATTCCCGGCCCAGCAGGTCTTCAATGTTGATCTCCTTGATCTGATTGAAACTCAACTCGCCCTTGGCCCACTTATCAATCGGCGGAATTACCCTTACCCGGATGCGGTGCTCAATACAACGATCTACCAGTTCATTTCTGCGTTCCAGCGAAACATTGCGCGATGCGATAATCAACTCATCAAACGGATTATCGTTAAGTATGTAATCAAAATCCACACTCCGCGCACTGAAAATCCGGACGCCGTCCAGGATCTTTCCGATCTTGTCCGGATCGTCTTCCAGGAAGCCCATCAGCCGCATGCGGGGTGAGGATTCCACCACATGACGGGTAATGATCCCCGTCTGGCCTGCACCAAACACCATGACGCGGGTCCGCTTCAGGAGGTGATCGCGATAGAAGGAAAAGAAGTACTTAACCAGTAAACGGTAGTTGAACAAAAAGAAACGACGACAGCAGGCTGATTAAGACCACTGAATAAGGCACTACGTTGTTGAGCTTGCTGTAATAGAACTGTGAGATTGATCGCTATTACAAGCACCAGGTTCAGCACCACCATGTAGAAGATTCTAACCCCGTCCTGCAGGCCGGTGTAGCGGATAATTCCCCGGTAGCTTCCGGTGAGCAAAATGGCTACAAATCCGCAAGTGGTGTAAATCAGGATGCCCTCTTCAAAGTGGTAGGCTACTAACTCGCTGGCGGAGAAATTAAATCTCAACAGGTATCCGAGGAAAGCTGAAAATGATATAAAAAACAGGTCGATGAAGATGATCACCCACCTCGGCAGAATGCGCAGATTCCGAACGAGCTTAATCCACCACGTCACTGGCTGTCCTTTCCTGACTTGTTCTTTTGAAGAAATTTACGGATACCCATGAGGGCGCCTCCTCCGAGAAGGATTTCAATTCCAGAAATGGGTGTTGGGTTGCCTCCACCGCCCGGATCGCCAGGTTGAGCAAAGAGAACTACCGATGAGGTCAGAAGACCGAAAAGCAAAACAGCTCGAATGGTTCTCATTGCTTCATTATTCGGGTTGCTTTTACATTCATTCCAAAAGAGAACTTAATGACGTACAACCCCGCATGCTGACTGGTAATATCAATCGTCTTCTCCCCCTCATTAAGCAATTCTGATTGCGTTAAACTTCCTGTCACCCAGGCACCCTTAGCATCATATACATTCAATCCGGTCAGGGTGCTGTCAAGCTCTTTCGGAAGCCGTATATGAATCAACCCATTGGTTGGATTAGGGAATACCTGTATTTCTGTTCCATTCAACTCAATGCCTGTTACGGTCATGGTAACATCAGCAGATGCTCCGGAACAACCGGCCGCATTGGTGCTCATTACGGTATACTTTCCTGACTCTGTTATCTCCAGAGACTGTTGGGTAGCACCGGCAATTGGTTGCCCGTCTTTATACCATTGATTACCTGTACTTAGGCTGCTGGTGAGTTTATGACCGGCAATCGTAACGATCGGTTGCGGCACAGCCAGAATCTCGGCAGTTGCCAGTACACGACTTCCTTCGCATCCAGATGCATCTACGGCCGCTACATAATAATTTTGCGTAGCCTGCAAAGATGGAGAGGTGTATACGCTGGAGGATGCTCCTGCAATCGCTGTATTGTCATTTAAGTTGTTATACCACTTGTAGGATCCGCCTGCCGGGGTTCCTGCTGCTTTAAAGGTGACAGTGCCCGGACCGCAGGATGGTGTTGCCAACACAGAAGAGACTACAGGCAACGGTTTGATGATTGCATTGGCAGTGATGCGGCCACTTTCACAACCCTGGGAGTTCACGGTAGAAACATAGAACCCTTGTGATGCATCCAATACCGGAGTTGTATAGATGGCAGAAGTTGCTCCAGGGATTGGTGTATCCACCAAGTCTGCGTACCAACGGTAACCGCCATCGGCCGTTGCTCCGGAGGCTTGCAGGGTGACGCTACCAGCCCCGCAACGGGAAACATCGGCAACCACTGCGGTAACTGGTAAGTCTTTCAAAGAGACCTTCCAACCTGAGGCATAGGTATACGTGGCACAACCATCCGGCGTGCTTGCTTTGATGTCCAGGATATTATCTCCCGAGCTGAGCTTAGACCGATCAAGCTGAGCTATGGCATCTGCTCCGGTACCTGCCACAACAGGTGATACTGCCACACCTGATTTAAATACCTG
>JBGAMI010000006.1:0-104347 GCA_044223085.1 Cyclobacteriaceae bacterium
CCGGACCCCGCTTCAGTTTCATCGTGGCCTTTCGGAGAAATTTTCGTGTGAGATGTACCTCAAGCGCGAAGACCTGCAGGTGGTGCGTTCTTATAAGATTCGCGGAGCCTATAACCTCATTCAGTCCCTCTCCGCTGAACAGCGAGAGGCAGGTGTGGTATGTGCCAGCGCCGGAAACCATGCGCAGGGTGTTGCTTTTTCTTGTAAGAAGCTTAACATCCACGGCGTGATTTACATGCCTGCCATCACCCCCAAGCAAAAGATCAACCAGGTGAAGATGTTTGGCGGCGATCATATCGAAATTGTTTTGATCGGCGATACGTTTGATGAATGCCAGGCCCATGCACTGGACTTTGCGCGAGCGAAACAGCGGGTATTTGTTCCCCCCTTCGATCATCCAATGATCATGGAAGGGCAGGGGACAGTTGCTCTGGAAATAGTCGAAGAGCTTTCGGGAATTGACTACGTATTCGTTCCTGTGGGCGGCGGTGGGCTATGCGCCGGTATGGGCACCTATTTGCAGACGTTTGCTCCTCAGACTAAAATAATCGGAGTGGAACCAGCCGGTGCACCATCCATGAAAGAGGCATTGAAGCAGGGACGCCCGGTGATGTTGGAGAGTATACAGCGTTTTGTGGATGGAGCCTCCGTGAAGAAAGTCGGGGACCTGACTTTTCCAATTTGCCGCGAAGTGCTTTCCGATATGTTGTTGGTACAGGAAGGAAAGGTGAGTTCAACCATTCTCCAGCTTTACAATGAAGATGCGATTGTAGCAGAACCGGCTGGAGCCCTCGCTATTGCGGCCCTGGAGCAATATGGAGAGCGGCTCCATGGGAAGAAAGTGGTTTGTGTGGTCAGTGGCGGAAACAATGACATTGATCGTATGCAGGAAATCAAGGAGCGTTCCTTGCTGTATGAAGGGTTGAAACATTATTTTATTGTTCGTTTTGCACAACGTCCGGGTGCCCTGAAGGAATTTGTTAATGATATCCTGGGCCCCACAGACGACATCGTCCGGTTTGAGTTTATCCAAAAGCACAACAAGGAAACGGGCCCTGCCCTGATTGGAATTGAGGTAAAAGGTGAAGAAGATTTTATTTCACTGATGGCCAGAATGCAATCTCATAAACTCAACTATACGCTGATCAATCAGCACGAGAATTTGTTTGAATATCTCGTTTGAAGATTATTTCAGGCAATAAAAAAACGCTCCGGTTTGGGAGCGTTTTTTGTTATAAGTCAACGAGGATACTATTTCTTGCGCTTCTTCTGGCACATTTCCACGAATGCATCCGCGTATGCTTCACAAGCTTTCTTGGCAGCAACAATATACTTGGCACGGGTGGTTTGAATCATCACTGGAGTCAGTTCCTTGCGGAAGGCAAACTGTTTGGCCAGACCGCTGCGTGCCTTTGACATATCTTCACTCATTACATCATGGTAGGGTGTAGTCGAAGCGATGTCATTCCACAACAGGATAAATTCCGGCCAACCCTTGGTGCCGGAGAGCAGGGGCGCTGCGTTGTCAGGGTTGCCGATTCTCATTTCCGGATTGATCGCCCAGGTGTACTTGGTGGTTGTGACTTCAGGATAATACCAGCCACCCCCGATGTCTTTGCGCTCCCGGGTCTTGATGTCGAGGTTGACCATCACATCGGCAAAGTCCAAGGTCAATTCAAAGAAACCGATGATGGCTTTGGTGTCCTCACTGAAAGTGACCACGCGCTTGCCTTTGTTGCCGGCAAAGCCTGCCATGCCGTTGCGTAGTTTCTTCCCATGGTTGGCATTGGCGGTCATCCATTCATTGCCGCCTTTTTCTTTCTTTTCTTCCGGTTCTTCGTCGTCAGAAACTTTCTGGTAAAATTCATGAGAAGTCACCGTATTCCAGCCCACTGTATCGATGCCGCCGGCCTTAAGTTTTTTCTGGAAATAGGAGTAGAAGTAATCTGAGATTTCCTGGCAGTTCTCCTGGGTGAGGTCGCCATCGGTAAACTCAAGATAGGCGGTCACACGGGCGCCCGCAATCTTCATGCTGCTGCGCTCCTGGGTGATGGCTTTGGCCGTGGTGGTGAGCTTGTAGTGTACCACCAACTGTGAAATTGCCAGTCGATCCAGTTTCGGTATGATCTTGGAGCTTTCGACCCTGAACTTATCGGATTCCCGCTTTTCAGTTTGCGCACCCTTCTTTTGGGCTGTAGCAAAGCCAGCCACCAGCAAGCAAATGGCCAGAAACATCGTTTTTTTCATGGTTGTGTTTTTTGAATAAAATTCTACCAAACGCAACCTCCTGACAATACGCAGGTTTGCGTATTCAGGGTTTGACGATATTCTCCCGGACTGCCTTTTGTACGGCTTCTACCTTGTTATGTACCTGTAGTTTGCGGTAGGTGTTTTCGATGTGTTTGCGCACGGTGCCATAGCTGATAAACAGGTTGGCAGCAATTTTCTCATAGCTCAGCCCGGCCTTTAGTTGCTCCAGGATTTCAATTTCACGCGGTGTCAGGTCATATTCTGCTGTAGCGGTCGGCGCAGCAGGTCCACGTTGCAGCAAGCGAAGTACCCGGGACGCAATCCCCGGAGACATACCGGCACCTCCTCCCAACGTTTCCTGCATGTGGATGTAAATGCCGGAAGCGGATTCCTCTTTCAGCACATAACCATCTGCCCCGGCCCGGATAGCGTTGAAGATATTTTCGTCGTCGTCAAAGATGGTGAGCATCAGCACCTTGATGTTGGGAAATTTCTCTTTGAGCAATCGTGTCGTTTCAATACCATTTAGACGCGGCATTTCAATATCCATCAGCACGATATCGATGCGGCCTGATTGCGGGATTTTCTCCAGAAGTTCTGCGCCATGGACGGCCGTGGTGGCCAGCTGAACGCCTTCCATCGACGACAGTTTTTGTAAGATCACCTGAAGGGCAAACGAATTGTCTTCAGCTATCGCTACGCGTATAGGACTGTTCATGCTTATATTTCCAATCAAAACTAGGGTCGGGCCAAATGAAATGCCATACGCAGACCTTCGGATATTAAAGATTCATGCTTAGCCTCACCGTCGTGCCCTGGCCAACTCCTGACCTGACGTCAACAGTGCCCTTTACATTTTCAGCGTGCACTTTCATATTGCGCAGGCCGTTGCCGCCCAGGGTGTCTGATGACTGCGTTGTTTCAAACCCTTTGCCATTGTCTTTGACCTCGAGCAGTATTCTCGAGGCCCGGGCCTCGAGACGAATCGATAGTGCACTGGCATGGGCATGTTTTAGTGTGTTGCCAGCTGCTTCCTGCGCAACCCGGAATATTGCCTCGGCTTGTGGTGAGGTAAGTGATATGTTGCCATCGCCGTCGCGCGTGACGGTCACCTGCAGGTCGGGAAGGGGTTGAAGCAGTTGAACATATTCCTTCAATCGACTTTCTAATTCTTCCAACAACACGGTCTCTTTATTAATAAACCATACCGTGCGGCGTAGTTCGTGCAGGGTATTCCGTGCAAACTGACTGAGTTGATGTTTCTTCTCACCATCCCCCACAGGAGGCAGGTTCTCGGCTGCATTGTAGAGGAATAACAACCTCGATCCAATGTTGTCATGCAGGTCACGGGAAATGCGCAGCCGGTCCTGGTGTAACTCATTTTCTAACCGTGCCTGAGCGAGCTTCAATTGAAATTCACTTTCCTGTTCCAGTTTTTTGCGTTTGCCCCGTTGGTATTGGATCACCAACAAAGCAGAAATGACTACGATGATGGTTGCCGATCCGAGTGCCAGTAACTGATACTTGCGTTGTGTCAGTTCCAGTTGGTTGTTGGCAATCACTTCATTTTGTTTCGACAATTCCAGTTCACGCGCTTCGGTTTCATAACGTACCTGCAACTCCATGATCGTTTTGGTCTTGGACTCTTCTTTCAGGCTGTCGTTGAGTGAGCTATACCGGGTTTGATACTGATAAGCCTCCTGATACCGACCGAGATCGCGATGGGTTTGGGCCATGGCATAGTAGGCATCGCGCAACATCTCCTTCGCGCCAATAGCCCGGGCCAGCGCGACGGACTGCTGCGCATACGTAAGGGCTTCTGCCGGACGATGCAGTTTGTGATACAATAACACGAGGTTCTTGCCTGTGTAGGCGGCTTCGTACTTGTTTTCAAATCCAATGTGTTGCTGGAAGGCATCGCGGTAGAATTTTTCGGCAACCCCGTACTGATGCAAGCTATCATACGCAATGCCCATGTTGCCCAGGGTGTAAGGGATATACCGCACATAGCCCAGTTTTTCATATCCCTTGCGGGCATCTTCGCTGAACTGAAGTGAACGCCGGTAATCGCCGGTTTGAATCAGCACAGAGCCGATATTACCTGACGTGACCGTAATGCCAAACTGGTGCTTGAGCTTCTGATAAATGGCCAGCGCCTGCTGATAGTATTCGAGAACGTGGTCATATTGTTTTTGTTTCTTGAATACGATGCCAATGTTCGTCAGGATGAATGCTTCAACGTTGCCTTCCCCCGACCGCTGAGCGAGCCGGAGCCCCTGGAAGTAGGACTGCAGGGCCTGATCATAGTCGCCTTGCTCGTCGTATATGATGCCCATATTATTCAGCACGTTGGCGACGCCGGTGGAGTCCCCGTTGGAGACCTGGGTTTGGATGGAGAGTTTGAGGTAGTGCAAGGCACTGTCATACCGTGCGCCAGCCTGAAATGCATTGCCAAGGCTGTTATAGGATTTGGCGATAAATGTACGCTTACCGGTCTTGCGGGCCAGGGTGAGCGCTTCACGGGCATACCTCGCGGCTGAGTCAACCTGGATATTCTTGTAGATCCAACTCAATTCATTCAGTATCCTTACCCGGCTGGAATCCGTTGCGCCTTTCATAAGACGTTGCAGACTATCGACCTCCCTCTTTTGGGGGAAGGCGAGGTGTGTAATCAGCAGCATGCTGAAGACCAGGGTGACCACCTTCCAATGGTATCGATTGCGTCGCATCACAACCATCAATATAGAAATTAATTGAAATCTGTTCGCCCGGAAAATACGCCGATCGCCTATCTTCGGCAGAACAACAATGCAGAACTATGGCTCAGGGACTATTAATTGACATGGATGGTGTGGTGTATGGCGGCGATACCATGATTCCCGGTGCGGATAAATTCATTGAAATGCTCGTGAAAGAGAATATTCCTTTCATGTTTATGACGAATAATAGCCAACGTACCCGCCTGGAGACCGTCCGCAAATTGTCTAAGCTCGGTATTGAGGTTTCAGAAAATCATGTTTACAACAGTGCCATGGCTACCGGGAAATTTCTGGCCAGCCAGATTCCACAAGGCACAGCCTTTGTGTTGGGCGAAGGCGGATTGTTGTCGAGCCTGCATGAGCACGGCATCCGCCTGGTTAATACCGACCCCGACTTCGTGGTGCTTGGTGAGGGAAGGAACTTTACCTTGGAAATGGTGCAGCGTGCCGTCGACATGATTCTTGCCGGTGCCAAGTTTGTGATTACCAACCGCGATCCATCGCCGAAGAAAAAGGGATGGGACAACCTCGGTATCTCGGCGACAGCAGCTATGATAGAAGAAGCAACCGGCATCAAGGCATTTGTCATAGGCAAACCCAGCCCGGTGATGATGCGGGCAGCCCGCAAAGCCCTGGGACTCGAGGCGGCAGAGACCACCATTATTGGCGACACCATGGATACAGACATCATGGGGGGTGTTCAGATGGGATATAAGACCATCCTGGTATTAAGCGGCATCACCAAACGGGAGCACCTCACCCGGTTTGCCTTTAAACCTGATATGGTGGCCGAGTCGGTTGGTACCATCAAGTTTCCGTTACCCTGGTGGTAACCTGAATCTTTTGAGTGAAAAAGCAGTTAGGTATTTAAATCAGCAATAAACTAATCCAATATGCTTAAACGAACTGCAAGTGCCCATTGGGAAGGAGATTTGAAGGCCGGAAAGGGCTCTATCTCTACACAAAGTACCACGCTAAATAAAACCCAATATTCCTTCAAGACACGATTTGAAGATGGTGTTGGAACAAATCCGGAAGAATTACTCGCTGCAGCACATGCCGGTTGCTTTACGATGGCAGTAAGCCTCGGGTTAACCCAGGCAGGCTTTACCGCATCTGCGCTGGATACGGTCGCGACTGTTCACCTCGAAGGGCTTGATGTTACCGGTGTACATCTGTCCATTACTGGAAATGTGCCAGGCATTTCAGCTGATAAGTTTACCGAGATTACGAAAGGCGCAGAGAAAAACTGTATCATTTCCAAAGCATTAAAAGTAGCCATCACGTCCGATGCCCGGTTGATGTAATGGTAACTAACAGTTGTAAGTTTGCAAATAATTTTAGGCCCGGTCTTCACCGCGTCGGTCAAAAATTATCATATTCGTAACTGGAAAAAGAAACAAAGGATCCGCCCTGTCAAGACTTCGGTTTTGACAGGGCGGCTTCGTTTTAAGCCCTGTTGTCCAAACTAACGATTGTTGTGCCTGATCAAAAACCAAAAACGATCTTCGATAAAATCTGGGATGGCCATGTGGTAAAACACGCTGCTGGTTACCCGGATGCCCTCTTCATCGACCGTCATTTTATCCACGAGGTCACCAGCCCGCAGGCTTTCGATGGTTTGCGTAAACGAGGCATACCGGTATTCAATACCAGCCGAACCACCGCCACAGCCGACCATAACGTGCCGACCAAAGATCAGCACCTGCCTATCAAAGAAGCTTTGTCCCGCCATCAGGTAGAGACCCTGCGAAAAAACTGCAAGGAGTTTGGTGTAGATCTGTACGACCTCGGCCACCCTTATCAGGGTATTGTTCATATCATCGGCCCTGAACTCGGACTCACGCAACCGGGTATGACCATTGTATGTGGTGACAGCCATACTTCTACGCATGGTGCTTTTGGCAACATTGCCTTCGGTATTGGCACGAGCGAAGTGGAACAGGTAATGGCCACACAGTGTGTTTTGCAATACAAACCGAAAACCATGCGCATCGAAATCAACGGTGTGTTGGGCAAAGGCGTGGTAAGTAAAGACATCATACTCTATATCATCTCCAAACTGTCGGCCGGCGGTGCGACGGGTTATTTTGTTGAGTACGCAGGCAGCACCATCCGTTCACTGTCGATGGAAGCCCGAATGACCATCTGCAATATGAGTATTGAGATGGGCGCCCGCGGAGGGCTGATCGCGCCGGATGAAAAGACCTTTGCTTACCTGAAGGGGCGCAAGTTTGCTCCGCAGGGAGCGGCCTTCGAAAAAAAGGTTGAGGAATGGAAGAAACTCATCACCGACGAAGGAGCGACTTATGATGCCGTGGTGAAATTTGATGCCTCCGACATCGCTCCGATGATAACGTACGGTACCAATCCGGGTATGGGCATGCGTGTTACCGATCGCATTCCGACCGCGGCCGAGCTCAAAGAAATCAACGAACAGACTTCATTTCAAAAGGCACTGGATTATATGGGCCTGGAAGGCGGATCAGCCTTGTTGGGTAAACCGGTTGACTATGTCTTCATCGGCAGTTGCACCAATGCCCGCATTGAAGATCTGCGTCTCGTGGCATCGCTGGTCAAGGGTAAACAAAAGGCTCCTTCCGTAGAAGTGTGGGTGATCCCTGGTTCAAAACAGGTGGAAGATCAGGCACGGCAGGAAGGCCTTGATAAAGTATTTGAAGCAGCGGGCTTTGAACTCCGCAGCCCCGGTTGTTCGGCCTGCCTGGGTATGAATGAAGACAAGGTGCCACCTGGTAAATATTGTGTGGCCACATCGAACCGGAATTTTGAAGGTCGTCAGGGCCCCAAGTCCCGCACGTTCCTCGCCAGCCCACTCAGTGCAGCTGCGGCAGCCATTACCGGAAAGGTGTCGGATGTACGCGATCTTTTATAGCAGAAGAACGATGAGCAAAGAAAAATTCACACAACTGAAATCAACGGCCGTTCCGCTGCCGGTTGAAAATATCGACACGGATCAGATCATTCCGGCACGCTTCCTCAAGGCAACTACCCGTGAGGGATTTGGCGACAACCTGTTTCGTGACTGGCGCTTCGATGCAGCCGGAAATCCCGTGAAGGATTTTGTTTTGAATAACCAGACGTTCGGGGGGAAGATTCTGGTGGCGGGCAAGAACTTTGGATGTGGCAGCAGCCGCGAACATGCCGCCTGGGCACTCTATGACTTCGGATTTCGCGTGGTGATCTCCAGTTTTTTTGCAGACATCTTCAAGAACAATGCACTCAACAATGGATTGCTTCCAGTGGTGGTATCGGATAGCTACCTGCGCCAGCTGTTGGATAAAGTCCGCAGCAACCCTGCCACCTCAGTTACGGTCGATCTCGAGCGTCAGGTAGTGACGGTGGACGGCGCAGAAGAAAAATTTGAAATCAATCAGTATAAGAAGACTTGCCTCATGAATGGCTATGATGATATCGATTATCTCCTGAGCCTGAACAAGGAAGTGAGGGCATTTGATTTGGCGTACGCATCATGAAGAAGAAGATCGTAATACTACCCGGTGACGGTATTGGCAAGGAAGTGACGGCTGAAGGGAAGCGCGTGTTGCAACGTATCGCCGAATTGTTTGGGCACACCTTCGAATTCAGTGAGGCCATTATCGGTCACGACGCCATCGAAGCTACGGGTCAGCCACTGCCAGATGCCACACTGACCGCTTTGAAGAATTGCGATGCCATTTTATTCGGTGCAGTAGGTCATCCCAAGTATGACAATGACCCCACCCTCAAGGTACGGCCGGAACAGGGGCTGTTGAAGATGCGCAAGGAATTGGGCCTGTATGCCAACCTGCGCCCCATCAAATTGTTCGATGAACTACTCGAAGCCAGCAGCATCAAGCCCGAAATTCTAAAAGGATCGGATATCCTCTTCTTCCGTGAACTTACCGGCGACGTGTATTTTGGTGACAAGGGAAGAAAAGACGATGGCAACACCGCCTTTGACCTGATGATCTATCAGCGCTATGAAGTGGAGCGCATTGCACACAAGGCGTTTCAGGCAGCTCGTACCCGACGTAAGAAAGTAACATCGGTAGATAAGGCCAATGTGCTGGAGAGTTCCCGACTGTGGCGTGAAACGGTAAATCAGGTGAGCAAGCAATATCCGGACGTTCAACTGGAACATCAGTTTGTAGATGCTGCTGCGATGAAACTGATCCAAAACCCCCGAAGCTATGATGTAGTGGTAACAGGCAATCTGTTTGGTGATATTCTCACCGACGAAGCCTCACAAATCGCAGGCTCTATGGGCATGCTCGCCTCGGCATCCGTGGGCGACCAGGTAGGATTGTACGAGCCGATTCACGGGAGTGCACATGATATCACCGGAAAGGGTATTGCCAATCCACTGGCTTCGATCTTGTCGGCCGCGTTGTTGCTCGACATTTCTTTCGGCATGAAAGAGGAGTCGGAAGCCGTACTCGCTGCAGTGGCAGCAGTCCTGAAACAGGGTTTCCGCACGGCAGATATTGCTGATGCAAAGACCCCTGCAGAAAAAGTATTAAATACCCAGGCGATGGGCATACTGGTAACCAAGGCACTTGTTCGTTCCGCAATACCTGTTTCCTGACTTTACATATTTATAGTTCAACATCACAGCCTACAACCCATGAGCAACAAGATTCAAATCTTCGACACCACCCTCCGCGATGGCGAGCAGGTACCCGGTTGTCAATTGTCGACTGAGGAAAAAGTGGTTATCGCACGTGAGCTGGAATTGCTCGGCGTGGATGTTATCGAGGCTGGCTTCCCGATTTCCAGTCCGGGCGATTTTCTTTCGGTGGTGGAGATTTCCAAGGCTGTGACTGAACCTGTTATCTGCGGACTCACCCGCGCCAGAAAAGAAGACATAGACGTAGCGGCAGAGGCCTTGAACCATGCCAAGCGCGGACGTATCCATACCGGTATCGGATCATCCGATGTGCACATCCAGCATAAGTTCCGTTCCACCCGCGATCAGGTACTGGAGCAAGGAGTATGGGCGGTGCAGTATGCCAAGGCCAAAGGATATGAAGTTGAATTTTATGCCGAGGACGCAGGTCGCGCAGACCTCGCCTTCCTGGCACGCATGGTGGAAGCTGTGATCGCCGCAGGGGCCGATGTGGTGAATATTCCGGATACCACTGGCTATTGTTTGCCACACCTTTACGGGAAACGCATCCAATACCTCATGGAGCACGTGAAGAACGTCGATAAGGCCATACTGTCTGTACATTGTCACAATGACCTGGGCATGGCAACCGCCAATACCCTGGCCGGATTGATCAACGGTGCCCGGCAGGCGGAAGTAACCATTAACGGTATCGGTGAACGCGCGGGGAATACGTCACTGGAAGAAGTAGCGATGGCCATTCAGGTCCACCGCGACCTCGGTTTGTATACCAACATCAAGTCTGAGCGTATCTACGAAATCAGTCACCTCGTTTCAGAAAAGATGCGCATGCCGGTACAGGCCAACAAAGCCATCGTTGGTCGCAATGCCTTCTCGCATTCCTCGGGTATCCATCAGGATGGGTTCCTGAAACATGCAGAGAACTATGAGATCATCAACCCCGCTGATGTGGGCGTGCCCTCATCGTCTATCGTGCTCACTGCCCGCAGTGGACGTGCTGCCCTCAAGCACCGCGCTGAACTGCTTGGCTATCGCTTCGAAGGGGAGGACCTCAACACACTGTATGAAAACTTCCTCATCGTGGCCGATGAAAAGAAAATGGTTCACGATGATGACCTGCGCACCCTGATCACCAGCTTGCCTGTATTGGTGAATAAATAAGTCGTCAGTTCCCGTTATTGACCAATCTGGTCCATATCTGCTAACTTCCGGCTTTAACCATACATGGCGTTACTGGAGAAGCAACTCTATATTAAGAAGTCTACACTGCCCGGCGCGGGAAAGGGACTCTTCACCAAAAAGCACATATCCAAAGGCACACGTATCGTGGAGTATAAGGGTCAGGTCATGACCTGGAAGGAAGTGCAGAAACTTCCTGATGAACGCAATGGTTATGTGTTCTACTTTACACTCAAGTATGTAATTGATGCGTGGAAGCATAAAGGTTTCGCCCATTTCGCCAATGATGCCAAAGGAATTGTGCGCAAGGAAGGCGTCAGGAACAATTCAGAATATGTCACCGAAGGCCGGCGCTGTTACATCGAAGCTATCCGCGACATTGAGCCGTTTGAGGAGATATTCGTAGGATATGGCGGTGAATACTGGCAGGCCATCCGCTACAATATTCGGTTTGAGCAACGAAAGAAAGAAAAAGCAAAAGAGCTTCTTCAAAAGAAGAAGAATAAAAAACGCCTGTAATATTCTTTATCAGAGGATGCCGTTGACATACATGAGCCAGGCATTGGCGAACAAATTGGTGGCCAGCCACGAGCATGCAAACTGATTTCCTTTGTAGGCAGGTGCTGGTGTAATGGTCTTCGCTTTGAAATCTCCAATGAAACCAGGTCCAGGCCACTTGCCGGAACTCTTGAGGGTAAGCACCTCCGAGAAAAAATTTCCAGCCAATCGCTGTGTGGAACCAATTTCATGTTGGGCTCCTGGAGCCGACCCGAAGGCCCACAGGGCACCCACCCGCCGGTTCATCATAAACAGCCCTTTGATAATATCATTCCTGGACTCCATGTCGTTTTCACCAATAAGAAATAGTCCGGGTACGTTACGGGTAGCTTCCGGTGCCAGGGCGGTGTAATAGAAGCCGCCCTTGTTGACAACAAAGGCCATCACCCGTTCAGGTTTCCAACAGGCGAACTCATAGTTATACTCTCCGCCGGCTGAATGCCCCCAGAAGAGCAGGGGAGCCGTGGCGAGTTCTGCCAATCCGGTGTGTTTGGCAAATCGGGACAGGACATCCAGTAGTGCCTGCCCACTCCCTTGCTTAACATCGGCATAGTACTCAATATTCATTTCCGGGTGTGGGGCGTCGGTGAAGTAGCACCCAACCAACGCCAGGTGTTGACGGGTGGCGAGGGTCTGCCAAAACGGATCATTCGCCCATGGCCGACCGTCCTCGTTGGAACCTGGCATCAAGACAATGACACCTGTCACCGATTTCAATTCATTGGGGTACCACAACTCAAACTGCGCTTTGTCGAAATTTTTTCCAGGCGGGATTGAATCACGAACCGTGGTGGCAAACCCTGGAACAGACAGGGCCAACAGCAGTATTAGCAGGAACCGGAATAGCATGGGAGAATAACTAGAATGCTCAAAGACTATTTTTTGGTGTCGATAGCCTTAGCTCTATCAATGGTCTCATTGGTGAGGTCGCGCACCTTCATCACGCGCTCCATTTCTGACTCGAGGTATTCCCGTGCCTTTTCCTGATCGGCAGAGTCGGGCAGGGGCTGAAATTTATGCATCCAGTCCATCATGGCTGTGTTGGCGGAATCCAACGAGGCCATCATGTTTTCCAGGGATTTTTTCTCGTCAGCACTAATGCCGCTGGCGGCAGCTTTCTCCTGTAAGGACTGCTTCAGGGTGTAGAGGTCCTGCATCTTGGGCATCACTTCATCATGAATGTCCATGATCTGATCCAGCAACACCTTGTTGGGGTTGTCACTTTGCGCGGACTCGCTAGCTGCATCATGTTGGTGTTCGCCGGATTTGCCGCAGGACACCAGGGCAACCAGTGCGAGGATATAGAGAAGGTTCTTCATGGTCATCATTAGTTTATACAAAGGTAGTTTTTTCACCAACTACCCCAACCCACCCGACTAACAGTAGTTAGTAGCAGCTGAATTTTCCGAAATTATTGCGGTGATTGTTGCGGAAGCAGGAATTTTCCTCGTTCTTAGCCCCATCAATAAGACATGAGCAACGCGCGATTTTACTTTTATTTTTATTGGACTCAATCCTCCGGGGCTGAACGAGTAGCGCATTGTTAATCTGACACGAAAAACAAGAAACTCAAAAGTCCCGGTTCAACCGGGATTTTTTTTTGACTAAAGCAGGAATGAAGAAGAAGAAACTACAGGTGGCCATCCAGGGAATAGCAGCAAGCTTTCACGAGCTGGCGGCATTTACCCATTTTAAAGAACCTATTGACACCATCGAGTGCCTTTCATTTCATGTACTGTGTGAGACGTTAAAAACCAACAAAGCGGACTATGCTGTTATGGCGATCGAAAACTCCATCGCCGGGTCCATCCTTCCCAACTACTTCCTCCTGCAGGAGTATCACTTTTCAATTGTTGGAGAGTTGTACCTCCCCATTCACATGCATTTGCTTGCGTTGCCGGGCGTTAAGCTTGCCGACATACGGACCATCGAGTCGCACCCCATGGCCATCCGCCAATGCAGCGATTTCCTCCAACGCCTCTCGGGCGTCGCAGTTCGCGAAAGCGATGATACCGCATTGTCGGCACGCAACATCCGCGAAAACAAATTGAAAGACACCGCTGCCATTGCCAACGAAGCAGCTGCCAAAAAATTCGGGCTCGCCATTCTTGAAAAGAGAATCGAAACCCACAAGAAAAACTTTACGCGCTTCCTGATCCTCACCAAGAACGGAAATGTGCCCGGTGCCAACAAGGCATCATTGTCCTTTGAGGTTGCCAATGAAGCCGGAAGCCTGGCCAATGTACTGACGGCCTTTAAAGAACATCAAATTAACCTGACCAAGATTCAGTCCATACCCATTATCGGAAAGCCCAAAGAATATTCGATCCATGTGGATGTGGAATGGAAAAAGCGGAAAAACTATGATCTGGCCCTGGGCCAGGTGCTCCGACAGACCCGCAACCTCAATGTGTTGGGAGAATACAAGAAATCCGAAATGAAATTTTAGGAGCCATGATTAAGACAGCAGACCGAATCGCGCAGGTGGAGGAATACTACTTCAGCAAGAAACTAGCTGAGGTACGTGGTCTGGACACACCCGAACTTCGGGTGATTAACCTCGGCATTGGCAGTCCTGACCTTGCACCCACGGCGGTGACCGTGTCTGCCCTCACCGAGTCGGCGCACAATCCCGCCCACCACGGTTATCAGAATTACAAGGGTATTCCCGCCTTACGGCAAGCTATTGCGGCCTTCTACCAAAAGACCTATCAAGTTACGCTGGACCCTGAGTCTATGATCCTGCCCCTCATGGGTTCGAAAGAAGGGATCATGCACATCGCCATGGCTTTTGTGAATGAAGGTGATGAGGTATTGATTCCGGATCCAGGATACCCAACGTATGCTTCTGTGGCCAAATTGGTCGGCGCAAAAGTGCGCACCTACACCATGAAAGAGTCGCTGGAATGGGGTGTGGACATGGAAGCCCTGCGGGAACAGGACTTGTCGCGTGTGAAAATCATGTGGGTCAATTTTCCGCACATGCCTACTGGTCGTGTGGCCTCCAGGGCTGAGATGAAGGAATTGGTGGACCTGGCCCGTAAACATCGCTTCCTGATTGTCAACGACAATCCGTACAGCCTGATTCTCAATAACGCACCACTCAGCATCTTGTCGATTGACGGTGCTTCCGAGGTAGCACTTGAACTTAACTCATTGTCCAAGTCACACAATATGGCCGGGTGGCGTATCGGATGGGTCGCTGGCAGAAAGGACTATGTGGAAGCTGTTTTACGCGTGAAGAGTAACATGGATTCAGGAATGTTCCTGGGTTTGCAGCACGCCGCCGTGGAGGCATTGAAAAATGATTCGTCCTGGTTTGAAGAACTGAATACAGTTTATCGCGGTCGCAGCGTGCTTGCCCGTAAACTTTTGAAGGAACTTGGTTGTTCCTATGCCGAAGAGCAATCGGGATTGTTTGTATGGGCAAAGGCACCACACCATGTAGCCGATGTGGAAAAATGGATCGACGAAATCCTGTATGCCACCAAAGTATTCATAACGCCTGGATTCATCTTCGGTGAAGCAGGCCGGCGCCACATCCGGGTTTCCTTGTGCGCCCCGATTGAAAAACTGGAGGAAGCCATCGGCCGCATCCAGCATTGGAAAGAAAAGACCCATACCAAAGCCAAAGCAACCGTATGAAGATCACGATTGTCGGATTGGGACTAATTGGTGGCTCGATGGCCATTGACCTTCGAAAGGCAGGCCTTGCTTCCCGCCTGGTGGGTGTGGACCGTTCTGAAGAGCACGGCCGGCGTGCGCTTGAACTCGGATTGGTTGACGTAGTCGAGCCGGAAGACCGCGCACTGGCAGATGCCGATGTGGTGATCCTCGCCATCCCGGTGAATATCCTCGGGGCTTTGTTGCCGCAGGTAATGGACGTAGTAAAGAAAGATACGGTGGTGATCGACACAGGGTCAACCAAGTCACTGATCTGTAAGTCCATCAACAACCACCCTAATCGCCAGCAGTTTGTGGCCGCGCACCCGATTGCTGGTACCGAGAATTCCGGACCGGATGCTGCCTTCTCCGGGCTGTTCAACGGAATGACCAACATCATCTGTGAGCGCGACAAATCATCAGAACATGCCCTGAGTACCGCTATCCGGATTTTTGATGCGCTTGGATTGAAAACCATCTATATGGAAGCCGAAGAACACGATCGGCATGTGGCCTACGTGTCTCACCTGTCGCATGTGAGCTCGTTCCTGCTCGGCCAAACTGTACTGGATATTGAGAAGGACGAAAAGAACATCTTCAACCTGGCGGGCAGCGGTCTGGCATCAACAGTGCGTTTGGCCAAGAGTTCTCCCGATATGTGGGCGCCCATCTTTGAGCAGAATGCTGAATACCTGGGCCAGGCATTGGCGGAATACATCATGCACCTGCAAAAATTTCACTATCAGCTGATGAAGCGAAACACGAAAGAGCTTTATCGGGTGATGAAGGAAGCAAATAAAATAAGAAAAGTCCTGGATGGTATGGGCGCTGCCAATCGCCCGGCGCCGGGACCCGCGATAACCCATACTCCATCTTAAAAACGAAAACTACCTAGTCATGCAATTTCAATCTGTTACCACCGCCCTGGGCATTAAGAAGCCACTGATCATCAGTGGGCCTTGCAGCGCGGAAACTGAAAGTCAAATGATCACCACCGCCAAGCAGTTGGCGGCCACCGGAAAAGTGCATGTCTTGCGCGCCGGTATCTGGAAACCCCGGACGCGCCCCGGCCAATTTGAAGGTGCGGGCGAACCCGGATTGGAATGGTTGATCGCCGCCAAAAAAGAGACAGGTCTGCCGGTAACTACGGAGGTAGCCACCGCGGCCCACGTCGAAGCGTGTTTAAAGGCTGGTGTGGATATCTTGTGGGTAGGAGCTCGCACAACCGTCAACCCATTCTCCGTGCAGGAAATAGCTGATGCCCTGAAGGGTGTTGACATCCCGGTGATGGTGAAGAACCCGGTAAACCCGGACCTTGAACTTTGGCTCGGTGCTTTTGAGCGATTGAGCCGTGCTGGCATCAAGACAATGTCAGCTATCCACCGCGGATTCTCTTCTTTCGACAAAGGCCCGTTCCGCAATGCGCCGATGTGGGATCTGTCGATCGAACTCAAAACGCGCATGCCAGGTATCGAAATGATCTGTGATCCGAGCCACATCGCCGGCAACCGCGACCTCATTGCGCTTGTGTCGCAGAAAGCGCTTGATCTGGATATGGCCGGTCTCATGATCGAATCGCACCTCAACCCGGATGCGGCATGGAGCGATGCCAAGCAACAGGTAACACCTGCTAACCTCGGCAAGATTGTAGATAGCCTGGTGGTGCGCAGTGTCTCCTCCGACAATAAAACTTTTAAGGATACCCTCGGCATTTTGCGCGATCAGATCGACCAGCTGGATGATGAGATCATGCAGAAACTGGCCAACCGGATGAAAATCTCTGAGAAAATCGGGCAGTATAAGAAAGAGAATAATGTTACGATCCTGCAAGTAGGACGGTGGGAGGAAATTGTGCAGACCCGTGCCGCATTGGGCAAGGCCATGGGCCTTGATGAAGGGTTCACCCGGGACCTGCTTCGGCTTATTCACCACGAATCTATCCAGGTGCAGACCAAAGTGATGAACAAAGTGGCAGAACGCGTTTAGTTGAATCCCAATTATTTTATTGAAAGATCGGTGATGCTGAATATCTCAGCATTCCCGATCTTTCGCTTTTATTCCCCTACCGTATGAATACCCTCTGGAAAAAATTCCTGTTCTCGGCAGCTGGTCTGGCTGTGGTGATTGCCGGCATCTATTATTTCAGCCTTAGCAAGCCTGACGCAATCAAGCCTGTTGATCCTGCCTTCGCACAATATGTTTCTTCTTATACAGAAGGCCTCGTCGGTTCGGGATCAACCATACGTATTGTTCTCGCAAATGATGCAGTAGAAGCTGCCGCGGTAGGAGAGAGCCAGGTAAAACTATTCTCTTTTTCGCCATCACTTTCAGGAAAAACGGTTTGGGTCGACCGCCGCACGGTGGAATTTCAACCAGACAAACGAATGACATCGGGTACTACCTACACGGTCTCATTTGAATTATCAAAACTGATTCAAGTACCGGATGCCCTCCGGTTGTTTGAATTTAACTTCATGGTTATACCTCAGAATTTTGAACTGACCATTCAAAATGTCCGCCCATATAATCCAAGTGAACTCAAGCGACAAAAGATTGAGGGATTGTTCGCCACCGCAGATTTTGCAGCAGGAGAAGCCATTGAAAAGGCCGTTACAGCCAAACAGGATGGAAAGCCATTAAAAATCACCTGGGAACATACAGGAGGAGGCGTGGGCCACAATTTTATTATTGAAGATGTCGTACGGGCTGATCAGGCCGGCAAGGTGTTGATCGAGGTGAAAGGTGCTGACCTCCAAATGAATCGCAATGAAGCCCGCGAAGTGGAAATCCCTGCCCTGGGTGATTTTAAGGTGATGAATGTGCGGGTAGAGCAGGCAGCCAATCAATATGTAGTCATTCAATTCTCCGATCCGCTGAATGAAAGACAAAACCTCTCAGGTTTGATTTCCATCTCCGACATCCCTTCGCTTGACATAGAAATCCGAGGTAATGAAATCCGCTTGTATCCTCCGGTGCGTCAGGTGGGGACAAAAACCCTTACCCTGGAGGCTGGCATCAAGAATGTTCTTGACTACCGGATGGCATCACCGTCTTCGATGGACGTGATCTTTGAACAGATAGCTCCCGCGGTCAGATTTCTCGGCAAGGGCAGTATTCTTCCCTCAACGGACGGACTGATCCTGCCCTTTGAGGCGGTGAGTCTCAAGGCGGTTGACGTCCAGATCCTGCGGGTGTTTGAGAAAAACGTGATTCAATTTTTACAGGTCAATAACCTCGATGGCAATGAACAGCTGCGCCGGGTAGGTCGACCACTTATTCGCAAAATGGTGTCGCTGGAAAATGCGGGTATGGTAGTGGCTGGAAAATGGAACCGGTATACCCTTGACCTCAGCCAATATATTACACCCGAGCCTGGTGCGATTTATCAGGTGCGCATCGGATTCAAAAGATCTTATTCTACGTATGCCTGTCCTGAAGGCAATGTTATCGAGCAGCAGGTCAATGAGCCCGATTACTCCCAGCCCGACGAGGAAGAAAGCGCGTGGGATTCCTATGAAGAACCTTACTACTATTCTTCTGACTATGATTGGGAACAAAAAGACAATCCTTGTCACTCGTCGTATTATGGACGTTCCCGTTCTATCACCCGCAACGTTATTGCTTCTGACCTGGGACTCACGGCAAAGCGCGGGGATGATGGCAATGTGAATGTTTTCGTGAACGACCTGCGCACAACGGACCTTCTTAACGGAGTAAACCTCGAAGTGTATGATTACCAGCAGCAGTTGGTGGGCAGTGGCACCAGCGCCGATGGTAAGGCAACCATTACCTGCAGTGGTAAGGCATTTGTACTCATCGCCAAAAATGGCCAGCAGCGCGGCTACCTTAAACTCAATGAAGGAGAAGCCCTGTCGCTAAGCAACTTTGATGTGGGCGGCGAACAGATCAACGAAGGGATCAAAGGAATGATTTATGGAGAGCGTGGCGTGTGGCGACCGGGCGACTCGCTCTTCCTCACCTTCCTGCTGGAAGACAAACTCAAGCGACTACCCGAACATCACCCGGTGGTGATGGAACTTTTGGATCCTTCGGGACAAGTCAACCAACGCCTGGTGCAGGCTACCGATGAGAATGGATTTTATAAGTTCACGGCAATGACCTCACCGGATGCGCCGACTGGTAACTGGTCCGCACGGGTAAAGGTAGGCGGCACACAGTTCTCACAGAGTATCCGCATCGAGACGATCAAGCCAAACCGACTGAAGATCAATCTGGACTTCGGCAAGGATAAGATCGTGGCTTCCAACAGCGGTGTTTCTGGCAAACTCCATGTGAACTGGCTCACAGGTGCTCCAGGCCGCAACCTCAAAGCGGAGTTTGAAGTATTGCTCACGAAAGCAGCTACAAAATTTGATAAGTACCCCGGATTTATTTTTGATGATCCCGCCCGCGACTATTCTACGGAAGCGATGAGCCTGTTTTCGGGTACTACCGATGAGAACGGTGATGCAATGGTGTCTGGAAACATCGATGTAAATGGGCAGCCGGCTGGAATGCTCAATGCCGTTTTCCGGGGAAAGGTATTTGAAGAAGGCGGCGACTTTAGTATCGACCGCTTCAGCCTGCCATTTTATCCATATGTTTCATATACCGGCATCCGACTGCCCGAAGGTGACAAGGCCCGGGGTATGCTGCTCACAGATACTACCCACCGTGTTGACATTGTGACGGTAGATGCCGACGGACGCGGTGTATCGCGGGATAATATTCAGGTAAGTATCTCCAAGCTGAATTGGCGCTGGTGGTGGGACACCTCGGACAACGGTGCCAACTATACCACCGGCTCTGATTCGAAGTTGGTAGCCAATGGCAATGTGCGTACGGTCGATGGCAAAGGAACCTGGACCTTTAAGATTAAATACCCGGAATGGGGTCGGTACATTGTACGGGCTATTGATCCAGTCTCAGGTCATAGTACGGCAAAAGTGATTTATGTCGATTGGCCGGGATGGGCAGGTCGTGCCCGCAAGGAGGCCTCTGGTGCCACCATGCTTAGTTTCTCAGGAGATAAAGCTACCTACGCTGTAGGTGAAAAGGCCAGCATCGTGATACCCGGAAGCAACGATGGGCGCGCCCTGATCACCATTGAAAATGGAAGCCGGATGTTGGAGTCGTATTGGCTGGTTACCAAAGCCGGAGATAATAAGTTCAGTTTTGATGTCAAACCTGAGATGGCTCCCAATGTGTATGTGGGTGTTACTCTCTTGCAACCACACGCACAAACGGTCAATGACCTGCCCATCCGTCAATATGGTGTCATTCCGTTGATGGTTGAGGATCCGAAAACACACCTTGAACCGACTATCACCATGCCCGATGTCCTGGAGCCGGGACAGGAAGTAGTGATCAAAGTGGCTGAAAAGTCAGGACGCAAAATGAGTTATACACTGGCTATGGTTGACGAGGGTTTGTTGGACATCACGCGTTTCCCCACACCCGATGCCTGGCCGAGGTTTTATGCCCGTGAAGCGCTTGGGGTACGCACCTGGGATATCTATGATGAGGTGATGGGTGCATTCGGCGGGAAAGTAGAAAGACTGTTGGCCATCGGCGGGGATATGCTGGTGAGCAAGGAAGATGAGTCTAAGCGAAACAGGTTTAAGCCAGTGGTGAAATACCTGGGCCCGTTTACCACGGATGGCAGTGGACGCGAACACCGTTTTATCATGCCATCTTACGTTGGCTCCGTGCGCACGATGGTTGTTGCCGCATACGAAGGCGCCTATGGCAAAGCCGACAAGGCTACGCCAGTGCGTAAGCCCCTCATGGTACTCACCACCTTGCCACGGGTATTGGGTCCTGAAGAAACACTTCGACTTCCGGTGACGCTCTTTAGTATGGACAAGAGCATCAAGACCGTGAATGTAACCGTAAAGGTTACAGGTCCGGTGAGCCTCACCGA
The DNA here is from genome assembly GCA_044223085.1 of Cyclobacteriaceae bacterium. Classification (GTDB taxonomy): domain Bacteria; phylum Bacteroidota; class Bacteroidia; order Cytophagales; family Cyclobacteriaceae; genus ELB16-189. Next base: position 20,960 of record JBGAMI010000006.1, read on the forward strand.
AACTACCCGCACTGTAACGATGGACCGTGAGAACATGACGACGGATTTTGGGCTTCGGGTGAAGTCCGAGACTGGCATGGCCCACGTAGAGGTCATGGCGGTATCCGGAAACTTCAAGGCATCTGAAAAAGTAGATATCGAAATCAGAAACCCGAACCCTCCGGTCACGCGGGTTACGGAAGTGCTGTTGGAGGCAGGCAAAAGCTGGAATGGTGTTGTTGCTAAAGTAGGCGTGCCGGGCACCAATGTGGCAACGCTTGAGGTTTCGAACCTGCCGCCCATCAACCTGGGGCAGCGACTACGCTATCTCATGCAGTATCCGTATGGCTGTATTGAGCAGACCACTTCTTCTGTTTATCCTCAATTATACCTCGATCAGGTCAAAGCATTAACGGATGAAGAGAAGGCAACCGTTCAACGCAATGTTCGTGCGGGGATCGAACGACTGAAGTTGTTTGTTACACGCGACGGCGGCTTTGCCTATTGGCCGGGTGGTGAAGATTCTGACAGCTGGGGATCCACTTATGCCGGACAGTTTCTGGTGGAGGCTGAGGCGAAAGGTTACTTTATTCCTAATGATATGCTCCGGCGATGGAAGAAATACCAAAGCAACAAGGCAGCTGAATGGAGAAAGAGCAGTGAAGGACAAAGCAGTGAACTGATTCAGGCTTATCGCTTATATTCTCTGGCGTCAGCTGGTTCGGCTGACCTGGCATCCATGAATCGCTTGCGCGAAATGGGCGAATTACCCGCAGCCAGTGTATGGATGTTGGCATCTGCTTATGTAAAGGCCGGTCAGGCAGAGGCTGCACGCACCCTCGTGGCCAAAGCGCCGACTACTATCAAGCCGTACCAGGAGATGTCCTATTCCTATGGTTCAGATGTTCGCGACGAGGCTATTATCCTGGAGACATTAATACTGCTCAATGATCGGGGCAGGGCATTCGACCTGGTCAAACTTATCTCCGCTCAACTCAGCAACCCGAATGCATGGCTCAGCACACAGAGCACGGCCTGGTGCCTGAAGTCTGTTGGGATGTATGCCGGCGGTGAAAAGAAGGGACCGTTGAAATTTGCATATACCCATCAAGGCAAACAGGTCGTTGCCTCCACGGATCTTAACATAGCGCAGGTAAGTTTGCCTGCCGAAACAGCGGATGGGAATCTTGCCCTCGCCAATCAGTCCAATGGTCCCCTGTTTGCACGGATCATCACCGAAGGTGTTCCAGCCCGTGGCGAAGAAGATGAAGTGTCTAACAACCTGCGATTGGTGGTGCAGTACAACACCCTCAAAGGACAGGTTGTTGACCCCGCCCGGCTTGAGCAGGGCACCTCATTTATCGCTACAGTGACGATTGCAAATACAGGTTTGCGTGGTACATATAAGAATCTGGCACTCCGCCACATCGTTCCGTCCGGATGGGAAATCGGCAACTTGCGACTTACCGGGGACGAAGCAGCACTGGCCAAAGAAGAAGCCACCTATCAGGATATCCGCGATGACCGGGTGTACACCTATTTTGACCTCGCGGCCGGTCAAACCAAGAGTTTCAGAGTCATGCTCACCGCCACATACGCCGGAAGCTATTACCTGCCGGCAGTGAGTTGCGAAGCGATGTACGACCGGACGGTATTTGCCCGTACGCGTGGCCAGGTGGTAGAAGTAACCAAATCAAATCCCTGATTGTTATTAAATCTACTGCTCCCTAAAACTTTCTACCTTTGACGTTTATTTAGCTGCCATGACAAAAGACTTTCATTTCTCCACCGCACCGGAACCCCATCGTGGGCGTACCCGCGAGATTATGTCCCGCCACCCGGAAGTAAAAAAACTGATGGTGAAGACACCCGCTACTTTCCTGGTTATTCTTGGTTTGGTCGGTGGGATGGTAGGGGGTGGATGGCTCCTGCGTGATGCCTCCTGGTGGATGGTGTTACTGGCCGCTTATCTGGGTGGTGCATTTGCCAATCATGCCCTTTTCGTCATGATCCACGAATGCTCGCATCACCTCCTGTTTAAGAAACGTTGGATGAACCTGTCGGCAGCCATTCTGGCCAACATGCCACATATCCTGCCCAGTGCTATTTCATTTGTGCGTTATCACATCAAGCACCACTCTTTTCAAGGCGTGCATGAACTGGACGGTGACCTGCCCGATCATTGGGAAGCCAAACTGATCAATAACTCCACTATCGGCAAAGCCCTTTGGCTCCTGATGTTCCCGATATTTCAAGCCATACGGGTTGCACGGTTGCGTGAAATCAAACCCGTGGATGCCTGGATCGTGGCCAACTGGGTTGCACAGATTGCTTTCAACGTCGCGATCTGGGTGTTTATCGGCCCGAAGGCTTTTGTGTTTATGTTGCTGAGCTTCTTCTTTTCCGTGGGGTTGCATCCCCTCGGTGCAAGATGGATTCAGGAACACTACCTTACCCTGGACGAAAATCAGGAGACCTACAGCTACTATGGCCCGCTCAATGCCGTTGCCTTCAACGTGGGTTATCACAACGAACACCATGACTTTCCTTCTGTGCCCTGGAACAAGCTGCCGGAATTGAAAAAGGATGCCTCCGAATATTATGATAGCCTGAAATATCATACATCCTGGACGAAGCTCTTTTTGCGTTTCTTGTTTGATCGCAATATTTCTCTCTACGATCGCATTGTGCGTCAGGAACGCAACAAGGTAGCGCTCACCGATGAATCCCGTCCGGATGCTGAGTTGGCACTACAGGGCAAATAACGATCTCATGAAATACCTGTTTCCATTCTTGTGTGCGCTGACCTGCATAACTGCTTTTGCACAGGCCGATAAAACGGAAGAGCAGATTCTAAATCTGTCAAAACGGAAATTCGATTGGTTGACTGGCAAAAACTATGATTCTATTCTCGTCAATTTCGATAGTCGCCTGCAGTTTGTTCATTCCAATGGATGGACAGAGACACGGCAGGAAATCATTGATGATTTGAGATCGGGCAAGTTGAATTATCAGAAGATCACCATTGATCAGGCAACTGCACGGGTTTATGCCGCCTCAGCCGTCGTCGTTGGCACCGGTAAGTTTGAAGGTCTCAATCAGGGAACTCCCTTTGCGCTTGATCTTCGGTACACGGAGGTGTATGTGCGCGACGGTCATCGTTGGAAGTTGGCGTCGCGCCACGCCAACCGGATGCCATGAAACGGATGCGACGGTGGTTGATATCAGCTACCCTCGTCGCACTGCTGCTTATTTATTTTTTCTCCCTCCCGGATCCACTTTTCTCCTCTGCGTATAGTACGGTCCTGCTGGACAAGCGGGGCCATCTGCTATCAGCAGTCATTGCCCCGGATGGGCAGTGGCGATTCCCCGAGCAGAATAAGGTAAACGAAAAGTTTTCTGTAGCCATCACCACCTATGAAGACAAGCGTTTTTGGTGGCACCCGGGCTTCGATCCCTTGGCTATCGTCCGGGCACTTCGACAAAACTGGAATGCAGGAAAGGTCATCAGCGGAGGAAGCACCCTTTCTATGCAGGTCATCCGGTTGTCCTTACACAATCCACCGCGAACCGTCTTTCAAAAAATGCGCGAAGCTGTACTGGCCACCCGCCTGGAGTTTCGCTATTCAAAGGAACAAATCCTGTCGCTGTACGCAGCCCATGCTCCCTTTGGGGGAAATGTGGTAGGCCTCGAAGCCGCAAGCTGGCGGTGGATGGGCCGTGCACCTGAAGAACTTTCATGGGCAGAAGCATGCCTGCTGGCTGTGCTTCCCAACAACCCTGGGTTGCTGCATCTGGCCCGCAACCGCGACATGCTTACCGCGAAACGAAATGCACTGTTGAAAAAACTATTTGAAGATGGCCGCTTTGATGCCATGAGTTACCAGTTGGCGCTTGCTGAACCCATTCCGGATAAGCCATTGCCGCTGCCCCGGATTGCAAGGCATTTACTGGACCGTGTAGTCGCTGAGGGAAAAGCGGGACAGCGTGTGCAATCATCGATTGATCGCGAGTTGCAGTTGCAGGCTGAAGCGGTCGTTGATGAACGTGTGGAACAACTCAATGCCATCCGCGTATTTAATGGTGCCGCTGTCGTGGTAGAAGTGGAGAGCGGTGAGGTATTGGCCTATGTTGGAAACACCAGGCGACCGGGGCACCAGGAACAAGTTGATATCATCAATGCACCCCGGAGCACCGGCAGCATACTCAAGCCTTTTCTTTATGCGGCGATGCTCGATGAGGGAAGGATGTTACCGCGCACCCTGCAACCCGATATCCCCACCCTGATCGGTGGATTTACGCCTCGTAACTTCTCACTTCAGTATGATGGTGCTGTGCCGGCGGATCAGGCCCTTATTCGTTCTTTGAATATTCCGGCGGTGCATGAATTGAAAGACTATCGCTATGAAAAGTTTCATCATTTTCTCCAACAACTTGGCATGACAACCCTGTCGAGATCGGCGGATCACTACGGACTTACACTGGTCTTAGGTGGTGCGGAGGCCACCCTTTGGGATGTTACCGGTATGTATGCATCCTCCACACGCATATTGAACCGGTACTTCAGCAGACCGGGAGCAGCGCGTTATGCATCCACCGATATTCATCCACTTACCTGGAAAGATTCGACGTGGGCAACTTCGCCTCCCGAAAAAGGAACGCGGCTACATGCATCCTCGTGGTGGCTTACCCTGGATGCCCTTCGTGAATTGTACCGGCCCGGTGAAGAGACGGGTTGGCGACATTTTCAAAGTTCAAGAAAGATGGCTTGGAAGACCGGAACCAGTTTTGGCTTTCGCGACGGTTGGGCCATTGGTATCACGCCGAAGTATGTTATCGGTGTGTGGGTAGGCAATGCAACCGGAGAAGGCCGGCCTGGACTTACCGGAACTGAAGCGGCATCACCATTGCTGTTTTCGGTGGCCGGCCTGTTGCCCAATACCGGTTGGTTTGATGAACCCAACGGCGAAATGCGGGAGATAGCTGTTTGTTCATTGAGTGGTCAGCGCGCTTCGTCGGTATGTGATCAAATTGACACCGTGCGTGTTCAGGAATCAGGTCTTGGCACAGCGGTATGTTCCTATCACAAGCTGGTTCATCTTACCCGTGACAAGCGTTACCGCGTTCATGACCAATGTGAGTCGTTAACCAATGTAGTTGATTTGCCTTGGTTTATTCTACCTCCCATTCAGGAGTACTATTTCAGGTCCAAAAATTTGTCGTATCGGCCTTTACCTCCTTATCGAAAGGATTGTCAGGATCCGGCGTCTACCCCAGTGATGGATTTGATCTATCCCAAACCTAATGCACAGATATTTATTCCTGTGCTGATGGATGGAGCAAAGAGTGAAGTAATTTGGGAGGCAACGCATCGCCAGGCCGACGTTAATCTGTACTGGCACATGGATGGCCGGTACATAGGAATGACTAAAGGAATGCACCGGTTGAGCGCCTCACCACCGTTAGGTAGACATACCCTGACTTTGGTGGATGAATCAGGTGAGACCATTAACCGCACTTTTGATGTCATTTCGCACTAATCGTGGGCATTAATGTAATATTTACCCCGAAATTGAATAATTTTATAGCACTACCGGACCTATACTTGTATCGTCTATTCTTAAATGTAAACTGGCCATGAAGAATTTTTTGCTGGCATGTGGTGTTTCACTAAGCCTGATCACTTACCATGCGCAAGCCCAAACACCCCAATATGCTATTGTTGTTGGTGCTTTTTCTGTTGAAGCGAACGCTAACAAATTTCTGAAGTTTGTCAGGTCCAGGAATTTCAAGCCAGTCATTCAGCGCAACGAAGAGAAGAACCTGTTTTACGTTGTTGTGCAGGAAACCAATGACCATGATGCTGTTATTGAGCAAACCAAAAAGTTGCAAGGCAGCGTGTTCCGTGATGCCTGGGTGTTTAACCGCAATCCTGCACCACCGGTCATTGAACAACCTAAACCGGAGCCCATCATTGAGCAACCTAAACCTGTCATTGAAGAGCCCAAAGTAGTTGAGGTGGTGAAGCCAAAGAAGCCATCCCCTGAAGATTCAGCGCGTGCCGCCGAGGAAAAAATCAAAGCTGAAGTAGCCAAGAAAATCATGGCAACGAAGAAGGGAACCATGGAGAAACTTGACTACATCTATTTTTACCGGGATGCATCGGTGCTCCGACCGGAGTCTAAGTTTGCCATTGATCAGTTGTTGACGATGCTGAGGGAAAACCCAAAACAAGTAATCCGTATTCACGGTCACACCAATGGAAATGACCCCGGTAAGATTATCCGCCGCACGGAAGAGAGCACGGATTTCTTCTCCCTCAAGAACACCATTGAAGATTATGGCTCAGCCAAAGAACTTTCTCAGCTCAGGGCCGAACAAATCCGGGACTACCTGATAGCCTCCGGGATTGATAAGGGCCGGATGAGCATCAAGGCCTGGGGAGGCAAGAAGCCTTTGTTCCCGGTAGATGATGACCGTGCGGAAGCCAATGTCCGCGTGGAAATTGAGATCGTCAAGTAGCTTTACCTGAACCGCTTCATTTTGTGTTATCCCCCCTGGACAAAGGGAATTGATTATTTATTACCTTCGGGGTGAATGAAATGATAACCCCTATGAAGTTTGTTCCCCGAATTGTACTGGTGGTAGCCCTGGTGCTCCTGACGAATTATGTGCAGGCTCAAGTCAATGACGAATACTATGTAACGGTTGGTGCTTTCGCCCGGAAGGAAAATGCGGTGCGATTTACCGCCAAAGCCAGCCGTATGGGGTTCAATGCCCAGTACGCGATTAACACCAACCGCAAACTCTACTATGTATACCTGCTTCAGTCTCCGGAGAAGCGAAAGGCCTATGCCTTTTGCATTAAGATGAAAGCAGAAACAGAGTTCAAAGATGCCTGGGTATTCTTTGGCAGATTAGGAGAAGAAGCGCCCGTCATCAACGAAAAGCCACCTGTCGTTGAGAAGCCGGTCGTGGAAGAGAAGAAACCCATAGAAGAACCAAAGCCGGTCATAGAGGATGTAAAACCAGTAATCGAAGATGTAAAACCGGTGGTAGAGCAGCCCAAAGTGGACTCGTCAACAATCGCCAAGAAGGTAGCCAAGGGTAAGTTCTTCGAATTCAAATTCGTCAATGAAGCAACCGGGACGGAAGTGCGTGGTGAGGTCCACCTGTCAGAATCATTAAAGGCAACCCAGTATCAGGCGTTCAAAGCCAATGAAGTAATTGACCTTGCGGCACCCCGCAATGCCGCCGGCGTCTACTTTATTACTACCATCGCTCCGGGCTATAAGACCTGGGAGACTCAAATCAGCTACAAAGATCCGCTGCCTTCATCATCCGGCAACGGGCCCGATGGCGAATTCATCATCCCCATTACCCTCGAGCGGGCGAAGCGGGGTGATTACATCGAATTCAACAACGTGAGCTTTTATCGCAATTCTGTTGTGATGCAGGAGAAATTTCAGGCAGAAATGGATGGCCTGGTAGACCTGATGAAAGAAAACAAGAATTACAAAGTCCGCATACACGGCCATTGTAACGGCATGGAAGCACGCGATATCATTACGCTGGGCACGAGCGATAAGTACTTCACCAGCGACCCGCGCAACGAAAAGAAGAATGCCACAGCTAAGGAACTTACGGACCTCCGCGCTGAGGCAGCCCGCCGGTACCTGGTGTCGCAGGGCATTGAAGTGGAGCGTATCCTGACGAAAGGTGAGGGTGGGAAAATGATGATTTATCCCCCTACGCGTGTGTATGCCATTTACAACGACCGGATTGAAGTGGAGATCGTTAAGCACTAATCCATCAAGCAAAAACAAAAAGGGCCGCTGAAAGCGGCCCTTTTTTTATGCCGTCATGGCCTTGAGGATGTCGTGTTGGGTGATGATATGCACCAGGTGAGAATCGTCACGCACCAGAAGGGCCTTGTTGTTTTTGTTGAGCATGGAGGATAATACATCCAGTGTGGTGTCAACAGAAACAAACTGCATGGGCTTGTCCATCAGCGCCCCAACGGCTGCATCTTTGGCGTGAGGATCTTCGATGATTTTCTCGAGCAGGTTACTGGCTGAAATACTCCCTACAAACTCATCTCCATCTACAACTGGCACCTGATCGATTCCTTGCTGGTTCATAATGCGGATGGCCTCTCCAATATTGGAATTTTTCTGAATGGTAAACAGAGGTGTATTCCCTACGCGGCGTCGCAGAATGTCCCGTGCCGAGCCAAATGATCGCTCCTCCAGGAATCCATGGTCTTTCATCCAGTTGTCATTGTATACTTTGTTGAGGTAGCGCGTACCATGATCCGGTAACAGCACCACCATCACATCGCCTGCCTTCAGGTGTTCTCGGGCATACTCGAGCGCGCCATGCATCGCTGAGCCACTGCTCCAGCCAACAAAGAGACCCTCTTCACGCGACAGCCGCCGGGCCATGATGGCGCCGTCTTTATCGCTTACCTTGATGAACTGATCAATCGCACCAAAGTCGACGTTCTTCGGGAGGATATCCTCCCCAAAACCTTCTGTTAGGTAAGGATAGATTTCGTTGCGATCAAAGACACCAGTCTCTTTGTACTTCTTGAAAACGGAACCATAAGTATCAATACCAATGGCTTTCATGGCTTTGTTTTGCTGCTTCAGAAAACGGGCGGTGCCGCACATCGATCCGCCAGTGCCCACAGTAGCTACATAATGGGTAATCTTGCCGCCGCTTTGCTTCCAGATCTCAGGTCCGGTGGTCTCAAAATGAGCGGCCGTGTTAGAGAGGTTATCGTATTGATTGGGATAATAGGAATTGGGAATATCCGCATTCAGCTTGCGGGCCACGGAGTAATAGGAGCGGGGGTCTTCCGGCTCAACGTTGGTGGGACAAACAATCACCTCAGCCCCAACAGCTTTCAAAATGTTTATTTTTTCCTGCGACTGCTTGTCGGCCATAGTGAAAATGCAGCGATAACCTTTGGCGATGGCAGCCAGTGCCAACCCCATACCGGTATTACCGGAAGTACCTTCGATGATCGTGCCGCCCGGTTTCAAAAGACCTGCTTTTTCCGCATCCTCTACCATCTTGAGGGCCATGCGATCTTTCGTGGAGTTACCCGGATTAAAGTATTCAACCTTGACCAGGATGGTACCGGGGAGGTCTTTACCAATTTTGTTGAGACGAACCATGGGCGTATTGCCAATGGTTTCCACAATAGAATTATAGATCATACAGGCTGCTTGAAGTGGCAAGGTACAAAAAAGGGCAAGTGCTCCGAACGATTGTTAGCCGAAATCAGGCCGCGCCGGCCAGCAAATACATAACGGCCATGCGTACCGCCACACCGTTTTCTACCTGATCAAGAATAATGGAATGATGGGAGTCTGCTGCGTCGCTGCTCAGCTCCACACCGCGGTTAATGGGACCCGGATGCATCAGGACAATAGGCTTCTCCAGGCTGTCCAGCAGTTTTTTTGTGATGCCGTAATACATGGCATATTCCCTTAGCGACGGAAAATATTTAATCTGCTGTCGCTCCAGTTGGATCCGCAAAACGTTGGCGACATCGCACCAGGCGAGGGCCTTCTTTAGATCCCACTCAACTTTTACGCCCAGTTGGGCAATGTGTCGCGGTAGCAGGGTGGGGGGGCCGCATACCAGTACCTCTGCTCCGAGTTTTTGCAGGGCAAAAATATTGGACAGCGCTACCCGGGAGTGCAGAATATCTCCGATGATGGCAATTTTCTTTCCGCGCACGGATTTGAGTTTCTCCCGGATAGAGAAAGCATCCAGCAACGCCTGGGTTGGATGTTCATGGGTTCCATCGCCTGCATTGATGATGTTGGCTTTGATGTGGCGTGACAAATAGTGTGGAGCACCCACGCTCGCGTGTCGCATCACGATCATGTCCACTTTCATGGCCAGGATGTTGTTCACCGTATCCAGCAGCGTTTCGCCCTTTTTCACCGAGCTGGTGGACGCAGAAAAATTGATAACGTCCGCAGATAATCGCTTCTGGGCCAGTTCAAAGGAAAGCCGGGTGCGTGTTGAGTTTTCAAAAAAAACATTCGCGATGGTGACATCCCGCAGCGAAGGCACTTTCTTGATAGGACGATTAATGACTTCCTTGAAGTTGTCGGCTGTTTCGAAAATCAATTCAATGTCATCGCCGGTGATGTTCTTAATTCCCAGAAGGTGCGGCTGACTCAGCTTCGACATAAATTCAGTCTTTGTTGACTAACCAGATTTTATTGTGTTTGCGCGTTTCGTTCAACTCCACCAGCACGCGCTGACTGTCGAGTGTATTGACCTGCTGTCCTACATAGTCAGCTGAAATGGGAAGTTCGCGGGTATGCTTGCGATCAATCAGCACGAGCAATTCTACCTTTTCCGGCCGGCCGAAAGCGATCATGGCGTCAAGGGCGGCGCGTACCGTGCGACCGGTATACAGCACATCATCAATCAATACAACTTTCTTATTCTCTATCAGAAAAGGCACGCGGGTTTCACTTGCCTTGGCCGGAATCTCACGCCGGCGGAAGTCGTCGCGGTGGAAGGTGGCATCGAGGTAGCCGAGTGGAATTTCGTGACCCACCAGGGACGCTAGTTTTTCCTGAATCCAATCGGCCAGAAAAATCCCCCGGGGTTGCATACCCAACAAAACGGTTTGTTCAAAATTGCCGTGATTCTCGATTAATTCCTGACAAAGGCGGTCCAGGGTGACGGTAAGAATATCCGAATCGAGGATGAGTTTCTTCTGCATTGCCAAGGCTGGACAAATATAAGGGTTATTTGCCGTGGCCCGGCTTGCCTTCCCATATCAAATTTGCAAGGCTATTTTACCTGCACTTTGTTGATGTAGTATACCCTCCGGGTAGGTTCCTGGGTATTGATGGTGTTGCGAATGGTTTGAAATCCCCATAAATAAAAAGAATCGCCATACCAATGTCGCAGGGACCCTTCTGCCTCATTCTCATTCCGCAGAATGTCCTGCGGGCTCATCAACCGGATAGGGGTTGTGTGAATGGTCGGCTTTTCTCCTTCCTCACCTGCCTCCTTGCTGTGAACAATGGATGATTCTTTCTTGTACATCAGCACCACGCTGTCGCGAACTAACGCGAAATCAGAAACCTGATCGATACTGGGTTGACGGATATCGTCCAGTTTCAGGCTTGTGTCTTTGGTAATGACCCCTTGCTTATTCAACTCAATAACCACCGTTTGTACCATTCGTACATCTGAGTGCCTGCTGTTCGCGAAATACGGGTCATTGTAGAAAGGACTGTAAACCCGGTTCACCGGATACGAGTACATCGAATATGGATTATTAAAAGCATAAGGATTGGCGGTAGCATAGGGGGACGAATACGGACTCCCATGGCTGGAAGAGAAGTATTGTTCAGCCATGACATAAAAACCGTTCGGGCGCTCTTCTATCCGATAGGGATTTAAAAAGGTTCTGTAGTCCGGGATCTTTCCCTGTGAACGAAGGAGCTGGGCTTTCGCTTTGATGCGCTCCTGCTTCCGTGGCTTCAGCGGATCGAGGAAATGATGGAGTACAGCGAAATCGGTATAGTGCACCGCCTGCTCCTGGAATGGATCCACGACCGATGAGAATATACCTAACGCTTGTTTACTCCCCTGTTCTCCGTAGGTGCCCACCACAATCATTTCATCCTGCTCCAGGCTACTGGTAATGCCCGTTAAGATCGCATACCGGCTGTCAATTATGATCTCATCCTCTACCAGCGGATTGCCATCCGGATCAAAAGTCCTGACAACCAGTTTTCGCTCATCCCGTTTTGAACGCTCATAAAGCACCACATTGAAACTGTGGTTTTGATTGACCCTAACATCGAGCAGGCTCATATCCTTCATCAGCAACCCCGGCAGTACTTTGGGCTTGTCACTGGACGGATCAAAGAGGAGGATGACCGGTTCATTCACAATATAACCTCCAAAGATGGCTGTATTACCCGCTACGGTAAAGTGGGTCATTCGAAAGGTCAACTCAAACCGGATGTTGTGGTGCGTGTATGCCTGGTTAGCAAAGTCCACGATGAGCATTTGAAAATTATGCGTGACGTTGGACCCTTCGCGATACAAAAGATACACATGATGGGCGGTGTGTTCAAACCCGACCAACTCAAGCCGGTTATCGAGGTCAATCTCTTTGGTCCATTTTTCGGTCAGCAACGTATCCAAAAACTGCAACTGCCATTTTCTTTTGCCCTTATCAAACTTATTGAGTTGATGCACCAGGACCAGCCCTTCCTCGCGGAGCGGGATCAACTGGACTCCGTTGTCGGTGAACTTAGCGTCTATTTCAAAACGACCAGGCTGACTGATTTGAGCAGACGTACAGAAACTGGCCGTCATCACCAACATGAATAAGGATAAAATCCGGCTCAAGACTTACTCAGGTCTATGATGTATTCAAATTCTTCCTGACTTACCGGTTGCACGGAAAGGCGGGCAGCCTTAACCAATACCATGGCCTTCAATTTTTTGTCCTGTTTTATCGCGGACAAGGGTACAGGTTTTTTCAGTGCCTTCACGGGAATGAGGTCTACCGCCGTCCAGGCAGCATCCTTGGGCTCGGGGTATCCGGCTTTACTTACCTGAGCGATCCCCACCACGGCCTTCTCATCTCCTGTGTGGTAAATAAAGGCCTGATCGCCCAACTCCATCGCCTGCAGGTTTTTGCGTGCCTGAAAATTCCTCACGCCGTCCCACACGGCCTTCTTATCTTTTACCAGATCTCCCCAGGAAAATGTATCAGGCTCTGTCTTTAGCAACCAGTATTTCATAATGCATGAATTTAATCACTAAAGTTAGAAAATGTATCTCGCTCATGACCGCCCATGCAAAATCACCCACAGCGGATGATGCTCCGGGCAAATCAATCGATTTAATACCTTTGTCACGGATCATGAAAATTCTTCTTCTTCGGTTTTCATCTATTGGTGACATCGTTTTGACAACTCCGGTGGTTCGAACGCTAAAGTCCCAGATCGACCAGGTGGAACTTCACTATGCCACTAAGGCGCAATATCAATCGCTGCTGGAAGCAAATCCGTATATCGACAAGCTTCAGCTTTTGGGTGATTCGTGGTCTGATTTCATCAATAGTTTGAAGCAGGAGCGGTATGATTATGTAATTGACCTGCACCATAACCTCCGGACATTTCGCCTCAAGCGATCACTGGGTGTGCGTTCCTACAGCTTTCGGAAACTAAATTGGGAGAAATGGTTGATGGTCAACCTGAAGATCAACAAACTTCCCAACCTTCATATTGTAGACCGCTACATGGAGACCGTGCTTCCGCTGGGGGTGAAGATGGACGCGTTGGGATTGGATTATTTTATCCCAGAAAAGGACGAGGTACCTGTGGGATGGCTTCCCGAGCCATTCCGGGCAGCTTATGTTGTATACGCCATTGGCGCCCAGCACGAGACCAAGAAACTCCCGCTCAGGCGCATGATTGAGTTGTGTGACCGAATTAACCGCCCGATTGTTTTACTGGGAGGCAAAGAAGACCGGGAAAATGGGGAAGCCATTGCTGCTTTCTTTAACCGAAGTAGTGATGGTGAGGAGGTCACCCTGAAGGAACTGAATAAGAGGACCCGTATTTTCAATGCCTGCGGCAAATTCAACATAAACCAGTCAGCCAGCCTGGTAAAGGGCGCTGAATTTGTCTTTTCTCACGATACCGGCCTGATGCACATTGCCGCAGCTTTTAAAAAGGAGGTTTTTAGCATTTGGGGAAATACCATTCCCGCCTTTGGGATGTATCCCTACCGGACCCGATTTACGGTATTAGAGAACAATCGGCTGGGCTGCAGACCATGCTCCAAAATAGGCTTCAAAAAGTGCCCAAAAGGGCATTTCCGGTGTATGAATGATCAAAATCTTGATTTTTACTTACCCTATAAGGGGTAGTTGGTTTCCTGAACACCTTTAACAGAATATAGGTTGGCTTTAATGGCCTTTCTGCGCCGTTCAGAAATGGTATTAAAGGCTGAATTATGTAATTTTACTTTTTGATGCAGTCACCTATGAATGAATATTCTTTCATCTCTCTCGGCCCCGCCAAAATGACCAGAAATGGGATGTTAAAGGCCATTTTTTTGGCACTTCTGTGCATTCAGGCTATTTCTGCAAGTGGCCTGACTTACTACTCCAGAAATAACGGCGGATCGTGGGGCACAGCTGCGACATGGTCCACAGATGGTGTGTTGCAATGTGCTGGCGCCGCGGCAGCTTCTGCGCCTGGTGCTGCCGATGATGTGGTTATTTGTAACGGATTTACAGTTGTTTTCAATTCAGCAGCCACGACATCCATCAACAACCTGACTATCCTAACAGGGGGCGTACTTACCCTAGCTGTCAGCGGCGGTGTCAACATTCAGCTAAACTCGCTGCAAATGGACGGCACCGTAAATGGAAACGGATCTGCTGACTTGCGAATGGGCCTGGCTGCAGGAAAAACTTTAAGTGGCACCGGGTTCTTCAGCAATACAAACAACAATTCACAATTGCGCTTACTGAGCAATGTCACGGTGCTGGCCGGAACGGACCTAAAATGGAACAGCAATAACGTCCTTAACCTGAATAGATTTACTCTTACCAACAATGGCAAGATTCAGATTCTGAACCCGGCAGCAATCTCAAATAATACATCGACTTTTGTTAATGCTGCCAATGCTTACCTCGTATATACCCGTCAAGCCAGTTTTCCAAATACGGTGGTGCTCAATGCTTCTGCAAGCGGCAATACGGTAGAATATGGTGCAGGGGGTGCTACTACCCGAACCATGGCATCTGCCGCCGGCTCAGGTAACTATTTCAACCTGTTGTTTAGTGGTAGTGCACCTCAGCAGATGGGTACCACCACGACCAACATTGCAGGGAATATTACCATCAACAGCGGTGCCACTGTCAGCGCCAATACAGGAACCAGAAACATAAATGTAAAGGGCAATTGGGTCGACAACCTGGGAGGCTCCTTCCTGCCGCAAACCAGCACGGTAACGTTCAACGCAACAGCGGCCAACCAGACCATCTCTTCTCCAGCAGGTGGTGAGACGTTTTATGACCTTACCATCAACAACACCAATACAAACGGAACGGTCACTGCCAATGGCGGAATTCAGATCACCAATGCCAGAACACTGAGAATAACCGCAGGGATTCTGGACATGCAGTCCAATACCCTGACCCAAATTTCCGGCTCGGGTAATTTCACTGCCACTGGTGGCGAACTCAGAATGGCCAAGTTGGGCGTTACGTTGCCAGAACTTACGGGAACTTATAATATTACCGGGGGTACCATTACATTCAATGGTACCGGTGCCCAGACCATCCGAAGTCTGAATGTTGCACCTGCCAATTATAATAACATCACATTGAGCGGCGTGGGTACAAAAACACTCGCTGGCAACATCACTGTACGGGGTGACTGGACAAACACAGGATCCACACTTGCAGGTGCCTTCACCGTCTCATTTACCGGTACGGGCACGCAGACCATTACAAATACGGCAGGTGAGAATTTTAACAGCGTAACGGTGAATACAGCCGGTCCCCTGACTTTTGCGTCGACCACCGATGTCACTATCTCCAACACGTTGACCATGACAACGGGTAGCATTAACCTGAATGGACGGACACTTCAATTAGGCAATGGTGCAGGCGCTACGCTTACCAGGGCTGCCGGTATTTGTTACGGAGGAGTTTTCAAAAGATACTTCCCGGTAGCTGCAATCAGCAGCACGGTGGCGCCTCTTTACGGGCTGTTTCCGGTTGGATCAAATATTAACTATCGTCCGGTTGAGATCAACTCAACAGTCAACCCGACTGGTGCCGGATATGTAAGTGTAACCCATAATGACTTTAATACCGCACCGGATGTTTCATACACCGATAATGAGGGAGCTGCCATTGTTCGGGTCACTGACATGAACGATGCTATAACCACCTCGGGTTTGACGGGAGGAACCTATTCACTCCGGATTACTTTCAATGCATTATCTGCTGCAGGTTTGCTTACGGATTTGAAAATGGAGACCCTGGGCGGTCCTCCTTTCGGTGTTGGAACGTCGGCGGCCAACGGAGGCACAGTGAATGCACCTGTTTTGAACCGAACCGGATTAACATTGGCCAATCTTACCAATTCATTTGTGTGCGGCACCAAGGATAAATCAACAACCCCTTTGATTGCTGCTTATTATTCCCGCCGCACAGGCAACTGGAATGATGCCACAGTAGGGAACTCAACCTGGTCATTGACCAGTGGAGGGCCCAGTTGTAACTGTATCCCCATCAACTCTTCTTTGGTGTACATTAATGCAACACACACCGTCTCTGTTGTTACCACTTCTGCAACCGCAGACTTTGTAAACGTTCTCACTGGTGGCACATTAAATGGTACTGCAAGTTTGACTGTTAATTTTGACCTGACTACTGCCGGTACAGGCAAAGTCACGCCTACCGGCGGCACATGGACCATTGGCAGAAACCTTACCCTGGCGGGTACCGGTGCATCTACCTCGGCTGCACCGATGGTGGTGACAGGCGCCCTGTCAGTTGGTGCAGGAACTTCACTAACCATGTCTAACACCTTACAGATAAGCGGTAATCTGGTGGTGGATGGCACACTGGCTCTGGGAGCAAATACCATGACCTTGAATGGCTCAGGAACCACCATTTCGGGATCTGCAGGAGCGGCAACCATTAGTGGTAGCGGGCCTATTTCTGTTCAAAATGCGAAGACCGTTTCGGTGGGAACCAACCTGACTGTACAACCAATAATAAATTTGTTGGCTGCGACTACAATTACAAGCAATGGTGCCATCACCACCACTGCTGACATCACCGGAACGAATGCCGTAACCTCTTCCTGGGTGAATGGCGCTAACTCTGCGTTGACTACGACTGGTGCCATTCTTAGCACCGGAGTGTTGGATGCCAGCGGTTCACCAAATACCGTAACTTATAACAACCTGGGTGCCCAAACCGTCAAAGCGCCGTCGACTTCATACTTTAACCTGGTGCTCTCCAATGGCGGTCTAAAAACAGCCGGTGGCAACACAACGATTACCAATTTATTGACCATACAGAACTCATCCATATACAACGTGGGTACCAATTCCGTAAGTGGTGCAGGAGGCTTAACCATGACCGGGACATCTGAGATTCAGATTGCCACAGCATCAGGCACTACCTATCCTGAGCTTTCCGGCACTTATTCTCTGGGGGTCGGTACTACGGTAACCATGAATCAAACTGCCTCCGCTAATTATGATATGCGGGGGGTAGACTATTATAACCTGAACCTGGCAGGTAGTGGAAACGTTGTCAACGGAAGCAGCTATGACTTTCTTTCCGGCGCTTCAGTTCAAAATAACCTGACTGTTTCTCTGGGTGGTACTTCCCGTTTTAGAAATACCAATGCAGCCCTTACGGTAGTAGGAGATTTCTCCATGAATAACACCAGCACGAATACATCCATACTTTTCAATGACCTTACAGTTGGATCATTCACCCTTACGGCCGGACTATTCAATGCGAGCAGCTTCAACCTCAATATCGTTAATGTCGGCGGGTGGACCCAGAACGGAGGTACTTTCACAGCCTCAACAGGATCAGTAAACTTCAACGGTCTTGTAGACCAAACCTTGAATGGTTCAGTAACACCTACTTTTAACAATCTTACCATTAACAACACAGGGCCCGCAGGTGTAACACTAAACCGGGGTGCAATTGTTACAGGTAATTTGACCCTCACAGAAGGGAATTTCATCACCTCAAGCGCAAACTTGATTACCCTGAACGCCGGCGCAACAACTTCGGGCGCATCTTCATCCAGCTTTGTAGAGGGTCCTATGGCTAAAGTGGGTAATACAACATTCAATTTCCCAGTAGGCAAAGCAGGTATTTATTATCGGCCTATTCAACTGAGCGCAATTTCCGCATCGGGTACTATTCAGGCAGAGTACTTTTACGCAGATCCGAACGGTGTTGGTTTTCTCACAGCTCAAAAGGATCCTACCCTTCATCATGTCACGAAAGGCGAGTACTGGGTAGTAAATTCACCAGCCATTAATGCAACCGTAACGCTTAGCTGGGATTCTAATTCCGGCATCGTGGATGATTTGCCTAACTTGAAAGTTGCGGGCTGGAATGGAACCACCTGGAAAGATCTAGGTAATGGAGGAACCACCGGCGCTGTATCTCCGGCAACCGGTACAATTAGCACCAGTGCGGTGGCTCCTTTGGCAACCTATGGTGCATATACACTGGCTTCCGCAAATACCAACAACCCGCTGCCTATCGGACTATCGGCGTTCACTGCCGAATATGGGTTCAGTGGCGTGGAGGTGCGGTGGACCACTGAAACTGAAACCAACAACGATTATTTCGTGGTAGAACGCACTGCTGACGCAGAGTCATTCGAAAAGATAGCACAGGTGAAGGGGGCTGGTACCTCAACGGTACAGCGCACTTACTTCATACTTGATCTGAAGCCCCAGGCAGGTGTTCAGTACTATCGACTCAAGCAAGTTGATTTCGATGGTCGGATGTCATACTCAAAATTGGTTTCGGTGGAGATTCCTAATACCTCCGTTTGGTCTGTGTCGCCCAACCCTTCTTCCGGAAATGAGTTTGTTGTCAACTTCTCCGTGAATGACTTGGGCAAGCCCGCCTACATCAAAGTCCAGGACGTGGAAGGCAAGGAAGTATTTCAACTGGATGCCGGTGTACTGAGTTCTTCACGAATCAAGATTGTGCCCCCGCAGAATTTGCAACCCGGCCTCTATGTTATTTCAATAGCTGTAGAGCAGGACGTTGTGAGGCAGAAGCTAATCATCCGGTAATCACCTGTGCCGAAAGAATATCAAAGGCTCCGATTCGGAGCCTTTTTTAATAGGCCCGTACCAGCCTGCCCTCCATATAGTTCATGTAAGACTTATTGGCCACCTTCGTTCCACCAGGTGTAGGATAGTCGCCGGTAAAGTACCAGTCTCCCAAATGAAGGGGTATCGCCTTGTGGAGGGCGTCAACAGTCTGAAAGACGACCTTAAGTTCGGCCTTCAT
Organism: Cyclobacteriaceae bacterium; assembly: GCA_044223085.1. Lineage (GTDB taxonomy): Bacteria > Bacteroidota > Bacteroidia > Cytophagales > Cyclobacteriaceae > ELB16-189. The sequence goes on from JBGAMI010000006.1 coordinate 40,032, forward strand.
ATCCGCAGGTTTTACGATTTCAGTGATTTTGTCGGAGACCTCTTCGTAAGAAAACTGTTCGTATAGACGCTTAACGTGGTTTACCGGTACATCCTCGTTGAGGGACTGTCGGCACTGTTCGTACACTTCCCCCAGGAGGTAATCCTTTCCATGTTCCTTAAGCAGTTCAATAACAGCACGGAAGGCAACGAAATCTCCCATGCGGCTCATATCAATACCGTAGCAATCGGGAAACCGGATCTGCGGTGCTGATGAAATAACAATGATCTTTTTCGGCCCCAGTCGATCCAGCAGACGAAGGATACTCTTTTCCAGGGTAGTGCCCCGAACAATCGAGTCGTCGATTACCACCAGGTTGTCTTTATCTCGGTTCACCACTTCGTATGTGGTATCATAGACATGCGCAACCAATTCATCGCGGGAGCTATCGTCGGCGATAAAGGTCCGTAGCTTGGCATCTTTGATTACTATTTTTTCCACCCGGGGCCTGAATGACAACATATCTTCAAAGGAATCAACCGAGGGCTTCCCCTCCAGCAATACTTCCTTCTGGCGTTTGATCAGATAATTTTCCACTTCGGCCATCATACCGTAAAAGGCGGTCTCTGCCGTATTTGGAATGTAGGAGAAGATGGTGTTTTTCAGGTCGAAATTAATGGCCTTCAGCACCTGGGGTACGATCAATTTACCGAGCATCTTGCGCTCGCGGTAGATATCCGGGTCGTTACCCCTGGAAAAGTAAATGCGCTCGAAGCTGCATGATTTCTTTTCGCTGGAAGGCAGTACCTGATGTTGGGCATATTCACCACTCTTGGTGATGATCAGGGCGTGGCCGGGCCGGATTTCTTCGATCTGGCTGTATTCAATATTAAAGGCGGTTTTGATGGCAGGTTTCTCGGAGGCGACCACCACCACTTCGTCGTCGGCATAGAAATAGGCGGGGCGTATGCCATTGGGGTCGCGCACTACGAATGCGGAACCGGATCCAATAAGGCCCGCCATGGTGTATCCGCCATCGAAGTCCTTGCACGCACGTTTGAGCACGCGGGCCAGGTCAATTTCATTCTCGATAATGTCCGATACTTCCTTGTTGCTAAACTGATCTTTATATTTTTCAAATTGTGCCTGAACCTCTTCATCGAGGAAGTGACCAATCTTCTCCATGACCGTCACGGTATCGACCTTTTCTTTGGGGTGCTGGCCCAGGTTGACGAGAATCTCAAACAGCTCGTCCACATTGGTCATGTTGAAGTTTCCAGCCATCACCAGATTTCGGCTCCGCCAGTTGTTCTGCCGTAAGAACGGATGGACATTTTCAATACTGTTATAGCCGTGGGTGCCATAACGCAGGTGGCCCAGCCAGAGCTCTCCCGAGAATGAAAGGTGACGTTTAAGCCATTTTTCATCCCGGAACTTCTCCTTGCCTTCCTTTTGGGCCCGGTGGTATTTCTTTCCGATTTTCTTGAAGAGGGCGGCTACCGGCTGGCTTTTCATGGACCGGTATCGGCTGATGTATCGCAACCCGGGTTCCTGGTCAATTTTGATATTGGCGATTCCGGCCCCGTCCTGACCCCGGTTATGCTGTTTTTCCATCAGGATGTACATTTTGTTCATCCCATAGGCAGGTCCGTATTTCTCGATGTAGTAGGAAAGGGGCTTGCGCAGCCTTACCAGCGCTACGCCGCATTCGTGCAGAATGGAGTCACTCATCGGATCAAAGGACAAAAATACTTTTTATAACACAACCCATCAAACCGTATAAACAATCCGGCTCGAAATGGGTTCCTCTGGTGTGAAATTCCCTTGCAAGGGTGTTTCCGGTGGAAATATTTAATTTCGCGGACTCTTATTGTATGATTCAGACAGACATAGTCATCATTGGTGCCGGGCCTGTTGGCCTTTTTACTGTTTTTGAAGCAGGTTTGCTGAAGTTGCGCTGCCACCTCATCGACTCCCTGCCGGAGCCTGGTGGCCAGTTGATTGAAATCTATCCAAAAAAACCCATCTACGACATCCCAGGCTATCCGGTGGTCAACGCTGGTGACCTCATTGCCCGACTGATGGAGCAGATCGGCGTGTTTAAGCCTGGTTTTACCCTAGGGGAAACGGTGACAAAACTGGAAGAGACAGCAGACCAGAAATTTATCGTCACCACCAACAAAGGCACCCAGCATCTGGCGCCGGTGGTGATTATTGCGGGCGGCCTGGGGGTATTTGAACCCCGGAAACCTCCCATTGAAAACCTTACTGCTTTTGAAGACAAAGGCGTAGAATACATTATCAAAGACCCTGAGTTGTATCGGGATAAGCAGGTGGTGATTTCAGGTGGTGGGGATTCCGCCCTCGACTGGACTATTTATCTCTCGGAGAAGAAGATTGCCAGCAAGATTGCCCTGGTGCATCGCCGTACTTCTTTTCGCGGACACCTGGATTCAGTCCAAAAAGTAATGGATCTCGCAGCTGCAGGCCAGATCGACCTGATTACCGACGCTGAAGTGGTGGGTCTTCAGGCCCGTGAAGGAGGACATCTCGGGTCCGTCATGATACGACACACCACACTTGGTGATGTGGTCCGGACGGCAGATCACTTTATTCCACTCTTTGGACTTACGCCCAGCCTGGGGCCTATTGCAGATTGGGGGCTGGACATCGAGAAGAACGCGGTGAAAGTAGATACTTATGATTATACTACCAGTCGGAAGGGTATTTATGCTGTTGGCGATATCAACACCTATCCGGGCAAACTAAAGTTGATCCTGTGCGGATTCCACGAAGGTACCCTCGCGGTGCAATCTGCATTTGCCCGTATTTATCCGAATAAAAAGAATGTCCTCAAGTACACCACGGTTAATGGGGTGAGCGGTTTCTAGTACGCATATGGAGGAGAATACAGTTCATGTAAACATCATTGACCGAGAAGGATTAACCCATCGGCTGGAGGCGCCCACCGACATGAACATGAACATCATGGAGGTGTGCAAGTCCTATGATTTACCGGTGGAAGGAACCTGCGGTGGCATGGCTTTGTGTGCTTCTTGTCAATGTTATGTAGAGTCTGATATACCCTTGCCGGAACAGAGCGAAGCCGAGTTGGCGATGCTGGCGGAAGCATTCCATGTGAAAGACAGCAGCCGTCTGGGCTGTCAGATCAGGATCACGAAAGAGATAGACGGAATTGTATTGCGGTTGGCTCCAAAGTAGCACCTGCATTTAGTGTGGAGCGTCCTTGGGCAGTGAAAAATAGAATGTGGTGCCCACGCCCACCTCGGTTTCAAACCAAATGCGGCCGCCGTTTTTCTCGACAAATTCCTTGCAGAGGATAAGTCCAAGCCCGGTTCCCTTCTCATTGGCGGTACCCCTAGTGCTGTAACCGGATGTTTTCTTGAATATAGATTCGCGGTATTCCGGTAGAATACCAATGCCATTGTCACTTACGGAGACCACTACTTCGTTGTATTTTGATTCTGCAGCCACGGCAATTTTGCCACCTCGCTTGGTAAATTTGATGGCGTTCAGGATAAGGTTTCGAAGCACCAGATTAACGATGTTGGGATCGGCGTACGCCATTATCTTGGTATCAACAAGATTTTCCATCGTAATACTTTTGTCGTAGAGGTAGCCCAATGCTTCAAAGCTTTCCTCCACTTTTCGATGCAATACAACTTTCTCCGGCTGGATCTTGAGTTTATCCATCTGTACCAGCGTCCAGTTCAGCAGGTTGTTAATCAGCGTGCGGGTATGATCAAACTGCACACGAAGGTCTTTGGATAATTCAGAGAATTCAGCAGGGGACAGGTTTTGCTGGTTCAGTAACTCGAGGGTTGCCCCCAGTGAATTCATCGGTGAGCGCAGGTCATGTGAAATGATTGAGAAGAATTTGTCTTTCACCTCATTCAATTGCTCGAGTTCCTGACTTCTTTTCTTCATATCCTCCTGGTGTTGGAGGAGGAGATCGTTGATGCGCTTTCTCCGGTGGGCGCTGCGATACACCGAGAAGAGTAATATCACGGTGAGGGCAACCACGATCACGAGGATGTTTCGAACCAGTTCCTGTCGTCGCAGTTCATCGGCTTGCAGGGTACGGGCCTCACTCAAGGCAGCAATCTCCACATCCTTGTCGTCCAGGTTAAATCGTATCTGACTCTGAATCAGACGCTCCAATTCGCCCTGACTAAATATCTGGTCGCGCAGTTCATTCTCCTCCTTGAGATAAAACAAGGATTGTTTAAAATCCTTTTTTGCCTCATACAGATCGGCCAGTTTTTGATAACATTCCAGTTGTAGGTTGCGTGCATTCAGGTTTTGTGCGTCGTTCAGGCTGGTTTGGTATAGCCGAAGTGCGTCGTCGTATTTACCCGATAACATGAGCAAACTTCCCTTGCCGAGCGCTGCTTCGGCCAGTCCGAAACGGTTGTTCACAACTGTCTGTTCCAGAATGACAGAATCATAATAGAGCAAGGAGAGCTGGTGGTCTTTCCGTGCCTGCCACAGATCGGCCATGTGCAGGTGTACGATTGGGATGAGGAGGCTGATTTTCAGATTTCGCGCTTCCTGCAAGGCTCCTTTCAGAAATTTTTCTGATTGGACGAAATCCTTCTTTTTCAGAAACAGTTCTCCTTTTTCATTGTAGGTATAGGCCGGGCCTTCCGGGTCTCCGATTTGTTCACTGATTTTTTCAGAAGCGGCCAGATAATCCAGGGCAATATCAAATTGTTCCAATTGCGTAAACACAGAGCCCATGTTGTGGAGGATGATGGCCAGGATCAACGAGTCCTGATGACTTCGCTTACGCATCTGCTTCACCAATGAATATCCCTGCGCGAGGTAGTCATAGGCTTCCTGGTATTCACCGAGGTCGCGATAGTCGGAGCCAACGTCATTGAGGGCACGGGCGAGTGAACTGCTGTCTGAGGTCTGGCTGAAGAGGGCCAGATAGCGCATGTCGTATTTCAATGCGCCTGAGTAGTCGCCTTCGAGCGTTTCGAGGGTGGCTAACCGGAACAGCATCTTAGACTGCGCCCAGGTGTTATTGATCCGCCTGGCGACCTCCATCGCCTGGTCAGAATAGGAGCGAGCACGGCGGTAGTCAGAGAACTCTGCCTGAGCGGAGAGCTGAATCAAGAGTTCCAATCGTACTGAGTCATTTTTTTCGGTAGCAAGAACCTGCTCGAGGCTATCGATTTTGGTTTGACCGGCTGCCATCCCGGCCACGAGGGTGAGAATAAGGGTAGCCAATGCCCCCAGGGAAGTTTTGGCAGTTGTGGACGACCTAAAAAACATGGTATTCAAATAAGGGAGAAATTCAGGAAGATCAAAGTAGGCAAACCCGGCAGAAAGACATCAGTTAAAAATCATTAAAAACAAGGAATTTTCTACACCATGGACTATTTATTCCCAAAGTCGGTGTTTTTCCAGGTGTACGCTCTGGTGGAAAAACAATTTGGTAGAGGCTTCAAATGACTCGGTATAGTCGGAAACGAGGAAATGATCGGTACCACCTGCCGTATTGAGTAAATCAGCGGTTTGCAGGTATTGATAGAGCGCATCGGCTACCACCTCGGATGAATCCAGTACAGCTATACCCCTTTTGTAGTAGTCCATAATTTCCTTTCGGACCAACGGATAGTGGGTACAGCCGAGGATTAATGCATCAATATCCGAGAGTACAGGGTCTCGCAAATACTCCTCGATAATATCGTTGCTTATCTTATTGTTGAAGAACCCCTCTTCGATCATGGGCACCAGCATCGGTGTGGCGAGAGAATGTACGCGTATGCCGGGATCAGCCTCTGCTATCTTCCGCACATAAATCCCCGACTGAATGGTGCGTCGGGTTCCGATCAGTCCCACCTGACGCCCACTGAATTCACGCGTTACCAGTTGGACCATGGGGTCAATGACGTTGATGACTTTCACTTCCTGATGCACATACTCTTTAAGTAATTCGTAGGCAGCAGAGCTGGCGGAGTTGCAGGCGATAACGATCACCTTGCAGTTTTTCTTCAGGAGTACATCGGCGATTTTGATCGAATAGGCTTGTATGGCTGCTTCAGATTTGTCTCCATAGGGTAGGTGGGCGGTATCCCCGAAATAGATCAGGGTCTCTCCAGGCATGCGGGTTTTTATGGCGTGGGCCACGGTGAGCCCGCCGATACCGCTGTCGAATATGCCTACGGGCTGATCTTTTCCTGCCTTTTTCATGGCCCTAATTTGGGATTAGAATCCGAGAGTCCACTGCTAAACTTGATTTTTGTAATATTGTGCAAACTTAATCTACCCGTATGGCGTACAACCTGCTCCGCGGCAAGCGCGGTATCATCTTCGGGGCCCTGGATGAGAATTCCATCGCCTGGAAAACAGCATTGAAAGTAAAAGAAGAAGGCGGCCAGTTCACCCTGACCAATGCCCCCATTGCGATGCGCATGGGTAAAATCAAGGAACTTGCTGAGCAGTGTAATGCGGAAATTATTCCCGCAGACGCTACATCTGAACAGGACCTTGCCAACCTGTTTTCGAAATCCATGGAGATTCTGGGAGGTAAACTGGATTTTGTTTTGCATTCGATCGGCATGAGTCCTAACGTTAGAAAGGATAAACCCTATGGTGACCTTAACTATGAGTGGTACCTCAAAACATTGGATATTTCCGGTATATCCTTTCACAAGGTGTTGCAGACTTCTGAGAAATTGGACGCGATGAATGAGTGGGGTTCCGTTGTAGCCCTTACCTACATTGCCAGTCAGCGTACTTTCCCCGATTATTCGGATATGGCCCAGGCCAAGGCGGTATTAGAATCCATTGCGCGCAGTTATGGGTATCGGTACGGCAAGGCCAAGAAGGTGCGTGTGAACACTATTTCACAATCACCTACGGTAACGACTGCCGGTGCTGGTATCTCTGGTTTTGATGTATTCTTTGACTATGCAAACATGATGTCGCCGTTGGGAAATGCGTCGGCAGAAGATTGTGCGAATTATATCGTACTGATGTTCTCGGAATATAGCCGGATGGTGACGATGCAGAACCTGATGCACGATGGCGGATTCTCGACTACGGGGATCACTGAAGACCTGATTCAGAAACTGACGAAATAACGACCCGATGGTCGCCTTCCCTCCGGGTAAGATCAACCTCGGCTTGCAGGTGCTGTCTCGGCGGAGTGACGGGTATCATGATCTGTCTACCTGTTTTTACCCGGTGCCAGCTACGGATGTGCTGGAGATCATGGCATCAGATCAATTCCGGTTCGATCAAACCGGAATTACCATCCCTGGTGCTCTGGCAGATAATCTCTGCGTTAAGGCGTATCGACTCCTGCAGGAACAGCATGAACTTCCGCCGGTTCATATTCACCTGCACAAAGTGATCCCCACCGGCGCCGGCCTGGGCGGTGGATCTTCAGACGCCGCCTTTACACTAAGGCTGTTAAACAATTTGTTTTTGCTGAACCTTTCTGCAGACGACTTAATGGGATACGCCGCGCGCCTGGGAAGTGATTGCGCATTTTTCTGTCAGGACAGCGCCATGATGGGTACTGGTCGCGGTGAAATATTATCACCCGCCCCTGTTTCGCTCAAGGGATATTTTCTGCTATTGATCAAGCCACCGGTACACGTATCTACTGCCGAGGCCTATGCCGGAATAACACCGCAGATTCCTTTAGTTGCGCTGGACACACTCCTGCAAACACCTGTTTCGGTGTGGAAAGATAAACTGCAAAATGATTTTGAGTCATCTGTTTTTGCACGTTATCCCGTGATCGCAGCCATCAAGAAAAGATGTTACGAAGAGGGAGCCGTATATGCATCCATGAGTGGGTCCGGGGCAACGGTGTTTGCCCTGTTTGACCGGGAAGTATCCTTATCGGGGGAATTTACAGACGCGTGGTGCTGGTCGGGGTGGTTGTAAACCGTCGCTTGATATAGGGATAGATCAGCACGGAACAGAGGATGATGAAAGTTCCGAGGTAGAAGTTGAAGTCCATGTTTTCCGAATCTCCAAAAACCAGCATGGCCATGATGATCCCATAGATCGGTTCCAGGTTCAGGGTTAGTTGGAAGAAGAATACACTGATTCGTTTCATCAGTTCCACGGCAGCTGAATAGGCATATACCGTACACAATCCACCCAGGAGCAGGATCCACAGCCAATCCCAACCAACAGGAAGTGCAGGGATGCCTGGGTGCTCGCCGGTGAAATAGGCATAGCAGGGAATGAAGCCTGAGATCAGTATGGCGGCACCGATCATTTCATAAAGGGTGATTGCGTGTGAGCTAATGCGTTTCACCATCAGCGAATTGACCACTGAAAAAATGGCGCAAGTGAATCCTGAAACCACGCCTAGGGTAAGGCCTACCGCATAATTTGAATCGAAAGCGAAGATGATGTACAATCCCGCCAGTACCACGAACCCAAAAATTACTTCAATGTATCTCAGGGGGTAGCGTTTGACGAGGGGTTCCAGCAAAGCGGTCCACAGACTTGCAGTAGCAAAACCAACAAGACTCACCGAGACATTGGATACACGGGCGGCCAGAAAAAAAGTCAACCAGTGGATGCCTACCACAGCACCTGTTATCAGCAATCGAAAGATATCTCCCCGGGCCACCCGAAATGATTCTTGTCGGTACTGTATAACCACTGCCACGCCGACAGCGGCAATCAAGGTGCGGTACAGCACCATGTCTATGGCTGGAATGGATACCAGCTTGCCCAGGATGCCGGTAAACCCAAACAGGAAGACGAGCAGGTGCAACTTCAGCGCATCAGCAGTAGAAATGGTCATCGTGGGGTGAAATAGTACAGCACACCAGACAGGATTGAAAAAATAACGTTGGGTATCCAGGCAGCTACGATCGGGGTAATCTCACCCGCTTCGGCAAAGGTGCGTGAAAGCATAAAGAACAGGATGAATATAAATGCCATAACAAATCCCAATGCAATCTGAAGTCCGGTCCCGCCGCGGCTTTTTCTGGAAGACACCACCACGCCCATAAACACGAGTACAAAGGTTGTAAATGGGGACGCAAAACGGATCTGTTTGTCTACTTCATACATCTGTACGCCGGAGGCGCCGCGGAATTTTAGCTTGGCGATATGTGCATTCAGTTCTGGTATGGTCATGCCATCATAACTTCGTTCCTGTGCTTCAAAGTCTTTGGGTGATATGGCAAGCGCGGTGTCGAGGGCTTCGCCAGATGACTGCAGGTGTTTGAGGTCACCGGCAACGGCTCCGGTAAAAATGCTATCCACTTTTTTCAACTTCCAGTAACGCAACGTCCACTTCTGCTTGACAGAGTCCCACTGCAATTGATCAGAGGTAAGCTTTTCCACCAACTGATTGTGATTGAATTTTTCAAGGCTGAACTGATATCCGATATTGGATACGTTGTTATAGCTCTGAATAAACATGTAGACGTTTGGAGCTATCTGCAGGTGAATATTTCGCGCCTCGAAGTAATATCGGTTGTTGAAGTATTGCAACTCAAAGGCCAATCGACCTTTGGTGGCATTGGGGATCACCCATCCATTTAACACAAAACTGATCGATCCGATGACCAGGGAAGCAATGAAGTAGGGCAGGAGCAACCGGCGAAAGCTTACGCCGCTACCGAAGATGGCTATGATTTCCGTGTGCCCTGCCAGCCGGGAGGTCACGTAAATAATGGCAATGAAAATCGTGATGGGAGTGATCAGCCCCATCACCCAGGGGATGAAATCCAGGTAATAGCCAAGCACCGTATTGAAGTCCAGGTGGTTCTTGGCAAACTTGTCCATTTTCTCGGTGATGTCAATTACCGTGATGATGGCCATCAGGATGAGCACCACAAAGAAGAAGGTGGTCAGGATTTTTTTCAGGATGTACCGGTCAAGTATTTTCATGGTGCATCGTGAAGCTGAGCGGATTGGGTTGACATTATTTCAGGGTTCAGCGCCGTGCGGACACTGTTTTAACCATTTTGTTTTTCCAGGCTGTAAACTGGCCTTCCTGTATTTTCTGGCGGGCTTGCCCCACCAGCCAAAGATAGAAGGTCAGGTTATGGATAGAAGCAATTTGCGCGCCTAAAATTTCCTTGCTGATGATCAGGTGCCGGAGGTATGCTTTGGAATAGGCTGTGCTGACGTATCCACCCAGGGCTTCGTCGATGGGCGACAAGTCATCTTTCCATTTTTCGTTGCGGATGTTGATGATTCCTTCCGTGGTGAAGAGCATGCCGTTTCGGGCGTTGCGGGTGGGCATTACACAGTCGAACATATCCACGCCAAGGGCAATGGATTCCAGAATGTTTTCGGGTGTACCCACGCCCATGAGATAGCGCGGTTTGTGGACGGGGAGTATGCCACACACCAATTCAGTCATGGCGTACATGTCTTCGTGTGGTTCACCAACTGACAAACCACCTATAGCGTTGCCCGGCTGATCCTGGGAGGCAATAAATTCAGCGGACTGTTTTCGCAAGTCAGGGTATACACTGCCTTGTACAATGGGAAACAACACCTGTTCATAGCCGTACCGGGCCGGTGTGCTGTGAAAGTGCTGGACGCATCGCTTCAACCAGTCGTGGGTGATGGACAATGAATTTTTGGCGTAACTGTATTCGCAGGGATAAGGTGTACATTCATCAAATGCCATGATGATGTCAGCTCCAATGGACCGTTGAATGTCCATCACGCGTTCGGGGCTGAAAAAATGTCGTGAACCATCTACATGCGATTGGAAGGTGACTCCTTCCGGCTTTATTTTCCTGCTTTCGGAAAGAGAATAAACCTGATAACCGCCGCTGTCGGTAAGAATGGGGCGATGCCAGCCATTGAATTGATGGAGGCCACCTGCTTTTTCAAGCAGTTCGAGGCCGGGCCTGAGATAGAGGTGATAGGTATTGCCGAGAATAATCTTTGCGTTGATATCCTGCTCCAGTTCTCGCTGATGCACAGCCTTCACTGATCCTGCCGTTCCCACCGGCATAAAAATGGGGGTAGGGATGTCGCCATGGTCTGTTGTAAGTACGCCTGCCCTGGCTTTGGAATGGGGGTCAATATGTTGAATATCGAATTTCATGCGGGCGCAAAGATACGTCGCACCGATCGTTTTGTTGATTTGCCCCTTTTGTCGGCCGGTGTGGTCGGTCGCTGACAAATTCGCCTATCTTTGCCGGTTCTTAACGAATTTTTGGGTTGATTTCTGTCTTAGTTACTATTGCCTGGGTCGTCCTTGTCATTCAGTTTTGTTACTGGGTGGCCTGGTGGATCGCATTTAATCGATCGAAAAGTGTGCCCGCCTCAGCATCGCCGCCCTTGTCGGTGATTGTCTGCGCCCATGATGAGGAGCAGAATTTGCGGGCACTCATTCCCTTGCTGCTGGCTCAAACGTATCCTGAATTCGAGCTGATTATCGTGGAAGACCGCTGTAATGACGGCACCTATGACTACCTGTTGCAGGCCACCAAGGACTATCCCCGGCTCCGGATGGTGCGGGTGCAGCACCTGCCACCGCATGTAAATGGAAAAAAATTCGCCCTCACGTTGGGCATCAGGGCCGCATCCCATGATTGGATCTTATTTACAGATGCTGACTGCAGGCCCGCCAACAACCAATGGCTGCGTACCATGGCAGCAGGCTGCAGTAATGACAAACAGTTGGTATTGGGGTACTCGCCCTATTTGCGTGAACCCGGCTACCTCAACAGTTTTATCCGCTTTGAATCCCTGGTCACCGCCATTCAGTTTTTTGGGGCTGCATTGCTCGGTCATCCCTATATGGGAACAGGGCGCAATCTTGCCTACCGGAAATCATTATTTCTTGACAACAAGGGCTTTAACAATTACCTGGGTCTTACGGGTGGTGATGACGATCTTTTTGTAAATCAACATGCACGGCCATCGAATACATCTGTTGTGTTGTCGCACGATGCAGTTGTTTTCTCAGTTCCGAAACGCAATTGGCGCGACTTCTACTTTCAAAAACTGCGTCACTTGTCGGTGGGAAAATATTACCATTTCGGTGATCGCGTTATGTTAGGGGTCTTTTCCTTCACATGGATTCTGAGTTGGTTGCTGGTGTTGCCGGTTTCTCTGATGCCTGCAGGACTGGCCGCCGGGCTTTGGATCGGTGTGCTGGTGCGAATGGCTGTCGTAATGACGGTGGTGTACCGCTCCTCCCGCGCTTTGGGAGACCAGTTCGAGACGTGGAAAACACCCCTTTTAGAATTTAATTATGCCATTTATTATCTTGGAACGGGACTTGTTGCGTTAGTATCCAAACGCGTGCGATGGAAGAGTTAGAAAACAGATTTTCGTCTAAAGCCCTGGAGGATTTTCAGCTGATTGACCGCGCCGTTGGCGGGGATGACAAGGCTTTTGCAAAATTGTTGCAGCGTTACAAGCGCCCGGTGTACCATATGATACTGAAGATGGTGCGCAATGTAGATGATGCGGAAGACCTGATGATCGAATCCTTCGCCAAAGCATTTCGCAGCCTCCACCGGTTTAAGAAGGACTTCACATTCAGTACCTGGTTGTTCCGGATTGCGACAAACAACACCATTGATTTTATCCGGAAGAAAAAGATCAACACGCTCAGCATCGAGAATACATATACCGATGACGATGGTCAGTCTGTATCTCTCGACATTCAGGATGTTAACCTGGATCCGCAGGAGGAAGCCATCAAGGCACAGAAAGAAGAATTAATTCAGGTCTTTGTAGGTATGCTGCCCGCCAAATATCAGAAACTGGTGAAGCTTCGGTATTTCCATGAACTGTCCTACGAGGAAATCGCTAAAGAGCTGGACGCTCCCCTGGGAACGGTGAAGGCCCAACTGCACCGTGCCCGTGAGTTGATGTACGATCTGGTACGCAACAAGAAGGAGCACATCTGATCACCCCCTCCTTTCTTTTGGCTTAAGACCATACAAGATGCGTGTCAGCATCGTGCGCCTGATCAGGAACTGGTAGAGCACGCCTACAGTTCCAAAGCAGATTACAATAAGGACCAGTAGTTTTAAGGCTATGGGCATATCCCATTGAACCACATAATATCCACTGGCCACAATGACTGTTTGGTGAAGGATGTAATAGGGATACACCGCGGGTGTTGCGTATTGCAATACCGGGTTTGTAAAGTTGAGATGTCGTTTGGCGAAACCAAGCGCAGCGAGGATGATGCTCCAGATGTGAATGGAGTCTGCAAGGGAGTAGGCGATGAGTCGGGGTCCCTCTTCTTTGGGTAGTTCGAAGTTCCACCAGAATGTCCCCATAAGCCATCCGAATGTAATCAGGGCCAGGGTGAGAAAATACCAGCGATAAGTAAGGCATGTATCCCAGAACGACGGGAGGTCAGATACCCACCAACCATAGAAGAACAGCGTGATGGAGAACATGAATACAAACCAGTCTCCAAGCAGACTTCCTTGTTCTGGCCAATGGATATACAAGGTGAGGTAGTACCAGGTCAGTGTAACGACCAACCCAAAGACCATCCAGGGTGAACGGAAGAGTGCATTGGTTTTCAGTTTAAGTTCCTGCAGCGGTCTCCAACGGAACAAAGCAAATACCGGCAACAACAGAAAGGTGAACACAAACAGGTAAGCCACGAACCACAAATGACTCCAGGTGAGTATCCCGTCAGGATAAGGAATGAAGTTCCATACACCCGGGTAGAAATCAATATAAGAGCCGCTGTAAAGCCCCCGTTGCAGCCGTTCGAAATAGACCTGTATAGGTGTGGTGAACATCATGGCAAAGAAGAGCGGGACGAAAAGACGTATAAAACGTTCACCTGCAAAGGCAGCCACGGATCTGCTTTTTAGTGAAAAACTGGCGCCCACCCCTGCAATAAAGAACAAGAGGGGTAACCGCCATTGGTGCATCCACCAGATCAGGTGGTCGAGGAATCCGGAGTGCTCCTGATTTTTGATTTCCCATCCAAAACGCACAAATGGCATGGCGCAATGGAAAAAGATGAGCAGTGCGAAAGCAATGACCCGAAGCCAGTCGAGGTAGTATTGACGAGGTGCAGCAAGATTCATGGGAGGATTTTCAGTTCAGACAACTAACCATGGTCTTACCCCTATTCACCTAGGCCTTTTAGGATCACGCGAAATGGTATTTCTGACCTATGCCTTATTTCTGCAGATTATCACGCTGCCCTGCCAATCACCGACAGGAACAATGCCTTCGGGTATACTTTTTGAAAATTCATCTACTGCCTGTTTTACGCCAGGCCAGTTGTGGTTGTAGTCATGTACCATAATGATGCCATGTGGGGCCAGGCGGGGATAAAAATATTTCAACCCGGCCAGGGTAGGTTGATACAAGTCGGCGTCGAGGTGCACGAAGGCAAACACAGGCTCGTGGATACTTGACGCTGTGTCCGGGAAATAGCCGCGGTGGAAGATGATGTTATCGTTGCCTTTTATCAATGCTTTGACTTCGTCCACTGTGGTGTCGGAGAAGTCAACCTCGTCCGCCGCTGATGGTTTATTGGCCAGATCCGCGTCTGGAAACCCAGAAAAGGTATCAAACAAGTGCAGGCGTCTGGATGGATCGAGGTGATGCAGTATTTGTGCCGTTTCACCTTTATAAACGCCCACCTCGGCGAAAGCGCCTGGAACACGCTGTTGATTAAGTCGTTCTACCGTCAGCCAAAAAGTATACAGCCTCACCTTGTCGCGGTAGGTGCGCTCAATCCTCACGAGTGGAGTGGGTAAGGAATGGTTGACCATTCCTTCTTCCCAACTCCAGGGCTTGCTGATTTTATACGACCACTTGGCGCCAAAATACTGCCAGCCAAGTGCTATAAAAATCAATACCAGGACTACATTAATTACATCCAGAAGGGTAATGCTGAATAGGAGCATGGAGCAGATTGACGGTACAAGGTACAACCAGGCAGGGAGTCTTGCCAGAAGAGTACGGCTTAAAACACTTCGCCGAGGTTGAGGAAGAATCCCTGACTTCCGCCTGCACCAAAACCATAGTCGATGGCAACATTCGTTTTGGAGTGCTTGTTGAATTTGAGTCGCAAGCCAGCCCCTCCGGCAGGAGCAATCACTTCAAATTTGTTGGTGGGCCATTCAGAAACTGTCTGGGCATTCATAAAGACTACGCCACCGATCAGTCCGTTGTGGGTTATCTTGAATCGATACTCTGATTCGAGGTACAATAGGTTTTTTCCCCGGAAGCGACCTTGAATATACCCCCTGCCCATGTTGTTGTATGGATCCCATCCGGTGCTGGGGAGATCCAGATACGGTGGGTTACCGGCCAGTGTGAGCCAGTTGAAACTCCAGAAAGCAAGCACATTGTCGCTGTTGCGTGGAAATGAATAGTATTTGCGGATGTCCATTCGCAACGATTGCCAATGCTGATCGCTACCCAACCAGGTCGTATTGTCGCGCAGGAGGATATTGACGTAGGTTCCTTTGCCTGGATTGATAGAATTATTTCGGTCGTCGAACATGATGTTGAGTGTAAGGCCTGATGAAGTTGTCTTATCCGGCAATCCATAAAGTTGTGCATCCGAAACGGCAAAAATGTCGGTGCTCGACTCACTGATATTCCAGTGATAGTCCAGGCTATAGCCGAGTCCGGCATAGAAATTCGGGGCAATTTTCTTGAGTACGGCCTGGTACAATCGCAGGTAAGAATAATCCTGATCGAAGGAGTTGCTTAAATCGGTGTGCCCGCCAAGTCCATAGGTCTTTTGGGGATACTTGAGGTACCGCCAGTCGGTGATGATGTTATAGTTGTTGTGCTTGGTCCAAATCGTTCCCTGAACGTGAGTGATCAATTGCCTGTTTTGGGTATAAACTACATCGGCAAAGATGTTGGATAGTTTGGCGTCGGCGTCTTCAGAGGTATAGAAGGCTGAGTTGCTAGCCAAAATTCCCGCAAGGCCCGTTGACAAGGTGTAACCGAGACCGGGCGCCGCTGAGAAATGGATACGCCCGGTTTTGTGGGTCACCGAATTGTGCTTGGCAAGTCCAGGGCTTTTGATCAGGGCAGCCATCACATCAATGATGTCTTTTTCGGCGTGTATCTTTTCTTTTATCTCCTCCTCGCGCACCGTGTCTGGTGCCTCCTGGATCAGGTGGTTCTGGCTTTTGGCACCAACCGGCCCAAACAAGAACAATATCCCCAGGATCAGCAACAAAGGAGCTTGGTTCAATCGCATGAAGCAGGGTATGGATTTATGATAAGACGCGCACAAAGTTCTAAGGTTTACTCATAAATCAGCACCGACAAACGGTATTTTGGTGCTTTTTGGCGATTTTTTGCTCCGAACCCGATTGCATGACGCTGTCGGAGGTTAGTACTTAATCTGTATTTGCATTTGACCTGTCCCCGGTGCAGTTTTGGTGACTTTTATATTCATTTTGTCGTGCAAGACCTTTCGCTTATCCTGAAGTATTTTCCCAACCTGTCGGAACGGCAGCAGCAGCAGTTTGCTGAGCTGGGGCCACTCTACAAATCGTGGAATGAAAAGATCAATGTGATTTCCCGTAAGGACATTGACAACCTGTACGCCAACCACATTCTTCATTCATTGGGTATTGCCAAAGTGATGTCTTTTTTGCCCCAGGCTGAAGTACTTGATGTGGGTACCGGTGGCGGGTTTCCGGGCGTGCCTTTGGCCATTCTTTTTCCGGAAACAAAGTTTCATCTGGTCGACTCGATCGGTAAGAAAATAACCGTGGTGAAAGAAGTCAGTGCAGGAGTGGGCTTAACCAATATCATCGCAGAGCAGCGTCGTGCCGAAGAATTGAAACGCAAGTATGATTTTGTGGTAAGCCGCGCTGTTACCCAAATGAAGGAGTTTTACGGCTGGGTGGAGAATAAGATAAAGCCGACTTCACGACATACCCTCGATAATGGCATTTTATACCTTAAGGGTGGGGACCTGGATGAAGAGCTTAACTTGTTGAAAAGGCCATATAGCCTGTATGAGCTTTCAACCTTTTTTACGGAAGAGTTCTTCCTGACAAAGAAGGTGGTTTACATGCCCATCTAGGCAAAAAACCCTTAAATAGGAGCAAAAAAACCATTCGCTTGACTTAATCGGTATTTTGTTCTTATCCTTGCATGAATGAAAAAGTCCATCGCCTTCTTTTTTCTCGCGGTAATCCTGCTCAATGTGGCAGGTTATTACCTCGTTATTGAAGGCTGGAAAATGCATCACAACGCCTCCTGGTCTTTAGAGGAGACTACGGTTCCCGGTCAGGAGTTGATTCTGGAAATCCCCCTCGAAGTACCTTATGCAACCCAGGACCATGATTGGGAGTCATCAGCGGGGCAATTTGAATACCACGGCGAAACTTATCGCATCATCAAACAGAAGGTAACACTGAATTCGGTGTTGATTGCCTGTGTTAAGGACAGTGAGAGCAACCGGATCAACGACCAACTGGAGGACTTCGTGAAGTCATTTACGGATAAACCATCCAATGGCAAACAGGAAGCCAAGGCATTCACTGGATTTATTAAAGAATACGTTTCTCCCATCATCCGACTCAACCCATCGGTTAGCGGATGGTCACTGGAGGTTGCGCAGGTCAATTATTCCAATGACCTGACCCCTTCATTTGTTGCTTCCATTATCAATCCTCCTGAAAGTCGCGCCTAAGCGATTCATACAATCCGATCTATGGGTTGTATCATCTATTGACGAGACACGTCAATAGTCATTACTTTTTTTATTCCCCCTTAAACAAACCGCCCCTCGGCGGGACTAACTCAGTTACGCATGACTAGAATATTGTTGTTGATGGTGTGCCTGATGGCCACGCGTACTTATGGACAAACGCTCACAGACGGGCTCATGATGCCCGACAAAAACCTTTGCACGGGATTCGTGTATTCGGTTGATCAGTGGAAAAATTATTGGGAGGGAACGCTGAAGCGTGACAACCAGAATATTGGCACGCTTACCACCCAGCGGGTAACATGGATGGCATCTTATGGCATCGGCCGGAAGGTGAACCTCATTGCCATGCTCCCCTATGTAACCACCAACGCCAGCGGCGGCACCCTTCACGGTCAGCAGGGTATCCAGGACCTGACCGTAGGTGCCAAATACCGTTGGTTGGAGAAGAAATCAGATGCCGGAACTTTCCGTGCTTTTGTCGCGGGTACATTTTCAACACCGGCGACCCGGTACACACCGGATTTCTTCCCGCTGTCGCTTGGCTTCGGCAGCACGAACCTGTCAGGCCGTGTGACATTGAACTACCTGTTGCCCGTTGGATTTTATGCCAACCTGAGTGGAGCACTCACGCACCGGAGTAACGTTGCTCTCGATCGGCCCTCTTATTATACCAACAATACATTTTATGAAACCAATCAGGTTTGGATGCCCGCCACATTTGACGGACAGTTGGACTTAGGTTACCACAAGCAGGCCCTGCAGGTACAGGTGTCCTATAAGCAACTCAACACCCTGGGCGGTGGTGATATTCGCCGGCAGGATATGCCATTTGTTTCCAATCAAATGAATGCATCGGTGCTGGAGGCGCTGGTGATGTATTACGTGCCAAAGCCAAAAGGACTCGCCCTGCGCAGTTCCGCATCCTACGTGATCGCAGGACGCAATGTGGGACAAACCACCTCATTGATGGCCGGCTTGATGTATACAATTGATTTTGGTAAACCAACTGAGTAACGACAATGAAAACAACTACTACAAAAACATATATTCAGATCATGTTGATGCTCGTATTGGTTGCGGGCTGCAGCAAAGACGTAGGATTTGATGAAAATCTCAAACCTCTTCAGCCGGCCAAGGTCGATTCGAATGCCGGAACCTGGAAACTCATCCACCTGACAAGCATCAATCAGGTTCCATTGGCAGCGCCAGCACCGGTAAGTGACCCCACATACCAGACTGAATTAGCAGCCATTAAAGATGTACAGTCCAAACTCACCAGTGCACAGCGTGATGTAATTGCGTATTGGAGTGGCGGTGGTGTGCTGCGGTGGAATCAGATTATGCGTGAGCTGGTGGCCAAGTACAACCTTCCGCCGGCACCCCTGGCAGATGGATCTTATCCGGTACCCGATGCTGAAAATCCATTTGCTGATCCGGCATTTCCGTTTGCCAACCCGCCCTATGCTGCGCGGGCTTACAGCTATGTGAGTGTTGCCCAATATGAAGCCTTGAAGGCCGCTTGGTACTATAAGTATCAATACAACCGAGCAGCACCTTATACCAATGACGGGGCTGTTCAGGCGTTGGTTCCCAAAACCGATCTACCTGCTTATCCGTCAGAAGATGCCGTGATGTCAGGTGTAACGGCTGAATTGCTAAAGGCATTGTTCCCGGCAGCCGTGGAGGAAATCACTCGCAAGGCCGGAGAACAGCGTAGCGCCGCGTTATGGTCTGGCAAGGCTTCTGCTTCCGATATCTCGGCGGGTTTGGCATTTGGGAAGTCCATGGCTGCTGTGTTTACAGCACGTGCCGGAAGTGATGGTATGAAGAATGCCATAGGCAATAAAGTAATCTGGCAGCAGCTTGCCGATAATGCCACCGCGCGCGGCGAGACACCCTGGGTGAGTCTGGATGTGCCTGCGCGGCCTCCGATGCTTCCGGTATTTGGTCAGGTGAAAGCGTGGATGATGACCCCTGCAGATATTGTGAAGGAACGCCCTTTGCCACCTCCTTCAACGTTATCGGCTGAAATGCAGGCTCAGGTGAAGGAAGTGAAGTACTATTCAGATAACCTCACCCGCGACCGTATCGCCATTGTTCACAAATGGGCTGATGGCGCCGGAACGTACACTCCTCCCGGACATTGGAATGACATTGCCGCGGAGTACATCCGCGATGCCAATTTCAGCGAAGTGCGTGCCGCAAGAGCTTTTGCTTTGCTCAACATGGCATTGCACGATGCAGCGGTCGGATGTTGGGAGAACAAATATTTTTACTTTAATCCTCGTCCGACCCAAATGGATCCATCCATTAAGACGGGTACGGGTATTCCTAATTTCCCTTCCTACACCTCCGGCCACTCAACGTTTTCAGGTTCGGCTGCTACGGTATTGTCCTACTTGTTTCCGTCAGCTGCTGATTACTTCAACGGACAAGCCCAGGAGGCTTCATTGTCTCGGTTATACGGAGCCATTCATTATCGGATAGACTGTGAGTTGGGACTGACCCACGGTCAGCGTATCGGGGGCTATACCGTGAATTTTGCTGCCGGCGATGGTGCCGGCAATTGATGATTGAATTCATGACTGCGGCCTTCCGCAATCAGGTTTTATACGTGTTTATTAATTGGGTAACGGAGAGGGAGGGGTCCCTCTCCGTTTCGTTTCTATCAGAACTGTTCTCCGGTAAATAGACCTCCATAGGTCGCGGCCACGCACAACAAGAGGCTGACCGATATGTACAGGATAGTTGATAAGGTAAACCCGCCCTGCAACAGGATAAGCGTTTCGTTGCTGAAGGTGGAGAAAGTACTGAAGCCGCCACAAAACCCCACCGTCCAGAAGAGCCGGGCCCCGGGTGAAATGATCTGCTTGTGATCAGCCAATCCAATGATCACGCCCAGCGCAAAACAAGCCACCACATTTACTACAAGTGTACCCCATGGAAAGTGATGTGTGTGAAGTGCGTTTATCCACTTGCTGAGCGAAAAGCGAACAACGCTTCCCAATCCGCCACCCAGAAAAACGAGCAAAGCTGATTTCATGTAGACTGGAGTTTTGATATCATCAGGGCCATCACCTTTTCCTTCAGCGCGGGAACATCCTGCGTGGTAAGCCCGGTGGTGGGAATTTCGGGAAGTACTTCAATGTGAATAGTGCCGGGGCGAATAACAAACTCCGTGGGAGGCATCAACTTCCCGGCGTTGTGA
Source organism: Cyclobacteriaceae bacterium (assembly GCA_044223085.1). GTDB lineage: Bacteria > Bacteroidota > Bacteroidia > Cytophagales > Cyclobacteriaceae > ELB16-189. Next base: position 60,884 of record JBGAMI010000006.1, read on the forward strand.
ATGACCATCGGCATGATCGGCTGCTGGGTTTCAACGGCTATCCGGAAAGCCCCGTCATAAAACGGTGCCAGAAGGTCCTTGCTTCGGTTCTGGGTCCCTTCCGGGAAAATCAGGATGGAGATGCCTTGTTTGAGTACGTCTTTAAGGTGATCCATACTCTTGCGTCGGCTTTCGTTGCTGGAACGATCCACGATGATGGCCGCGCGGGATACAATCCAGCCAAATACCGGAACCTTCTTTAACTCCTTCTTGGCCAGTGGACGAATTTGAGTGGGTACCGTGAGGCACATGCCCGGAATATCCAGGTAGCTGGTATGATTGCTGACATAGATATAGGAGTGATGTCTTTTGATGTTGTTCTGCCCGGTAATGACATAGCGGATGAAATTCAATTTACTGAATGTCCATGACCACAGTTTCAAAAACTGGTAGCTGATGGTACCGTAGCGTTCGCCAAACAGGAAAGGGAGAATGATTCCGGGCAGATACAGAATCATGAAGAATGAGAATACAAAGAGTACCCAGGCGACGTAAAGTTTTGATAACAGTTGCTTCACGAGTTGAGATTAAATCGCAAGATGGGAAAAATCGGGATGCGGGCACAGTTACTTTGCGTACTTCCAATTTCGGCTCTTCCCTTCCGTCAGCCAGGTGACGGTTGTTGTAATACGCTTATCCCTTGTTGGATCGGTTTTCGCTTCGGAAATCCACTCAATATATTCTTTCCGATGGGAATAGCTCAGGCTATTGAAGCAGGCCATTGCTTTGGCATTTTCTTTCAGTGCCTTGGACAGTGCGGGAGGAGTCCTCAAAGGTTTCTTTGGGCCTGATGCCGGCTTCTGCACCTTTATGCCTGCTTCGTTGAGTTGAGCGGCCTCCCGGATATATGCTTTCATCACTTTGTCGGGGGGGATATCTTTCAGTGTTTTGAGCTGACCCAGGTGTCCCATTGCCGCCTCGCTCGAGGCCATGCGCATCAGCGAAGTATCTTTCATCAACTCGGCCTTCCAGAATCCGAATGAACAATGTTCCTTAAAGGCGGCCATATTGCACATAATCCCGTGGTAGTCGAAATGGGGGAATCCCCATTTGATGGTTTCAGTGACATCGGGACAAGCTGCATGTACCAGGTCACGAAGATGACATAATATGGGTTGGGCGAATTCCCGGGACTTGGCGATGTATGCGTCAACGCGTTTGTCTTTCATAACATTTGAGATTTTCAATTCATAGTTGATTGATCCAATCAAAAGAGATGGAGGCGAAATATTTTTTCAAGGATAAGCCAAAGCAAAATGAGTGTGACAGGGATGGAAAGCGTCAGTGCAATAATCTGACTCCTCCGATCACGATAGTTGGATTGGGTAACTGCTATGAGCAATTTTGTTTGCTCCACCTCATCCATCGTCCAGGATTCAAGTTTACCTGAATCGGATATTCGGATCTTGCCCTCCCCAAATGGGCCCCGTTCTTTGGCTTTTCGGAGAAGATTGCGATTGTGTGCAGCAGATTCTGCTGCTTGCTTCAGAAATCCGCCTCCAAGCATCATCATGGGATTTTTTACACGGAGTATTTGGTTACGCCCGGAATCGCGATTGCATAGTATCCGTTTGAGTCAGGTTTTGATGGCATGTCCGCATCCCATGCATATCGGGAGGGTTGCAGCGAGAACCCTGAGTTCATGGTCTTTTCAAAATCCAGTACTTGTCCGGAGTAGGTGGCCATACGCCCTAAAATGGCGGTCATGGTACTCTTTGCTCCTTGTTCTGCATCTGCAAACCGATACTCACCTTTGGCAATGGCAGCAAACAATTCGTCGTGTTCTGTTTGGTAGGGGTTGTTTTCCAACTTGTGATCATATTGATAAAGGGTAGCTCCCTTGCGGTCATTGATACGCATCGCTCCGCAATAGATGTTTCCCTTGGTGCCCATGATGAACTCATCGACTTTGGCCTGGGTGCCTTTGATATGACGGCACTGACTATTCAGGATGCTTCCGTCGGCGTAGGTGAATTCCACGTAATGGTGATCGAAGATCTCGCCGTATTCCTTTCCGGTGCGCACCTGCCGGCCTCCCATGCCCTGAGCCTTAACGGGAAATGAGCCCTTGAACCAGTTGATGACATCAATGTTGTGGATGTGCTGCTCAACAATGTGATCGCCGCAAATCCAATTGAAGTAATACCAGTTGCGCATTTGATATTCCATCTCGGTCATCTCGGGCTTTCTGGGATTCATCCAAACGCCGTCATTGTTCCACCACGCCTGGGCTGACACGATATCACCGATCATGCCATCCTTCAAACGTTTGTACAATTCCCGGTAGGAGTTCTGATAATGGCGCTGCAACCCAACTACTACATTTAACTTCTTTTGTTTTGCTTTTTCAGCCACTTCCAGCACCTTCTTGATGCCCGCCGGATCGGTAGCCACTGGTTTCTCCATGAAGATATGTTTGCCCAGGTTGACGGCGGCCTCAAAATGGATGGGCCGGAATCCGGGCGGCGTTGTCAGGATCACCACGTCAGCCAACGCCATGGCCTTTTGGTAGGCATCAAATCCAACAAACTTATGTTCTTCGGTAACCGTGATTTTGTCCTTGATATTGCCCGGACTTCCGGACCAGTCTGAGATATCATCAGCCGTCAACGCTTTGTAACATTCGTCGAGGCGATCCCTGAAAGCATCGGCCATGGCCACCAGTTTTACATTCTGCTTGCTCAGCATGGCCTGCATGGCTGCTCCTGTACCTCGTCCGCCACATCCGATCAGGGCTACGCGAATGGTGTCATCAAAACTGGTATTAAATATGCCCGCATCGGATACCAATGGCATGGCCATTAGTGTACCGGCAGCCATCGTTGATTGCTTGATGAATTGTCGTCGGGAGGGAGTGCTGTTTTTCATGGGATCAGATTTAACGTGTAAATAAATGTACATTTTTTCACCCGACCTTATTTAAGGTAGCGGGCATAAAACGCTTCGATTTCCTCTTTGGAAGGCTGCGCGACCGGTCTTACTATCCTGAAACCGACAAACATGCCATCGGTGAGCCACCACCGGCTCTTGGGAATCTGGGGATCGCGTTTGTTCCAGTTGGCGTCTGACGGAATGCGATTACTGCAGCGCAATTGATTGGCTGGATCAAGAAAGGAGCCGCCACGCAGGGTGCGGGGGTAGCGCGGGCCAGGTAACGTGATTGGATTGTTTTTCTGAATGCTGGCGTAGTAGTGTGGGTCATATTGATCCAATGTCCATTCCGATAAGTTGCCCAGCATATCATAAAGACCCCAGGCGTTGGCTTTCTTTTCCTTAACGTGGTGGAATCGTGCTTCGCTGTTCGATTCATAATAGGCCACCACATCTAATGTAGCGGGGCTGGCACTGTTTGATCCTGCCTTACAGGCGTATTCCCATTCTGCTTCAGTGGGCAACCGATAAAAGAAACCGGTTCTGGCATACAGCCACTGACAATACATCATCGCGGCCTGTTGGCTCAGGCTGTTCACCGGGTGATTGGCTTCACGCCCCATGCCCCACGTCAGATCAATGTATTGGGGCGTAGCGCGGGTGATGCCATCAATATTTTTGGTTTGCGGCAGGGAGGCGTCGTTGAAATATTGGTCCCACTCAGAGAAGGTAACTTCGTGTTCTCCAATCCAAAATGGTGCAACCTCAATTTCTTTGACCGGTGATTCATCCGGCTCCGCGATACTGCCCAGTTGAAATTTTCCGCCAGCCACACCTATCATCTTGAATGTAATAGCGTTAATTTTCTGATCGTATGATTTGGGTTGGGCAAGAAGCCAGCTCGGAATAAAGAGCAAGATGATGAAGAGGCGCACGGAATAAAGATACAAAAACTGCCCATGCCATTCCCTCAATTTCTGATACCTTTGTCTTATGTATTCCAAACGACTGCTCTACCTGATTGGCTTTACGGCCATCGCGCGGATGGTGTTGGGGGGCGTACTTGAACTCAGCAATGATGAGGTGTATTATTACCTCTATGCGCTGAAGCTTCAATGGAATTACTTCGATCACCCGCCGGGCGTAGGCCTTCTGATCAGGTTATCTACCTTGAATTTGTTACTCACGAGTGAGCTGTTTGTACGCCTTGGCGCGGTATTGTGTGCTGCAGCCGGAACCTACATTACTTTTCAGTTAGGCAAGGAGATCCGGAATGAGCGCACCGGCTGGATTGCTGCCATAATGTATAACACAAGTATCTATACATCCCTCATCGCAGGTGCATTTATCATTCCCGACAGTCCCCAGCTGGTATTCTGGATGATGGCACTTTGGATCATGTACCGGATTATCAGCAAGTACGATGCCGGCGTTTCGATTGGTGTTATGCCTTGGATGTGGTTTGGGGCGATGGCCGGCCTGGCAATCATGTGCAAAGTACACGGCATATTTATTTGGCTTGGGATGGGATTGTATGTGCTTTTCTTTGCGCCACGGCTGCTTCGCACACCTGGTCCCTATATGGCGGCGCTGCTCTCTGTGGCGATCATGAGCCCGATACTATTCTGGAACATTGAAAATGATTTTATCACGTACCGGTTCCACAGCGAAAGGGTGGCCCTTGAGCAGGGGTCTATGTTCAAGTTTGATTCATTCCTACAGGCACTGGGCGGACAACTTTTGTACAGCAACCCTGTCAATGTTGTACTGATTATAATCGCACTCGTCAAACTTCGTTCAGGTTCATTCCTGGGTTCAACGGCCGCGCGTTTCCTCGTGGTAAGCGGGCTGCCTATTATTATGGTGGTCTGCGGGATGTCCTTGTTCAATGACATGCTTCCCCATTGGAGTGGACCCGGTTTTATGGTGCTCGCGCTGATTGCCGCCGCATGGCTTGAGGCGAACATGGGGTTGGACAACATGTTGCCGTTGTCGGTGAAATCAGGCGCTATCTTGCTGGGCAGTGCGGTGGTCATTGCGTTCCTGTTAATAGAATTTTATCCGGGTACGATTGGAAACCGGGAGCGTGATCGGATGGGGGAAGATGACTTTACCCTTGACATGTATGGGTGGCGGAAATTTGGAGATGAATTCAGGCTATGGAAGGAGCAGCAGGTTGATTCGATACCGGCCAATATCAGGATCGTATCCCATAAATGGTTTCCGGCCGCTCACCTGGATTACTATGTTGCGCAGCCTTTGCATATGGATCTGATTGGTGTTGGTGAACTGACTGACTTGCATACTTATTATTGGTTGAATCGTGCCCGAAGGGATTTATTGCCTGGTGATGATGCATTGATAATTATTCCAAGCAATTATCCGGTCAATTTTACTGAGGCCTATAAACCATATTTCCGATCGTTAACGTTGCTGCACACCTTCCCGGTGAACCGGGGCGGGCAGGTTTCGAGATATTTCAGGGTGTACAAAGCGGAAAATTACTTTATGAACGATCAGGTTCACAACGGAAGGTGAGTATTGCATAGGTATAACTTTGAACTATTGTATTAATATGAAGCGCTTAATCTTATTTGTTTTTTTGCTGGTAGTCGGATCATCATTCGCGCCAGATTCCAATTTGTTTGTTGGTAAAATTATTTACCAAAATACTTTTACGGACCTGAAGGGAAATGACATCACCACGCAACTGGCGCCATATTTTGGCCGGGAGCAGCATTACTTCATTGATGGAAAGAACTACAAAGCCTACAATGAAACCGGCAATTGGGTGCAACTCTATCAAGGTGCAACCAATAGTTATTTCTACTTCTCCACGAACAAGACCGCCAAGCGAATGGATGCTTCATTGCAAACTTCGACTCAATTCAAAATTACAGAGATGACTGGAACGGGTCGGGTAGCGGGGTACGATTGCCACATGCTCCGGACAGATACAGACAAAGCGTCAACGGTCTTTTATTACTCTCCGGGCATCCGCACTGACCGGTCAGCGTTTGAAAAGCACAACTTCGGAGATTGGAATAAATTTCTGAAGGCCAGTGATGGTGCTTTGGCGTTGAAGTTTGTAATGACGGACACAAAGAATGGGTTTATTTGGACAAGTGAGGCAAAAGTTATTACGCGCCAGAAACTTTCTTCGGCGGAATTTCTGTTCCCTGCGGACTATAAACAGCTTTGATGACAGCAATTGGATATGACCAGAATCCTGATCGATGACATCATTCGCCAACTGCGCGAACTGGAGGAGGGATCCCTATGGTTTGATCAGTCTTTCAAGAGTAAACTGGACCATTTATCCACAGGTATTGTATTCGTACAGCCGGTCCCCGGGGTTCATAGTGTTGCTGAACATGTAGCACATATCATAGCCTGGCGCAAAGAGTGTATAACGCGGTTCCATGGTGACAAATTTGACCTTATGAATACACCGGCCGACTGGCCTTCGGTGGCGGAGCTGCAGGGCATAGGCTGGCCTGCCCTGAAGAATCAGTTGTATCAAAGCACCCATGACCTGATCCGGCTTTTTGATGGTGTCGATGATACTTATCTTAAAAAACCCTTCCGGGATACGGCATATAATAATCACTACCTGATTGAAGGGATTTTGCAGCATGATATTTACCACCTGGGTCAGATTGGCGTAACCTTGAAATTGATTGATCAGGTTTCCCGGGCGTGACGGAGTTGGTTGAAATATGAATTATGCTACAGGTGTCCTACACCTATTAGGTGTAGGACACCTGTAGCATATTCTTTGGACAATCAAACCCGGAAATCCGGACTGTTTGTGCTAATTTTATTTGTCCTAAGCCCACGCCCATGAAACCTTCTTTCTTTATAGCCCTTTGGATTTATTTGATTCCGGTAGCCGTTAAGGCGCAGACCATTATTCACATGGCCTCTCCGGACAAGAATATTTCGCTGCAGGTATTTACCAGTCAGTCGAACCAGGTATTCTACAGTATATCGTACAAGAAGAAGGGTGTGGTACTGCCTTCGTCCATAGGTTTTGTGCTCAGCAAGCCGGAAGCGACGCTCTCGAATTTTTCGATCATAGGGGTAGACTCAGCCCGCACGGATGAAACATGGAAACCTGTATGGGGAGAGGTTAAAGAAATTCGCAATAACTACAATCAGTTAGATATCCACCTTCGCGACCTCTCGCCGCAGGCCATTCTCCTGAATGTTACTTTCCGGGTTTACAATGATGGTGTAGGATTTCGGTTTGAGTTTCCCCTTCAGCCTGCCATGCATCATTTTGTCGTCATGGATGAGCTTACCCATTTTGCCATGAGTGGTAATCACAAAGCCTTTTGGCAACCCGGCGACTTTGATAGTAATGAATTCCTGTATGCCACCACGCCATTGAGTGAAGTAGATGCCGACAGGGCCCACGAGACCGAGAAGGGCATTGCGGTGACTTATCCCATCGGACCCAACACCGTGCAAACACCGCTGATGTTGAAGACATCGGACGGGCTTTATATTAATATCCATGAGGCGGCCCTTGTCAATTACCCGGCCATGAATCTCTCGCTTGATAAGAAGAATCTGACCTTTCGGTCTTTGTTGGTGACGGATGCCGTAGGAACAAAGGCTTATCTCGAGACACCGGCCAAGACGCCATGGCGTACCATCATCGTCAGCGACAAAGCGACTGATATCCTCGCCTCCAAACTCATCCTCAATCTCAATGACCCGTCCAGGATTCAAAACCCGGATTGGATCAAACCCCAAAAGTTCGCCGGGATGTGGTGGGAGATGCATACGGGGAAAGCCACCTGGCAAAAAGAGGGAGGAAAACACGGAGCCACCACTGAGCGGGTAAAGAAGTACATTGATTTTGCCGCCAGGCACCACATCGATGGTGTCCTTGTAGAGGGCTGGAACGTGGGCTGGGAGGATTGGTTTGGGAATTGGAAGGAACCTGTATTTGATTTTGTAACGCCCTATCCGGACTATGACATCAAGGCTTTGTCTGAATATGCGAAACAAAAAGGGGTACGTATCATTATGCACCATGAGACCAGTGGATCAGCCACCAACTATGAGTATTGGATGGATTCCGCCTTTCAGGTGATGAAGAAATACGGAATGAACGCCGTTAAGACCGGCTATGTAGGCAAGATCATTCCCCGGGGTGAGCGTCATGACGGACAGTGGATGGTAAATCATTACCAACGCGTTGCTGAGAAGGCGGCCCGCAACAAAATTATGGTCGACGCCCATGAGCCTGTTCATCCTACCGGTTTGCATCGCACCTGGCCCAACTGGATGGCGAATGAAGCAGCCCGCGGTGGAGAGTTCAATAATTTTAGTACGGGACTCCCGGCCGAGCACAATACCATCCTTCCTTTTACCCGACTCATGGGAGGGCCGATGGATTTTACACCCGGTGTTTTTCATATGCAGTTGAATCAATTTGATCCTGGTCGTAAACAGCGCGTGAACACAACGTTGGCCAAGCAACTCGCGCTATATGTTACCATGTATAGCCCGCTTCAAATGGCTGCGGATATTCCCGAAAACTACGAAGTGTATCCTGATGCGTTTAAATTCATTGAAGAGGTAGCTGTGGATTGGGACGATTCACGGATTCTGGAGGCCGAGCCAGGCGATTACATTACCATCGCCCGCAAAGCCAAAGGCACTGAGAATTGGTTCCTGGGTGCCATTACCGATGAACATGCGCGGCAGCTTTCTTTGGTGCTGGACTTCCTCACACCAGGTGTCAGTTATGAAGCCACTATTTACCGCGATGCTGATAATGCCGACTATGAAAAGAACCCGGAGGCTTACAAAATCGAAAAGAAATTGGTGAACAGTAAAACCAAACTGAATATCAAGCTGGTTAACGGCGGTGGTTGCGCCATCAGCATTATCCGGAAGTAAGTGTTTAGTGCTTCAGCGGACGTTTCTTGATCATGCCACCCTTGGTGTCCCGTATGTTGGCCATTACCACGAATGCATCGGGTTCAATTTTCTCAATTTCGGTATTGAGTTTATTCAGCTCTAGTCGGGTGATGACGGTGTAGAGGATGTCAGCCTGAATGGTTTCGCCACGCTTGCCATACCCGCGCTTACCGCTGTACACTGTGACTCCCCGGCCCATCACATCAATGATCATCTGCCGGATCTCTTCACTATGGGAGGAAATAATGGTAACGCCGATGTATTCGTCAATACCTTCGACAATGAAATCAAGAATCTTTGATGCGGCCAGGTAGGTAATCATTGAGTACAGGGCGATCTCCACGGAAAGAAAGTAAACCGCGGCAGAGAAGATCAGGATATTGATGATGATAATGATGTCCCCGATGGTCGTGCCCAGTTTCCGACTCAGGTAAATGGCCAATACTTCGGTACCATCCAACACCGCCCCACCACGAACAGAGAGACCGATGCCACCCCCTAGGAAAAAACCACCAAACACAGCCACCAGGAGGTTATCCTTGGTTACGTCCGGAAAATTAACGGTGGCCAGACATACAGCCAGCCCCGTAATGGCAAGCGCCGTCTTCAGGGCAAAACCTTTTCCCAGGATATTGTAGGCCAGAATAACAAAGGGAATGTTGACAATAATAATGAGCAAGTACAACGGGGCTCCGGTAACTGCAGAGATCAGCAAGGAAATACCGGTTGCTCCACCGTCGATAAAATGGTTGGTGAGGAGAAACCCTTTGAATCCAAACGCTGCAGAAAATATCCCGAGTGTTATCAGGGCCAGGTCTTTCAGCCGGTGAATCAGTGTAACTTTTACTTCCCGCAACCCTTTGGCCAGCCGGTAGTGTGAATACTCACCATTCGACGACAAGGCTGCACGCACCTGTCGCCGTGCAACCACTTGCAATATGTTCTTCCAGAGTGCTTTCAAATCTATCTCGTAGAATAAGCACCCAAGTTACGAATAACTTATCGCTGTCAGGACAGCCGTTTTAGCCGTGCCATATAGAAACCATCGAACCCTTCGCTGGGGTAAAGCGTCTTTTGTTCCAGCATTTCAAATTGTGGATGCGATGTAATAAAGGTCTTGACCTGCTCTTCGTTTTCTGATGGAAGTATGCTGCAAGTGGAATAGACCAGCAATCCGCCTTTTTTCAGCATGGAACTGTATTGACTGAGTACCTGCTGCTGGGTCACCTTAACTTCGTCGATGAAAGCGGTTGAAAGTTTCCATTTCGCATCGGGATTGCGGCGCAATACGCCAAGCCCGGAGCAAGGGACATCCAGTAATACCCGGTCGGCGGAGTCCTCCAATCGCTTGATCACTTTTGATGAATCAATAACCCTGGTTTCTATGTTGTTACTGGCCCCGGCTCGCCGGGCCCGCTTCTTCAGCTCATCCAGTTTGAATGCTTCCGTATCCATGGCAATGATGCGGCCCTTGTCTTTCATCAAAGCAGCGAGGTGCAGGGTCTTGCCGCCTGCACCGGCACAGGCATCGATCACCCGCATGCCGGGCTGTGGATCAAGGAAAGGTGCGATAAGTTGTGATCCGGCGTCCTGTACTTCGAACAAACCATCCCGGAATTGTTGGCGGGTGAAAATATTCTGGCGCTCTTGCAAGATCAGGGCATCTGGAAAAGCTGCGGGGGCCTCAGCTTCAATCAATTCGCTTTTCAGTTGCGATTGAAGCTCGGCACGCGAAACCTTAAGGGTATTTACCCGCAGCACCACCTTCGCCTGTTCATTCAAGGCGTGAATTTCTCCCGGCCAACGGTTGCCAAGTTCTTTTTGTCCTACCTCATCCAGCCAATCCGGAATGGACTCTTTGATTCTGATCAGGTGCTGTGCCTGGTCCCAGCGCTCAAAAAAGGCAGCTTTATCCAGTCCCTGAAACTCATCCCAACGCGGCGGATCAATGCGATTCCAAAAACACCACGCAGCAATGAGTCGCCAATAATCATTGGGTTCACATTCAATCAGGTTGTAGAATAAGCGATGCCAACGGACGATGTCGTAGGTGGTCTCCGCAATAAATCGACGGTCACGGGCACCCCACTTTGGATTCTGCTTGAGTACTCTTTCGATCACCTTGTCGGCATAGCGGCCTTCTTCAAAGATCTCATACAAGGCATCAGCAACAGCCTCAGTCAGATTGCGGAACAATTTCAAGGGGAGTGGTGGATTTTGGGCGAAAGTTAGGAGTTAATTCGGCGATTCCTTTCTAATTTCATGGGCAAATCCACCTCCGCTCATCCCGTTACTCTATGCAACGAAGATCATTCCTGCAAAGTAGCCTTGCATTGGCGTCGTCTGCAGTTCTTTTACCGTTCACCTCCCTGGCAAGAGCTGCGGAAACAGTTCCATTTAAACTGAACTTTGCACCCCATGAGGGCATGTTCAGAAACCTGGCCGGAAATGACTTCATTGACCAGATTCGTTTCGCCTACGACCTGGGGTTTCGCTCCATCGAGGATAACGGATTACTGGGGCGAAGTGTGGCTGATCAGGAGAAAATTGGAAATACCCTGGCTAAGCTGGGAATGACCATGGGTGTATTTGTGGTGGATGGCGGTGATAATTGGAAAGTATCACTGGCCACGGGAAAGACTGAATTCAAGGACAATTTTGTCAAGACATGCAAGGCCTGTGTTGATGCTGCCAGGCGGGTAAACGCACGGTGGATGACCGTGGTCCCCGGCTTTTTCGACCGCAAACAGAATATGGGCATGCAGACTACCCACATTGTGGATGCACTTAGACGCGGTGCCGAGATTTTTGAACCTCATGGCCTTATTATGGTATTGGAACCATTGAGTGATACACCTGAACTGTTCCTGCGCACGTCTGATCAGAGTTATGAAATCTGCAAAGCGGTGAAGAGCCCTTCCTGTAAAATCCTGTATGACATATATCATATGCAGCGAAACGAAGGCAATCTGATCGCCAATATAGATGCAACCTGGGATGAGATAGCCTACTTTCAGATCGGTGATAACCCCGGCCGTAAAGAACCCGGTACCGGAGAGATCAACTACAAGAACATCTTTGCGCATATTCACGCCAAAGGATATCGGGGTGTGTTGGGTATGGAACATGGGGTAGCGGGTGAAGGCAAGACCGGTGAGCAGGCGTTGATCGAAGCCTACCGGCGGGTGGACGTTGAAAAGTACTGATTATGACATGGAATTATTATGAAAGGAGAAGTGCGGTTATGAAAACGCTGGTGTTATTAATAATGGTCCTCATCAGCATGCCCGCTGTGGCACAGGATGATTGGGGTAAAAAATTCATGAAAGACCTTGGCGATTCTGGCGCCAAGAAGAAGGCAAAACTCGATTCGGTTGATTTTCAGCTGGCTATTTCAGAGAGCGAAGGTTCCGGCTTGTTTGACGTGGAGAACAAAGGCGAAGGGGGCGCTCGCATGTTGTACGCCTTACGCGACAAGAAAGAGCGGACGGTGAAAGAAATTGCGCGTGATACCCTGGAATCAGGCCTTAGTTTCTATGAGCTCCGCATGTATAAAATAGCCGAAGAAGGATTTAAGACGGCACAGAAATACATGGAGAGCAACAGCCTCACCAATGAGATTAGTTATCTGCGTTGTATATCTGTGATGGGTTTGGTGTATTTGATTCAGGGACGCACGCTCGATGCGGGTCAATACATTAACTATGCCCTGGAGACCAGTGAGAAAATCCTGGGTACTAAGAGTGCTGCCTACGTTGCAAACCTCAACAGCCAGGCCAAGCTTTTCCAGTTGACTGGAAAGTACAATGAGGCGGAGAAGATGTTTGATGAAGCCGAGAGCCTGGGTCAGCAGGTATTTGGAGCCAACACGATGCAAATGGCTATTATTATTAATAATAAGGCGATGCTCTATCAGACCATGGGCAGATATAAGGAGGCGGTTGAATTGATGAAGAAAGCCATCACTGCTTCAGAGGCAGCGCCCAAAAAGGCATTGCAGGGGAAGAAGTCGTTTGACAACCGTCGGTTTCAATCCAACCTCGCGCTGTTGTACCAGCTGTCGGGTAGCCTGACGGAATCAGAGACCACTTTTCTGGCCATCAAAAAGGTATTTGAAAACAGACTCCAGACAAATAATCCTGAATATGCTTCCTTGTTGGATCAGCTGGCCTTGTTGTACATGCAGATGGGAAAAATGGATCAGGTAGAGCCACTGCTGCAAAAGTCGGCTGCTGTGTATAAGAAGAAATTCACGGAGGAGAACCCATCATTCGCCAAGGTGCAGAATGACCTGGGTAATTTTTACCGAGTCCAAGGCAAGTATCCGGAAGCCGAGGCAGCACTGCTTCGGGCTGCTCAAATCAGGAAGAATACCCTTGGCGAAAATCACCCGGATTATGTAAAGACCATCGACAACCTGGCGATCTTGTATTGGAAGAAAGGGGATGCAGCAAAGGCCACCACCTATTTTGGGGAGTCCATCAACAAGTCGTTGGAATTCATCAACCAGTATTTCCCGCCCATGAGTGAAGCGGAGAAGACTAAATATTGGGATATCCTCCAGCCCAGGTTTCAACGGTTTTATGAGTTTGCGATTGGTGTATCGGAAACCCAGCCTGACATTCTCAAAGACGTATACGACTACCAGATTGCTACGAAGGCATTGTTGTTGAACTCGACCAACAAAATCAAGAAGGCCATTTTGTCCAGCGGCAATGCTGAATTGATTAATGATTACGTTAGCTGGATTGGTCAGAAGGAGGCGCTGGCGCGGTACTATGCACTTTCGAAGGAAGAACTTAAGCAGCAGAATATTGATTTGGCTGCATTGGAGAAACAGGCCAATGCTACCGAACGCAGCTTGTCGTCACGTTCATCAGATTTCTCCAAAGCTTATGGTGCCGAGAAGACATCTTTCCAGCAGATAGCTGCTGTGCTCGGGGAAACAGAGGCAGTAGTTGAGATCATCCGGGTGCGTGGATTTGATAAGGACTTCACAGACCAATCCAAGTACCTGGTGCTGGTGATCACCAAGGGAACTGCCGTGCCGAAGTCGGTGGTGTTGACAGAAGGTGCCATGCTGGAAACCCGTTATGCCAAGTACTACAAGAATGCCATTCTGCAGCGCATCCCGGATCAGTTTTCCTATGAGCAATTCTGGTCGAAGATTGACCCGCTCGTCGCGGGTAAGAAAATGTTGTATGTTTCACCTGACGGGGTATATAATCAGTTGAACATAAATACCCTGCGCAAGCCCGAGGGTGATTATCTCGAGAACCGGTTTGATATCGTCACCATCGGCAATTCGAAAGACATGTTGGCGATCAAGACTAGAAAAGCTTCCACCAAGAAGGATGCGTTTGTATTGGGCTTTCCGGATTTTGGCGGAGCTGCACCCGCATTACCTGGCACTAAGGTTGAAATTGATGGTGTAGCAAAAATACTAAAGACCGCTGGTTACACCGTAGTACAACGTGAACAACGGGTAGCCACTGAAGCAAACATCAAGGCGGTGAAAGGTCCAACCCTGATGCACATTGCTACCCATGGCTATTTCCTGGCCGATACGCAAGCGGCAGGATCTGCCATGGGGGTTGACCTGGATAATGCAAAGAACAATCCATTGCTTCGTTCAGGACTCATTTTGGCAGGCGCTCCGGACCCCAACAAGGAGGAGCAGGCAGTAGACCTTCAAAGCAATGACAATGGCATTCTCACTGCCTATGAGGCTATGAACCTGAACCTCGAAGGTACGGACCTCATCGTGTTGAGTGCTTGCGAAACCGGGTTGGGCGAAGTGAAGGCTGGCGAAGGTGTATATGGTTTACAACGTTCCTTCCTGGTGGCCGGAGCAAACGCATTGATCATGAGTCTGTGGAAAGTGGATGATGAGGCAACCCAGATGCTGATGACAAACTTCTATTCCAACTGGACGAAGACAGGCAACAAACTCAAGGCATTCAAACAGGCACAACTGCAACTGATGGCCAAATACAAGGAGCCATATTACTGGGGCGCGTTTGTGATGATGGGACAATAGCGGTTCCGTGTTCTCCTAGCCGGTGCTCCCCCCGGTAGGATGAAATTGAACCGAAATCACCTGTCCAACGCGTTTATGTAGTACTTTTAAGTACGATGCGGGCTCTTGTCTTCCTTGTTCTGTGGGTATTTATAGATGCCTGTATTGATCGGATTGATTTGGTAATTCCAGCTTCTACGTTGGGTGATATCGTGGTGGACGGCTTGATCACCAGTGATCCGGGCCCATACACGGTAAGGTTGAATAGTGTCATTCGTTCCGATGACTCCCGACCCTTGGGTATTCCGCTAACGGCCGTTAAAGTGGTGATGTATGACGATCAGGGCAATTCCGAGGAAATGGAACAGGTCATCGATGGGGAGTACCAGACGAGCCCCACCGGTATCCGGGGTGTGGTAGGCAGATCATATCACATCAGGGTAGAAATGGGAGACGGATCCATCTTTGAATCTATTCCTGACAAATTGGGTCCCGTCGGTACCGTGGACAGTGTTTTTTGGAAATTTGAAACTGCCCTGAAAACGGATGGCCCTGCGGAATACCGCTATCGCATTTTTATGAATTCGAGTGCCGCGACGGGCGAGGATAAGTATTATCGCTGGAAACTAAATGGGACCTATGTGGTCAAAACCGAGCCAAAGTACACGCATTGTCCATTTGCTCCCTGTCGTTGGTGTCCTGATCCCTGCAGCGGTGCCGCCATTATTGCAGGAGTATCCGAGCCCCAGGAAGGGTATGCCTATAATCCCGCCACGAAGGAGATAGAATATGTAATCGGATTAAGTTGCACCTGCTGCCGTTGCTGGGTGACTGCAGCTGAACTTAAACCCCGTGTCACCGACACCCGGTTTTCATCCAATGGAAAGTTCCTGAATGTGGAGGTGGGAACCATTCCTGTGAATTACTATACGTTTTGGGAAAAGTACCGGGCGGAAGTTCAACAAATGAGTTTGTCTCGCCAAGCCTTTGATTACTGGTATGCCGTTCAGGCCCAGAAGGAGGGAATCGGGAGTCTTTTTCAGCCAATCGGAGGAAAGATTCCTACCAATCTTTTTGAAATTAATGGAAAGAAGAGGGTTTACGGCATCTTTTATGCAGCCTCGATCAGCAGGAAACAAATATACCTCGATAAGAATACCCGCCGAATACCCGAGATCCGGGTTCCGGAAGATGACTGCAATGGTATTCTACGGGCCGGTCCGATCGGCAAAGACTGTCGTATTGCATTTCCCGGTCAACGATCAACCACCACCCGCCCGGCAGACTGGGTAGATTGATTCGATTATCCATTAGACGTAGTTATCGTACAAGAAATCCCTTAGCTGGGAGTACTTTGCTAAAAGGAAGAAGAGGTCTGCACTTTGCGATGTACTTTTGAAAAGCATGAACCGTATTATTCCTTTTCTGGTCCTGTGGATTTTTATTGATGCTTGCATAGACAGGATTGATCTGGTTGTACCGGCCTCAAGTCTTGGTGAGATTGTGGTGGATGGACTTATTACGAGTGACCCTGGTCCCTATACGGTTAAACTTAATTCAGTAATCCGGACTGACGATTCCCACCCCCTTGGCTTGCCGCTTACAGCAACCAAAGTGATTATTGCTGATGATGCTGGAAATGCCGAAGAGTTGCAACAGGTGAACAACGGGGAGTATCAGACAAAGGCCTCCGGAATACGGGGTGTGCCTGGTCGGTCTTATCATATCAGGGTTGAAATGGGTGATGGTTCTGTTTTTGAGTCCAAACCAGATAAGTTGGGTACCGTTGGGACCATTGACAGCATATTCTGGGAGTTTGAGACCGTTAAGAAGTCGGATGCTCCTCCGGAATACCGATATCGCATTTTTATGAACGCCAGCGCTGCTACCGGAGCAGATAAATTTTACCGTTGGAAACTGAATGGTACCTATGTCGTACGGACTGAGCCCAAATTCACGCATTGCAAACCTCCCCCCTTTGGCTGCCATTGGTGTCCGGATTCCTGTAGTGGTGCAATCGCCCTCGTTGGCGGAGGGGTCCCTCAGGATGGATATGGAATTAACCCGGAGACCAACAAGATTGAGTATATAATAGGTCTCAAATGTACGTGCTGTCGATGCTGGGTTACCGCGCCAGAAAACAAGCCCCGGGTAACGGATACACGCCTTTCTTCAAACGGCAAGTTTCTCCGTGTAGAGATGGGTACGGTGCCCGTCAATTACTATACCTTCTGGGAAAAATACCGCGTTGAAGTGCAGCAGATGAGCTTGTCCCGCGAAGCGTTTGATTATTGGCATGCCATTCAATCCCAGCAGGAGGGTATTGGAAGTCTGTTTCAGCCTGTTGGCGGAAAAATTCCCACCAATATTTTTGAAGTCAATAATAAGGTGAGGGCCTTTGGCATATTCTATGCATCTGCTATTCATCGCAAACAAATTTATCTTGACAAGAACACATACCGAATTCCGGAAATAGTAATACCTCAGGACGACTGCGAGGGCGTTCTCCGTGCTGGGCCAATTGGTATGGACTGCCGGATTGCGTTTCCAGGTCAACGTTCAACCACCACCCGTCCTGCTGATTGGGTAGATTGATTGCTAGCGCGCATGCCACTATCCCCAAAGGCGTGTGAGTTTATTGCGATGTAAGAGAAAGATCGTGTTTGCAGTGTATTTTTGCTTGAAGATGGGAAGGGTTGTTCTGTTTCTTGTTCTATGGTTAGTGATCGATGCCTGTATCGACCGGATTGATCTTATCGTACCAGCCTCAACCCTGGGAGAGATTGTGGTAGACGGACTTATTACCAGTGATCCCGGACCCTATACGGTAAAGCTCAATACGGTAATCAGAACCGATGATACCCATCCACTGGGTGTACCCCTTACTGCATCAAAAGTTACTATAGCAGATGATGCCGGTAATTCGGAAGAGTTGGAACAGATTCATGATGGTGAATACCAGACCAAGCCGAATGGCATACGCGGCGTGCCGGGAAGGTCATATCATGTCAGGGTAGAGATGCGCGATGGTCACGTATTTGAATCAAAACCCGATAAGTTGGGAACTGTAGGGACTGTCGACAGCATTTATTGGGCATTTGAAACAGTAACGCATTCAAATGCTCCGCCGGAATATCGGTATCGGATTTTCATGAATGCGAGTGCTGCCACGGGCCAGGACAAATACTATCGATGGAAACTAAATGGTACCTATGTGGTCCGCACCGAACCCAAATACACCCATTGTCCACCGACGCCGCCCCAATGCAGCTGGTGTCCCGCACCTTGTAGTGGAGCAGCACTGGTTTCGGCTGCGAATCCGCAGGAGGGCTATGCCTATAATCCGGTAACGCAAAAAGTGGAGTACGTTATTGGTTTGGCCTGCACCTGCTGCCGATGCTGGGTGACCGCCCCTGAAAACAAGCCCCGGGTTACTGATACCCAACTCTCATCGAACGGGAAGTTCATCAATGTGGAAATGGGAACGGTGCCGATAAATTTTTACACGTTCTGGGAGAAATACCGTGTTGAGGTTCAACAGTTGAGCTTATCGCGTCAGGCATTTGAATACTGGCATGCCATTCAGGCTCAGCAGGAGGGTATCGGCAGCCTGTTTCAGCCAGTTGGCGGGAAGATTCCGTCCAATATTTTCGAAGTGAATAATAAAGTGAAAGCCTACGGCATATTCTATGCCTCTGCCATCAGCCGAAGACAGATTTACCTGGACAAGAATACCCATCGCATTCCGGAAATTGTAATACCGCAGGACGATTGTGAGGGAACACTTCGCGCCGGACCAATCGGCATGGACTGCCGGATAGCCTTCCCGGGTCAAAAGTCAACCACAACCAAACCGGATGATTGGGTAGACTGATCAGAAGCAGGGTTAAAGCCGAATGGTCCCGGGCAGGTACTTGGCGATCAGGTCCTCGTAATACGGCTTCAACTCCTTCAGGTTGGGCGGCACCGGATTCTTGGAGTACAAGTCATACGGGTTAAACTTCTTCACCCATTCAAACATCTCCCGATCGTGATCATCCATCAGATAGTCATAGGCGCCTTCGCGATGCTGGGCATAGAATGAATGATAGCGGATCATATACAACGCAGGCTCGGGCAAGTAGTCTTTGGTGATATGATACAGGTATTCATCATGGCCCCAGGACATGTGCACATTGCGAAGACCACAGCCGGGTGTGTATACGCCATACTTGGTATTATACTGCGGGTTCGATGAATCCGGATTGAGTGTAAAAAACTCCGGATACACGATTTTGTCAGAATGCTTACAGCCAACCGGAAAGGTGTCACCGACCACGGCCCACTGCGGTTCGCCGAACAAACACAACACTTTCCCCATGTCATGGATAAATCCAGTCAACACAAACCAGTCGGGATGACCATCACGGCGAATAGCTTCACCGGTTTGCAATAAATGCTGAAGCTGATCGAGTTCGATGTCCGGGTCAGAATCATCCACCAGTGTATTCAGAAATTCCATAGCATTCCAGACCGGCATTTCCTTGCGATCGAATTTCAAAAATTCACTGCGCTTCTCCTGAACAAACGCATAGGTCTGGTGGGTGTGGTTCAGTCGATAAAATTCTTTAACTGTATCGCGTGCCGGGTTGTCGTAGTTGCGGTATTCTTCTTTGGCCTTGCTGCCTGGTTCGGGGTAGCGCAATACGATGTCATCTTCCCATTGCTCGAGACTGTTCAGTGGGTTCGCCTCCTTATTTGACATGTTTTTCATACGGCACAATTTTGGACTTTCAAATTTAATGATTTTCGAAAACCACGCTTCGGGCTACCAAAATATCGTGTACAGGGCTACGAGAATGCCCGTAATCAACACCGAACCGACCATAAATGCGGGTGACACGCGAAACATGGCAGGGTCAATTTGCAGCATGCGGGGTTGTGAGGTGCTCCGCTTGTCCAGCAGGGATATCAAAATCATCAGAGCGATCACTACCCCAAACACAATGGACATCCGGTCGAGGAATGGAAAATCGGGAAACCGACCATCGGTCCAGCGGGGCAGGAATTTCAGCACCGCCGATAAGGGAATGGTGAGCAGCGTACCTGCCAGCGCCGCCGACGAAGTCGTCCGGCGCCAGAGAAAACCCATCAGAAATACGGCCAGCACTCCCGGTGAAATGAAGCCTACGTACTCCTGAATAAATTGATAAGCCTGATCCAATGACTTGAGCGCCGGAGCCACAAGACATGCGATAAGCATGGAGCCGATTACAGCGAACCTGCCAATTCGTACCACTTGCCGGTCTGTTGCCTGGCGATGAAAGAATTTGTGATAGATGTCCAACGAGAATATGGTTGAAATGCTGTTGGCCTTTCCTGCCAGGGATGCGACTATGGCTGCCGTCAGTGCTGCGAAGGCAAGCCCCTTCAGTCCGGCCGGCAACAAATGGAGCAGGGTGGGATAAGCGTGGTCGGGCTTCACAACTCCGTCAATCATCATTTCTGTCTGGAAGTTGCCCTCCTGAAAAAGCACATAAGCAGCAATGCCTGGCAACACCGCGATGAGGGGAATCAGCAATTTGAGGAAGGCTGCGAAGAGGAGGCCATGGCGTGCTGTTGTTAGGTCGGCACCCAAAGCTCGCTGGGTGATATATTGATTGCAACCAAAATAGTTGAGGTTGTTGATCCACATGCCACCCACCAACACCGAGAGTCCGGGTAAGTCGCGGTAGAAGGGATGTGAAGAATCAAAGATCATGTGAAAGTGGGAGGGCGCCTTTTCTTTAATCAGGGATAGTCCCACCCAAACATCAGAACCATAACCATAGTTGAGCGATACCAGTTTTAATGCAAGGTAGGTTGTCATCAGTCCGCCGCCGATTAGCACCGCTACCTGTGCCACGTCAGTGTATCCAATCACCTTCATTCCGCCCAGGGTGACAATGATGGAAAAGATGGCGAGTCCGGCCATACAAAATTCGAAGGAGAAGCCCGTGATGGTGGCGATGGCCAATGCGCCGAGGTACAGGATGGAGGTCAGGTTTACCAGTACGTATACCAACAACCAAAACACAGCCATGATGGTACTTACTGTATTATTATACCGCTGCGACAAAAACTGGGGCATGGTATATATCTTATTCTTAAGGTAGATGGGTATAAAAAATACTGCCACGATGATCAGGGTGGCTGCAGCCATCCATTCATAGGTCGAGATGGCCAATCCCAGCGCAAAACCAGATCCGGACATACCGATGAAATGTTCGGCAGAAATATTGGAGGCAATCAGTGATGCGCCGATGGCCCACCAGGTGAGAGAGCCTTCTGCCAGGAAGAACTCCTGAGAATTTGTTGCGGCCTTTCGCTTGCGGTAGTATACAAACAGCCCATAGGCGGAGACTCCGGTCAGGTAGACAATAAACACTACATAATCCGCAAGCTGAAGCTGATTCATGGGCTGTCCTTTCGAAGGATTTAATATAAGAAAATCCAGCCGTGCCCGCGTGAATTATGGTGCGGACGGGGTTGCCTGTTTTCTGGTGAGGAGGCTCGCGGTCTTCCAGACAAAGACAATTATCACCAGTGACATGCCCACCAAATGTTCGAGTTCAGGTGATGCATTTTGAAATTGTCCCTTCAACCTTCCGAGATAGGTCATGAAGAAAATGAGCCATACGTAGTAACCGTATATCCAACTGATGCGAACGAAACGGCTTGTTGCAAGGTCTCCGGTGCGGTGTCTGTGTTGAAGCCACGGCATGGCGAAGATCAGACTATAAGCAATAAACCCACCGGCCACGCGATAAGGCACCAGTTCGATGCCCGCCAAATAAACATAACCCAGCAGTTCAAGCAAATGAATTCCATGGGCAATGGCAAAGACAAGAAAGTAATCAGGAGAGAGTACAGATTGAAGCAACCGTTCATGCTGACGGTATCCGATAAAAAGAATGGCAAAAATCAAAAGAGAGAGCCGGCCGGAGTAACGGGTGACCATCTGCAGGGCTTCCAGTGAGGTACCATACAGGTAAACACACGCCGCTACGAGCAGCAACTCCAGCGCGATGGTCAGTAGAATTGCCTTACCGGGTTTCACACACTAGGTAAGATTTGAAACGTGGAGCAGGTTGCCGGTCAATTCGGCTTTGAACTTTCGAAGGGGCTTGGTTGCGGGACCATTGATGGGAAAGCCGGTGAGATCGAAGGCGCTGTAATGGCGGTTGCAAATCAGATTATTCTGTGAGGGCTGAAATTGTATGGGTCCTCCCTGATGCGAGCATACCCGGCTGAAGGCCACAAATCCACCCGTCTGGAGATGTACGATCACAACACCGTTCTTGGATAACCATCCGCCCGGTGATTGTAATACACTATTGTCGGCCTGTTCAATATTCAGGTAAAAGTCCACATTTCCGGGTTGTGGGAAGCTGTAATCCTGGTTCAGACAGCCTGCACAGGCGGCCAGCGAACCAGTTCCAATAAGTTTGATGAAGTCCTTGCGATTCATATTCAATTCAAACCACCTCTTTCAAAGCCTGAATCAGTGTGTCCACTTCTTCTTCTGTGTTGTAATAATGGGGAGAAATCCGAAGTGCCCACGTCACCCCTTTTGCGTCAAAATCCAGAATAGCAGAGCTGTGCTGGGCTATCGAAGTATTAATGTTCCTTTTTCTCAAATTGTTCAGGATAAAGCTACTTTCTTTTCCTGGAATCTGAACGGTAATGATACTGCTCAGTTTATGTCCTCGGTCAAGGAGTCGAAGGCCCATGCCGGTGATTTTGTTCCGGACCAAGCTTCCCAAAGCGGCATTGCGATCCCGGATCGTTTCGAGTCCTACGGTCATAGCATAATCGGCCGCGGTTGCGCACCCAACGATCAGGGGGTATGGCATTTCCCACTCTTCAAAACGGCGGCCATCCGGGCGACGTTCATATTCATTCGCGTCAGTCCATTCGGCACCCCGCATATCAATAAACAATGGCTCAAAATTTCCACGCAGTATCCGATCGGATATAAACAAGAAGCCGGTGCCCCGCGGACCGCGCAGGAATTTCCGGAAAGTACCGGATAAGAAGTCGCAATGAATTTTATTTACATCCAGCGGCAGCTGACCAACACTCTGACACGCATCGACAACATAGAGGATGTCCCGATCGCGGCACAGCGCACCAACGGCTTCGACAGGTTGAATCAATCCCGTGTTGGTGGGCACGTGGGTCAGGGATACCAGTTTCGGTTTGTGTTTATCCATCAACTGGCGCATGTGATCTACATCAACACCTCCTTCGGGCAGACTGTTGGCGCGGATTAGTTCCACGCCAAAACGTTTTTGCATGGACAAAAAAGCAATCTGATTGGAAATGTAGTCTTCAGCAGCGATCAGAATCTTGTCACCACTATTAAATGGAATAGCAGAAACGGCGATGGCAAATGCGCTGGTGGCACTGGATTGAAAGGACAGGTTGGCTGGTTGGGTATTCAGCAATCTGGCCATGGAAGTATAGAAGCCTTTGATGGCATCCGCTTTCAGATCGGCCGTTTCATATCCGCCGGTGACTGCTTCGAGTGAGAGATAATCCAGCGTGGCACGCAGCACCGGCTCAGGCACGAGGGACGCCCCGGCATTGTTGAAGTGAATTTTGGTTTGGCATCCGGGTGTATCCCGCCGCCAGGTTTCGATAGCATTCATTTGCGATCACCGAATAGACGTAACAAATAGAGAAACATGTTGATGAAGTCGAGGTACAATTCGAGGGCACCCATGATCGCCTCTTTGCGGTCTTCATCGGTGCCCTCGTTGCCGATTACGTTCATCGCTTTTATTTTCTGGGTGTCATAGGCGGTAAGTCCAACAAATATGACAACACCGAAGCACGACGCAATCCAGGAAAAGGCAGATAGATCGAAGAAGGCGCCTACGATTGCTGAGATCACAAGGCCAATGAGTCCCATGCTTAGAAAATTGCCCCAACCGGAAAGATCATTTTTGGTGGTATATCCATACAAGGTCATCGCCCCAAAGGTGCCGGCAGTAACGTAGAAGGTGAACTCAATTGACTCCGCCGTATACACCACAAAGATCCCCGAAAGGGTAAGTCCATTGAGGGCGGAGTACAAAATAAAGATCAAGGTTGCCTGCCATGAGTTGAGTTTGGACAACAGCGAAACCAGAACTGCTACGGCGATAAATTCCAACAGTACGATCGCAATCAGGCCCCACGTATTGCCGAAAACGAGATTAAGTAGTTCGGGTCTTGAGGCCGTGTAGGCAGCCACCAGGCCAGTGATAATCAGTGCAAATGACATCCAGCCATAGACCGCTGTCATAAACCGTTGGGTTTCCGCAGCTGCGTCCAGGGCGGCATGGTCCGTAGTCTGACTCATAATTATTTATTTTAGTTCAAGATAGTAAATAATGGCCTTGGCATATGAAAAACAGCAATTTGGGTCTCATACCCATCGCGGGATTTTTTCCGTATAAAGCCTTTTCGCAGGTAGCCAAAAATCCAGTATCATTGACCTCGGTTCGACCATGAAGAAACGCTCATCGATCCAATTGCTGGGGCTCGCCATGCTGTATATGCTTGGCACGATGGGTATTTTCAGTTCGTACTATACCCTGCATCACCGTACTGTGTTTCAATCCTGGGTGAAATCGACCCATGAATCTGGTTTGGAAGAAGTAGTTGTGACGGAAGCAGAATACCGGGCGATCCAATGGATCGAAAAGGATACCGAATTTGAGTGGAAAGGCAAATTATATGATGTCGCTGCCATCACCCGCAGCAACGGAAATGTCATCATCCAATGCGAGAATGACAGCCTCGAAGAAATGCTCTTGTCGTTGGTGAATCCGGACAAGGAAAAAGCAGGCAATAAAATGTTTAAGGGAAGTGTTCAGCCGCTGACCCAACCTGCTGTCCACGACTGGTGTCCATCACTGTCAGAAGTTTTTGTTCAGCCAAATTTCAGTGCGTCCTGGTATCCTGTATCTGCCATACCGGGCCTCCGTACGCCGCCGCCCAGGGCCTGATTTCTATTTCTTTATGAATCTAAGTCTTCATCACCTGCCAGGAATGGCGGGCGAATGATCATGTTTCAGGCTATTATCAATTTACTATGAAAAAGAATTTACTCGTATTTATACTATTGCTACTGCTCTCGGCGCCATTGCTGGCGCAAACGGTAAAAGGAACGATCACGGATGCAGCAGGTGCTCCGCTACAAGGTGCTACAATTCAATATGGTCAGCAGCAAGGCACCACATCCGACCGCGATGGATCATTCTCTCTTCCTTGTTCAGGCGCCATGACCTTGACTGTTTCTTTTGTAGGGTATACAACGGTCACAACGCAGGTCTCTGATTGTAATGCATCATTAAACATCACACTGGCTGCCGCCAATTCAATTTTGAATGCGGTGGAGATCACGGCCACCTCAGAAGCCAACCGCACCGTATTGGCTCAACCTGTTGCTTTGGTGAAACTGAGCCCCATGGAGATCAAACGTTCCACGGGATTGTTCATGGATGATGCCATCAATGCCAATGTACCTGGCGTGTTTATGCAACGGCGTTCGATCAGCGGCGGTCAGTCGTTCAACATCCGCGGCTATGGCGGCGGTGGCCCAGGCCCCCGGGGTATCAACAGCAATTTTGATGGCCAGGGCGTCAAGGTGTACCTCAATGGTATTCCCATCACTGATGCTGAAGGGATTACCGTGCTTGATGATATCGACTTTGGTTCTATCGGCAATGTTGAAATTACCAAAGGCCCGTCAGGTACCTTATATGGACTAGCCATTGCAGGTGTCGTTAATATGCAAACTATTCGCCCTGAAAAGGACAAGGTTTCCATCGGACAGGATGTGCTGGTGGGCAGCTACGGACTGAACCGGATGACGACGCACCTTCAGATTTCCAATGAGAAGAGTTCGATTCTGGTGAACTATGGCAAGCAGAACTACTCCGGATTCATGGATCATACTTCTTCCACCAAGGACTTTGTGAATATGATGGGTGATTTCAAGCTGAACCCGAAGCAAACTCTTACCAGTTACATTGGCTGGAGTAATAGCTATGACCAACGCAATGGTGAATTGACCATCGATCAGTACAATAACCTCGACTACAGTGGCAACCCTGCATATATCAAGAATGATGCGCACTCGAACCTGATTAGTTTCCGGGCCGGTCTTGGACATACCTATCAGTTCAGCGATAAGCTGTCCAATACAACAACCATCTTTGGCACCGGTCAAAGCAACAATGCAAGTTCAGCAGGCGGCTGGACCGACAAGACACCTGTTAACTATGGATTCAGGACCACCTTCGATGCCAGGTTCAACCTGGCCGACGGTGTAACTTTGTCCGGTGTTACAGGCATGGAAGCACAGAAACAATATGCCCAGATTATCGCTTACCCGATGGTGACCAACAATGCCGATCCGGGGGGATACAATATTATCGGAGCCATTCGGAGCAACCAATCGACGATCACCGGAACATATTCATTGTTTAGCCAGTGGACGCTGACTTTGCCCAGGGACTTTTCTGTGACGGCAGGTTTTGGTACCAGTTCCATGAATATCAGCCTGATCGATAAGTTTTACGTGGCTGCCAACAATACGGCGTCTAATACCGTGCCTACAACCTACAACAGCAACTATAATGGATTGGCCTCGCCAAGCATTGCAGTTAATAAAGTGATCAATGGCAAGGTGTCCGTGTATGCTTCTTATCGACAGGGGTACAAGGCACCGGTGGCATCCAGCATTTACACCCCGCTGGCAGGAAAAGTCAATACGGGATTGAAGCCGGAGAAGGGAACACAGTTTGAGATTGGTACCAAAGGTGCCCTGTTGGATGACAAGCTTGTCTATGAGGTGGCATTGTTCAGTGCCAAATTCGACAATAAAATGACGTTGGTAGGGGTTCCCAATGCAGCAGGGACCGCCACTTTGTACAGCTATGTGGTGAATAGCGGTAGTTATGACAACAAAGGACTGGAGGCAATGGTTAAATACACATTGCTGTCCTCTGAAACCGGATTTATCAAGACACTGCGTCCGTTTGCCAACGTGACCTATTCCGATTTCAAATACAACAGCTTCACCTTCCAGAACAATGTACTGGTGCCGCCCGCAGATTATTCCGGAAACAAGGTGGCGGGTGTTGCACCGATTACAGCCAATGGTGGTGTTGATGTGACCACCCGAAACGGCTTGTATGGAAATGTTACCTATATGTTCCGTGAAACCATGCCTTTTACTCCGGATGGGTTGAACAGTGCACCCAGCTATGGATTGCTCAATGCGAAGATTGGCTTCCGCAAAACCATTGCTACTCACTGGGATGCTGACCTTTACCTGGGGGCTAACAACATCACCAGTGTACAGTATGCTCAGATGGTATTTGTTAACCAGTTGCCAGATGCTTTCCTCCCGGGACCCAAAGACATCAATTACTTTGGTGGCGTTAATTTGAAATACACGTTCTGATTTAATTACCTTTAAAAGTGACCCTTCGGGGTCACTTTTTTTAACTATTGAAGTGATGAAAAAAATAGTTTACCTCAGCTTGTTGTTATTGGCTTCCTGCGGCCGGTTTGCCAATCAGGATAAACAGTCGGATGCAGAAACGCGTATCGTCTGCATTGCGAAACAATACAATGAAATAATCTTCGCCCTCGGAGCGCAGAAAGACCTGGTTGCTGTAGATGTGTCCAGTACATGGCCTCCCGCTATCAAGGATCTACCAACCGTTGGATATCACCGGGCACTGAGTGCTGAGGGAATCCTTTCTATGAAACCCACGCTTATTATTCATGATAATAATGTGGGACCGGAACAGGTCATGACACAATTGAATGAGTTGAAGATACCCATGAAGGTTTTTGATACGAAGGGAGAGGATATTGAATCCACCAAGGCATTGATTACGGAAATGGGTGCCTATTTCCATCGGGAACAGGCCGCTGATTCCATCAATAAGAAATTGGATGCTGATATGGCAACGGCAACTGCCGCCCGTGCGGAATTGAAGGACAAGCCCAAAGTAGTAGTTATTCATTATGGTCGCGCCAACAATGTGTACCTCACACTTACGAAAAATACCACCGGCGGAAAGATGATTGATTGGGCTGGCGGAGAGATTCCTGTTGAAGGTGAGCGTGGCATGATGCAGCTATCTGCTGAAGTAATTGCCAAGGCTGATCCGGATGTGATCCTGCTAACCGATTTTGGTTATGATAAATTGGGATCACTCGATCAGATAAAAACCCTACCCGGAGTAGCAGGGACCAAGGCCGCTAAAAACAACCGGATATTCCGGGTTGAAGAACATGATATGGTATATGTAGGTCCGCGAACCGGTGAGATTGTAAGCAACCTTCAGTCACTCATCCGCTCGAATGGGCCGGTTCAGTAATAGATACAAAGGCATCCTTCCCGGACTTTTGTTGGTCTGGATGGTTGTGCTTTTGTTGTCCATTCGTTTCGGAGCCATTCAAATCGAAGTATCCACCATGGCGGATGCGCTCATGGGTTGGTTTCGCAACCAGGAGCAGCCGCTGATCGAACGGATATTCCTCGATATCCGATTGCCCCGAGCCATCGCTTGCATGGTCGTAGGGGCCAGTCTTGCGATGTCGGGGGTTTTAATGCAGGCCTTGTTTCGCAACCCCATCGTGGAACCGGGGTTGATCGGCACGTCAAGTGGTGCCGCCTTTGGCGCCAGCCTGTACTTTGTGCTCGGAGCCACGTTTTCCTTTAATGCCGGCGTGTGGACATTGCCGTTGGCGGCATGCCTGGGCGGATTGTTGTCTACGCTGTTGGTACTCTTTCTCGCCCGAAGCAAGCAAGGGGGACGCAGTTCTGTTATAACGTTGTTGCTCACTGGCCTCGCTATCAACGCTTTGTTTCTGAGTGGCGTAGGGTTCATGAGTTATATCGCCCGTGATCCACAGGCTCGGTCCATCACATTCTGGAACCTGGGAACCTTGTCCGGAGCGAATTGGAATTCGGTGGCAATCATCTCCGTTACGTCGGTAGGTTGTTTGCTCTGGGCATTGCGATACACCAAGCACCTCAATGCGCTGATGATCGGTGAGGAAGAGGCTTCACACCTGGGTGTCAACCTCCGAAACCTTCAGCGTATGATCATCCTGATCAATGTAATCCTGGTAGCCACCGCCACCGCATTTGTTGGTGTGATCAGTTTTGTGGGATTGATTGTTCCGCATTTGCTTCGTTTGACGAAGGGATCGGACAATCGCTTTTTGCTGATCGGAAGTGCGGTGTTGGGGGGTATTGTGTTGAGCGTGGCAGACCTCGTTGCCAGGCTAATGCTGGCGCCTGCTGAGTTACCGATAGGAATTGTAACTTCTCTCGTGGGTGTGCCCGTGTTCATTTACTTGCTGAGGAAGAACCAATACTACGTGTAAGATGATTGAAGTAAAGAACCTTACCGTAGCCGTTGGTGCGAAACTGTTGCTCGACAACGTATCCGCCCGTTTTGAGTCGGGAAAGATGAACCTCATTATCGGACCGAATGGGGCGGGCAAGTCGACCTTGATCAAAGTCATCAGCCGGCAAACACAACCCACTTCGGGAACGGTATTACAACATCAACGTGAACTGGCGCACTTTACCGATCGTGAGTTGGCGAAATCGCGGGCGGTGTTGTCCCAGCATATTGACCTGGCATTTCCACTCACCGTATGGGAAGTCGTCATGATGGGCCGGTATCCCCACTTTGTCAATGCACCAGCAGTTGCAGACGAGCAAGCTGTGGAGGAAGCGATGCGGTTTTTTGACGTCACTCCGCTGGAGGACCGCAACTACATGACCCTGAGTGGAGGGGAGAAGCAGCGGGTTCACTTTGCCCGCGTATTGTCGCAAATCTGGTATTCAAAACCCAACGAGCCGAGGTACTTATTGCTTGATGAGCCATTAACATTTCTGGATGTGCATTATCAGATTCAGTTTATGAACCGGTTGAGGGAGTTATTGAGCGACACGACACTTACCGTAGTGGGGGTTGTTCATGATCTCAACCTGGCGGCACGGTTTGCTGATAATATCCTTTTGCTCAACCATGGGCGGGTTCAGGCTTCCGGTGCATCAGAGGAGGTGCTGAGTGCGCAGCATTTACGCGAGGCATTCCACCTGGAACCTGTGATCCTCCGAACAGACAAGGGACTGCATGTACTGTTTTAACATAGGTGTCCTACACCTATTAGGTGTAGGACACTGTCATTTGATCTGGTAATCTGTACGCCCCAGAATTTGAAAGTCAACAATTATTTGGGTATCCCTGCGGCCAGGGTCTTGATGTACTCCGGTGTTTCCGGCTCCCCCTTAAAGAATTCACCAGATTTTCCCTGTGACATCGCCCATCTATCAATCCAGGAGATTCCCCAATTGCCGAATACCGTCACCGGAGTCTGATATGCGGGATCCTGTAGGGCCTTTTCCAGGGAAACAAATTCATACCCATGCCGCTTGTACATCATGGCCAGTGCACCGAGGCAGTCGCTGTTAAGTGTATTGGCATGAATCAACAGAATGTGGGGGATGTTCCTGCCAAAGAGTTTTTGCGACTGGTTTTCATAGAATACCAGTTTTGCTTCCATGTATTTGATGTAGTCCGTGATAATATCTGTCACCAGCATCAGGTTGTGGTTATCCTTCGCAGGCTGATACGCGGCGGCAAAGACGTAGTCTTCATTATCGATGGTTACCGGAGCAACTGTGTAATGGTGTTCTTTGAGAAACAGGCTCAGGGAATCATGTTTGGCTTTGGTGTTTCCTGCGTGCAGGTAGGGGTGACGGAAGTAGCGCAATTTCATGCCTGCGGCTGACATGAGGTTCTTAGTGACTTGCTCGCCCTGAATGACATTCCGGCCAAATTGCCGCATGGAGTAGTTGTTATAATCCATGTGCGAATAGGTGTGGTTGCCCAATTCAAATCCGGCATCGACCCATTGCCGCAGCAAATTCTGCTGGTATGGAATAATATTCTTGCCCTTAAACAACTTCACTTCGTTCACGAATCCGATACCTGGGATATCAAATTCCTTCATGGCGTTGAGCAATCTTTGGGTCAATTGTTGTTGATAGGTGGAATCTGTTTCACCATAGGTTACAGTGGGCAGATCATCAATTGTTATAGCGATGAATTTTTGTCCGAATAGCAATTGGCTCGTAATAAGAAGAATACCGCCAATCAGTACTATGACTTTCATGTAGCGAAAATAGGCAATTTTGAGACTTAGTCGGGTATCAAAACCATCTTCCCACTTCTCTGCAATAGGTTGTGTATTCTTCGCCAAAATCCTTGCGAAGCCGTGGCTCTTCGAAGAACATCACGTACAGGTTAAAGATGAGAAATAGGGTCGCGCTGTAAACCAGAAGTGTTTGAGAGGCAAGCGTAATCGTTTCGCCCATCAACATCAGCATGACACCCACGTACATGGGATTGCGGGAATACCGGTAAAGCCCATTCGCTACTAAATGCTGGGTAGGATCTGCCGGTGACAGTGTGCCTTCGCCATCGCGGGCAAACCTGATAATGCAGGTTATCAGGATAGTCAGGCCAATCAGAAAGGTCAGGGCACCTAATACAAAGGAAAGATTAAGACCTGGATGTACACCGGGTAATTCTTCTGATGCTAACCACATCGGTATTACCCCGGCAACCATTCCGGGTTGCAGCAGTGTAAAAAGCAGGTTTCGAATAAACAGCGATTTCATATTGCAAAGCTATAGGCAGGCACGGGCTTGCCGTACGCCATTTTGTACGATTCTTACCATGGGGAATTTCGGCAAGATATTAATAGCCAAATCGCAAATTAGCAGCCGACAACCCCAGCTGGGTTGAATGCCTCCGTGTTCTCTGTGTCTCTGTGGTTTAGTATTTTCAGTTCGGCTTCAGCACCAGTTTATTTCCTGAACTGGCTTCCACATCCTTCCTGTCAAACAGCATCCTCCTGAACTTTCCCGTGGCGTACATCTCGGCTTCGTCATCATAATAGGCACTCATCACATTACCAGATTGACCGGTTGGTGAAACGGTTTCACCCAGACTGACATTGCTGAAGTCCATGATCTTGCGCAACGCAGGACCGCCATTCACCTGAAAGTATCCGTCGGTGTCCAATTCAAAGTGCAGGTTGTTGACTGTCTCGCTGCCACCCGGCACCACCAAAGGGCCTACATTAAAGTAAGGCGCCAGTGGCTTAACAGCATCCAGCGCGTGCTTATGGGTAAGGGTGTGAATTTTTCCCCAGGTCCAATCGGCCACCACCGGACCGCTGGTCTCATGCAGTGAAGCGATGGTGCGTTTGGCGGCTTCGTCGAAGATATCTGCGCGTGTTTCTTTCTTGTCTTTGGTAGTGACATCATCCCACCACGGTGAATTTTCGGAACGAAAGAACATATCGTAAGAGTTCTTGAGGATGGATGTCATCATTAATGACTTATAGGCCGATTCCCCTAACTCGTCTTTCATGGCCAGTGACATGGCATGAACCAACAGATTATAATACACCGAAGGTGCAACATCATTGATCTGATGATCGCCATCCCACTGCTCGAGGATAGTGACCAGTTCGGCGTGCGGATTGTTGGGCACCGTCTTTAGCGCAGCGGCCATTTCTTTGGCAATGTCGGGAAGCATGCGTGACTTGACATCGAGGTTAACTTTCTTCATATCATCGAGGGTCCACTTCTTGTCTTCACCGAGCAACTCGACAATCCGGCCGGAACGGGAGCGGGGATAATAGTATCCCGGATATAGCACATGGTCTACAGAATCCGGTTGGTTATTGGCGGAATACACGAAGCCGGATGGCGGATTGATGCTCTGTGGATTCTTGGTAAAATCATAGAATCCGGTGTATTCGTCTTTGCCCGAACTTCCATCCAGGAAAAATTTAGGGGCAATATGTGCCGGACGAATGGGAAGTTTGGCAGCAGCCCACCATGCGATATTACCCGCGACGTCACCATACATCACATTCAAACCCGGACAGGTAAACTTCATCACGCCGGCGCGCGCCTGTTCAAAGTTGGTGGCATGATTTATCTGATAAGCTCCCTGAAGAGCTTCGTTATCAATATGGTGGAGGGTCCAGTACAAGGCGATTGGAGTACTGTTCTCTGCAACGTTATCGATGATGCCATTTACAATGGGACCGTGACGCGTTGTTTTAATCTTCATGACTACGTCGGATTCACCTTTCACTTTGATGACTTCGTCACGAACGGACATCGCCTCATAGGCACCGTTGAACATTACCTGATCGCTGTTACTCGGGTTGAGCGTTTCGCGATAGAAATCGGTGTCATCATTCTCAAACATGGTAAGGCCCCAACCACAGAAGGTGTTATTGCCCAGCATACCGAAGGGCACTCCTGCCAGGTGATGACCATAAAACCTGAATCCAGGGTATTCCAGATTGGCCTCGTACCATACGGCCGGCTGACCGAACCCGATGTGGGTGTCATTGGCAAGGATAGGTTTTCCGGAAGCCGTGCGGTCACCGGCAACTACCCATCCGTTGCTTCCCACCCACAAGGGTACCGGCAACGTTTCTAGCGCATCATGAATGGAAGCGATCAAGGAATCGGCGGCCAGGGTTTTTACCGACCCGTTGAAGACCGGTATGCGCACCGCATCCGTGGGGGTTTGAACTGCAATGGGTTTCAAATATTCCTCACCCAATTCTGTTCTGATCTTGTCCATCACCGGATCCATGCGGATGCCCTCCGCAAATCCAAACGACATAAATCCGATGGCATGGTAAATATCCTCCGGTGTGAAGTCAGTTTTGGGAATGCCCATGATGGTGAACTCCAGCGGTGTCTTACCATTATGGATGTAAGCATTGATACCCTTTTGATACGCCAGTGCTGCCTTCTGAAAGTCGGCCGTGTCGGCACTCAGGTATTTGGCGGCCTGTTGTTTTGCGAATTGGTTGATGCCGAGGGTACGGAAAAGT
Source organism: Cyclobacteriaceae bacterium (assembly GCA_044223085.1). Lineage (GTDB taxonomy): Bacteria > Bacteroidota > Bacteroidia > Cytophagales > Cyclobacteriaceae > ELB16-189. Next base: position 94,734 of record JBGAMI010000006.1, read on the forward strand.
TTATCGACTTTGACCAGGTCCTTGCCCAGGACTTCCGCGAGGCGACCCGAAGCGGCGCGGCGCAACATCTCCATTTGGAAAAGCCGGTCCTGGGCATGCGCGTATCCCAACCCGAAGTAGGCGTCCTCCAGGTTTTGTGCATAGATGTGCGGCACCCCGTAGTTGTCATAGTTGATCTCTACAGCCTCCTTCAGGCCCGCCAATTTCTGCTCTCCTGAATATACCGGGGCAGTAGATTGCACAAAGAAGTAAATGCCAACGGAAACAATGAACAGAATGGCAAGCAGGGCGATGAGGATTCTTTTGAGTATTTTCATGGGTTGGGAAATTCTACTTTAAAAGTATGCAAAGGATTCTAATCATGCTGTTTTTTCTACCCTGGATATGCCTGGGGCAATCCAAGTATGGAGTGAAGGCGGTGCTGGCTGCGGAGTATCGGGCCAGCATAAAATCCAACCCCAATCTGGAATTGGTAGACCTGGAGAAAATGTTCCCGGATTTTATATTTGATATCCGCTACGCAACGACCAATAATTTTCTGAAGGAGAAGATCTATACATCAGCGCGGGCTTTTGTAAGAAGGCCTGTGGCAGAGGCATTGAAGCGGGCGCAAGCTGATTTCAATAAACTCGGACTTGGCATCAAAATTTACGATGCCTACCGGCCTTATGCAGCAACAGTCCTGTTCTATGAACGCTACCACGACACCACGTATGTTGCTTCGCCGTACCGCGGATCCAAGCACAATCGCGGGTGTGCACTGGACATGAGCCTGATCGACCTGAAAACCCGAAAAGAAATACCGATGCCTACCGAGTGGGATTCTTTCCGCAAGGAGGCGTGGCCTTCAACACCCATCCAGGATCCGGTAGCCCGCAAGAACAGGGCAACGATTATCTCCATCATGGAGAAAAACGGGTTCAAGGTTAACGCCTCAGAATGGTGGCACTTTGATTTTAATGGATGGGAAAAATTCCCGGTGATGGATGTGCCATTTGAAGAGATATAAAACAGAGCTTAGGCCTTAGGGATTAGATCGTAGGACGGAATTGTAGAAATTATAAGTAACTGACCCACCTAAGCCCTAATCACTAATACCTGCACCCAATCCCCCTAAGTTCTAAGTCCTAAGTCCTAATCCCTAACCCCTTCTCTATGACCTTGCAAGAAGCCCAATCCCAGGTCGACACCTGGATCAAAACACACGGTGTTCGCTATTTCAATGAGCTCACCAACATGACCATCCTGACCGAAGAGGTCGGAGAAGTTGCGCGCATCATGGCCAGGCGATATGGTGAACAATCGGAAAAAGAATCAGATAAGAATAAGGACCTGGGCGATGAAATGGCCGACGTACTTTGGGTACTGATCTGCCTCGCCAATCAAACAGGCGTCAACCTCACGGAAGCGTTTCAACGCAACCTGGAAAAGAAAACGGCCCGTGATAAAGACCGCCACCACCAAAACCCCAAGTTGTCATGAAGAGAATCCTGTTCCTGATTGTATTGCTCGCTTCGGCCTGCAGCCAACATCCGTCGGCTGAGAAAGTCATCTTTGGAAAAATATGGACGGGAGATGACAAGCAATCCGTGGTGGAAGGAATCGCGATCAATGGCGACACCATCGTAGCGACAGGCACCCGGAGTGATATTCAGGAATGGGTAGGTGAGGGCACCGTGGTGACAGAAGCACCATCCGTTGGATTGGTAGTGCCAGGGTTCATTGATTCACATACACACTTTGTTACCGGAGGATTGGCCTTATTGTCGATTCAGTTGCGGGATGCGAATACCCGCGAGGAGTTCATCAACCGATTCAAGGAATATGCTGCCCGGCAAACACCTGGTACCTGGATAATGGGCGGAGATTGGGACCACATGAACTGGGGCGGCGAACTTCCCACAAAGGATTGGATAGACTCGGTGACCCGCAACAATCCGGTTTGGGTCAACCGACTGGATGGCCACATGTCTTTGGCCAATACGGCAGCCATGAAAGCAGCCGGACTTACTGACAAAGTTGGCGACATCGCTGGCGGCACGGTGGTGCGCGATAAGAAAGGCAGGGCTACCGGTGTCTTCAAAGACAATGCTCAGGAGTGGATCAACCCCAAGGTGCCGGAATTGTCAGAGGCGATCCAGGACAAAGCATTGGATACCGCCATGCATTATGTGGCATCGAAGGGAGTGACATCTGCGCACAATATGTATGGTTATACCAAGGCTTTTGAACGGGCACATGATGCCAGTCGCATGATCACGCGCATCTACGCCGTAGAAAACCTCAGCGATTGGAGCAACCTGAAATCAAAAGTGGATCAGCAGGGCCATGGCGACAAGTGGTTGAGGTATGGCGGACTCAAGGGATTTGTCGATGGTTCGCTCGGCTCGCACACGGCTGCATTCTTCAAGCCATTTACCGACGCGCCAACCGACTCAGGCTTCTTTATTACTCCGGAAAAGGATTTGTATGAATGGGCTTCTGCGGCCGACAAGGCCGGACTGCAGGTGATGATTCATGCCATCGGCGACAAGGCCATTCATACTTTGCTCAACATCTTTGAGCGTATTGAGAAAGAAAATGGACCCCGCGACCGGCGTTTTAGGATTGAACATGCACAGCACCTGTCACTAGCGGACATTGATCGTTTCAAATCATTGGGTGTCATCGCCTCCATGCAACCCTACCATGCCATTGACGATGGCCGCTGGGCAGAAAAGGTGATTGGTCCTGAGCGGAGCAAAACAACCTATGCATTCGGTTCATTGATGAAAGCCGGTGCACGTGTCGCTTTCGGCAGCGATTGGTTTGTGGCGCCGCCAACGCCCCTCGAAGGAATTTATGCAGCGGTTACCCGCCGCACACTGGACGACAAAAATCCAGGCGGCTGGATTCCGGAGGAGAAGATCACCGTAGCGCAGGCGTTGAAGGCCTATACCCTGGATGCTGCATATGCTTCGTTTGAAGAAAGAATCAAGGGCTCGTTGGAGCGCGGCAAGCTGGCCGACCTGGTGGTCCTTGATCAGGACATCCTGACCATCGCACCTGAACAAATCAGGGACGTGAAGGTGGAGGGGACGATGGTGGGGGGGAAGTGGGTGGGTGAGTGGTGAGTGGTGAGTGGAGGTTGGAAATTGGAGGTTGGAAGTTGGATTGGATGGAGGTGAGTGGTGGGTGGTAAGTAGTAAGTAGTAAGTAGTAAGTAGTAAGTAGTAAGTAGTAAGTAGTGAGTAGTTGACAGGAGTGATGAATTGAAAGAGTGCGCCAAGCTAAATGATCTTTCCATAGCCAATTTACCGAGCCTGTAATGATTCAACTTAAACCCTTTGGAGTAGATAAGTCTCCCGCAGATGTTCGCGGATGAAATGCAACCGATTAACGCTGAGTAGATTCAGGAGTAACTGATCCATGCCAATCTGCTTTTCATCGGTGCAAATCTGCGGGAACCCTGACCAGTTGAACTAACCACAAGCAACCCAATACCGTTCCATTGCCAATTATTTGACCTTGTTCTGATTCAAACCGAACCCAATTGGCGTAAATAAGTCTCCCGCAGATGTTCGGGGATTGAATACAACCGATTAACGCGGATGTAACTGGCTTTTTGCTTTCTTATGCCCCAACCTGGCAGCCTTTGTAAAATAATGCATAGCCCAACGATGTGATTTAACTACGCCGTCACCGTACTTATAACAAAGTCCGAGATTGTAAAGGGCCCTTTCATCCTGATGTGCAGCAGCCTTCTTGTACCAGTAGATGGCCTTTTGATAATCTTTCCGAACACCCTGGCCATAGAAGTAGGAATAACCAAGTGCTGTTTGTGGATTAGTCAATCCCGACTTTGCTGCTTTGGTGTACCAATACACCATCTTTCTAAGATTCTTTATGTTGATCTCATCAGTTCCATAGAAAAAACCCACATTGTATTGGGAGTCACGTTGTCCATCCTTCGCACCTTTTAAATACCAATAAAAAGCCAGTTTTAAGTTCTTCTTGGTGCCCAAGCCATTATCATAACAGGTACCCAGGTAAAATTGTGCACGCTTAAGGCCACCGGTAGCGCCACAGTACCACAGGTTGAAAATCTCATTCCATTTCTTTGTTTTACTTCTGGTTTCGAACGCGAGCTTGTATCCAAGCTTGAACATGTCGTTCAGTTGTTTTATTGTTAATGAAGAACGGTAGGCGGTCATAGAGCATCTACGATTTGATCAATGTCTTAATGGTTTCTTTCGTAAGAACTTCGCTTGGCCTATATTCAAAGCCACTCGAAACGATTTTTCCATTCTTGTTGATCACGAGGTACTGGGGGACTCCCTCCAGCTGGAGTTCCTGTTGAAATATTTTGCTTTGACTTTTGTTCAGGAAATAGTGGGTGCCTGTCAGTTGAAATTCTTTGAGGGTATTAATGTAGGAGCCCTCATCTGAATCAATGCATACGAATACAAAATCCACCTGATCAGCAAATTCTGCCTGAAGCTTTTTGGAGTAAGGAAATTCAGCCCTGCAGGGCCCGCACCACGACGCCCAGATATCCACATAAGTGACCTGATGTCCTTTATTGTTTGCAATAATTCCGGATAAGAAATTATCAAGCGTTTTTACCCGGAGAAAATTGACGCTATCGACCCGGGCAATTCTTTCTTTAGCGGACCGATACCTGGTCATGAGCGGCTCCTTCAGAAATTCGTGATGAATATTGGCTTCTGCGATGGATTGGTATCGCTCAAAGGACTCCATCCTTGCATATTCGACCCATTGATTAAACGTATAGGTAATCATGGTTTCCCGAAACAACCCGGGCGGAACGCTGCTCATGATCAGGTTTAATTTGGTTGAGTCGAAGTCCAATGATGAGGTAGTTCCTGAATTGGTTTCCGGTGACTCTAGTCGTCGCAGCGCCTGTTTGGACAGATAAGAAGAGTATCGATTCAGGTAGTCGTTTATGGCATCGCCACACGGAATGGATTCACTCACTTCCACCGGATATTTGAAATAATCGTAATAGGATAGTGGAATGCTCCACGCGCTTTCATCCAGGTTGTTCATGTTCCTGTGTTCTCCCGGATAAAATGAAAGTATATCAAAGTAGTTCCTGTCCATGAGACGGGTTGCCCAAATGTGTACAGATTCATCGGGCTTGTCTTCTTTGATGAAGTGGTTTAGAAGTGCGGTGCCCTCTGACTTAATGCTGTCAGCAAATACCTTGAATTGGTCAGGTTGATAATTCTTAAAGGCATTCTGCAGGCGTCTATTTGCCTTTTCGTGTCCTGGGCCGTAGAAATACAAATCACTTGAGTAATAGCGTTGCTGAAACCGGGCCGCTTGCCGATTGGTTTCTGCTCCCGCTCCTTCAAATTGAATGTTATTAAGCAGTGTGGGCCTGTCTTTGTGCTGAGCATCCAGCACAACATGTAAACTATCCCCTGGCTGAAAGAGTACCTGAAAATTTATGGGGTATGTTACCCATGCATCTGTGGGGACATAAGTCAGAAATTCGAATTTGAATTGACCAGCGCTATCGACGGATGTTCTGAGTGTTTCCTGCCCAAAAGCAATCCGGTTGATGGCCAGACCAATGGTTGGATGCTCACAGGACAGGTTGATTACTTGACCGGTAATAATGGTCCTTACGGGAGTTGAGAAACTATTTGTGGAATCTTGCCTGGAGCAGGAGATGCATAACAGGAAACAAAACCATAAAGAAATCGATCGGCACATGTCGAATTGACTGATCTAATACAAGGTACGACGTTAACAACCGCGTAGCAATATAAGCGGACTCCATAGGGTAAAGAAAGTTTCCTGCAGAGGCTTATGGATCGGCGCTTATCTGCTATTCATCTGTGCAAATCTGCGGGAACCCTGATTAGTTGAACCAACTACAAGCAGCCCAATGACCGTTTCATTGTCAATCATTGAAGCTGTACTCAGTCCACTTAAATCCTATTGGCATAGATAAGTCTCCCGCAGATGTTCGCGCATGAAATACAACCGATTAACGCTGAGTAGATTCAGGAGTAACTGATCTGTGCCAATCTGCTTTTCATCTGTGCAAATCTGCGGGAACCCTGATTAGTTGAATGAACTACAAGCAACCCAATGACCGTTTCATTGTCAATGATTGAAGCTGTACTCAGTCCACTTAAACCCTATTGGTATAGATAAGTCTCCCGCAGATGTTCGGGGATGAAATGCAACTGATTAACGCTGATTAGATTCAGGAGTAACTGATCTGTGCCAATCTGCTTTTCATCTGTGTAAATCTGCGGGAACCCCTGATTAGTTGAATCAACTACCAGCAGCTCAATGACCGTTCAATTGCCAATTGATCGTACCTGCACGGATTCAACCTAAACGAGCCATATCCCACCAATCAAGGAGACCGCGGGTCGCGCCTACTTATTATTTGTAAAATGTAGCGAAGAGCATAGCCCTCGCTGCAACACAAATATCAGAAGCTTGCCCGCGGTGACGGTCAAAAACTAGGTGCACTCCTTCGAGGAGTGATTCCTTCTACGGCTTCCTCACCCTGATCGGAAACGCTGGCCGAACCGGTTCCACCTGCGGATTCTTCTCCAATTCCTTCAAGGCAATCTCAATGGCCTTCTCCAGTTGCGGATCGCGACCTTTGATGACTTCAGATGGAACCTGCTCCACTTCTACATCCGGTGATACACCCACGTTCTCCACAATAAATCCATCCTTGGTCCAGATGGCCAGGTTGGGCGCTGTTACCCCGCCACCATCCATGAACTCCGGAAATCCGAGAATACCAACCAACCCGCCCCATGTGCGCTTGCCGACCAGGGTGCCGACATTGAACTTATGGAACATCCACGGAAGCATATCACCTCCGGAACCAGCGTTTTCATCAATAAGCATCACCTTCGGTCCTTGTATCGATGCGGTGGGCGTCTTGAAGTCTTTTCCATAGCGCAATGACCAATGACTTTGATAAGGACGGGTGAGCAACTCAATGTAATAGTCAGCTACCTGTCCGCCGCCATTATAGCGCTCGTCAACAATGATAGCCTTGCGGTTGGCCTGCGGAAAGAAGTAGCGCTTGAAATACTCATGCCCCAGTCCAGCCGTATTGGGCACATACACGTAGGCTACTTGTCCCTTGGTGGCTTCCGTTACCTTTTTCAGATTGCCTTCCACCCAGTCGCGGTTGCGCAGGGCAGCTTCATTCTCCACGGGTACCACTTTCACTGTGCGTGAGCCGGTGTAGTTGGGATTGGGTCCGATAGTAAGTTCAGTAATCTTGCCGGCGGTGGCTTCAAAGTACTTGTCGATGTTGTCATTGCCTGAAACATCTTTGCCATTCACCGCCAGGATGTAGTCCCCGGCTTTGGCATTCACCCCCGGCTCGGTGAGGGGCGAGCGCAGGTTTGGATTGAAGTTGAGTCCGCCGTAGATCTTCTTGAATTGATAGCGTCCGTTGGTAATTATATAGTCAGCACCCAGCAATCCACCAGGCACCCTGGCGGGGTTGTTCAACTTGTCGCCATCGCCGGTAATGCGGTGGTGGCCTACACCCAGTTCACTGCACATCCACATGATCACCGTGTTGAGGTCGGTGCGGCAGGCGAGGTCCGGGAGAAACGCAGCATACTTGGTCTTCATGGCAGGCCAGTCGGCACCATGCATGTTGGGATCGTAGAAGTAATCGCGGTTGACGCGCCAGGCTTCGTAGAACATGTTGGGCCATTCGGCGGCCGGATCAATTTTCACCTGGATGTCGTTGGTATTCACGCTGCCTTTTCCGGCTTCGGGTTTTTCACCGGCATTGGAGATGGTCCAGGCATTTCCTTTGGCATACAGCATCTTCTTGCCGTCTGCACTCAGGTAATACTGATCCAGTTCAACCACATCGCTGTCCTTGCGCTTCTTCATGTCATACTTGTGCAGCATGCCACTGCCGTCAGCCCCATAGGCCACATACAACACTTCGCCTTCTTTGGCCATATCAAGTCCTTCGAAGTTCCCGGCCTTGATGGGAAAATCAACAATCCGGTTGTTCATGCCATCCAGATCGATGCGCACGGTGGTGGGAGCGCTGACTTTGCTTTCACTCTTCGCTTCTTCTTCATCACTTTCCTTGGCGAAAGGTGATACGGTTTCTTTCTGCAGGGTCAGTAAGTAAATGCTTCGGGTGGCGCGCATGTCGTTGTTGGACTGGTCAAACCAGTTGACCACCGGGCCTGCATCCGTAGAGGCGAGAAACATCAGGTACTTGCCCGACGGGTCGAAGATCGGTTCGGTGGCATCGCTGAGGCCGTCCGTTACGGCGGTGGTTTGTCCCGTGGCCACGGAGTACAACATCACTTTCGTGAAATTGGTCTCCAGTACCTTGGTGTACACGATCCATTGCGAATCGGTTGACCAGTCGCCATGCAACACGCGGAAGGCTCCCGGCGTGTAGATTTCATCGCTGTCAATTTTCTTAGAAGCGCCGGTGGCTACATCCAGCACGTACAGGTTTCTGCCGTTGTCGATATACGTGAGCTTCTTGCTGTCGGGTGACCAACGGATGGCGTTATAGAATCCGGTGCCGGTGAGTTTGATGGCACGTGGTTCGCCTTTGCCATCCTGGTTGCGGATATGCAGTTCGTACTCGCCGCTGGCATCCGAGAAGTAAGCGATGGATTTTCCATCGGGGGACCAGGCCGGGTATTTCTCATGAGCACCGGTGGTCTGGGTGATGTTGCGGGCGTCGCCTTTTTCGGCGGGTATGGTAACGATCTCACCGCGGAAGTCGAACACTGCACGAGAGCCGGAAGGAGAGATGTCGGCGCTGCGGATATAGTTGCTGCCTTTCACAAAGCGAGGTCGTAGTTCCTGCAAGTCGGCTGCGATGCCGACCACCAGTCGTGTGGCCGATGTTTTGGCCGGGTCGAAGAGGTGGAGGTATCCGCCTTGTTCGACGATGATTTTGCCACCGCCGGCGGTCATGTTCACGATAGGAAATCCGGTGATCGATAACTTTTTGGCAACTGTCTTTGATTTGGTGTCATATTCATAGAGCGCAAAGTCGCCATCGCGGTCGGAGCGGAAGTAGACCTTGTCACCGATCCATTGCGGGCCGGCGTCATTGCTGCCGCCCTCGGGTTGCGGGATGCGAACAGCAGATTTGTCCGCGAGCGAGAACACCCAGATCGTTGAGATGGTACCGCCGCGGTAATTTTTCCATTGGCGGAAGGCATCAGCGATCGGATTATATGCGATGTATTTCCCATCCGGTGATATCGTTGCCCAGGCTGCATTGGGGATTTCAAGTTGTGTGGGAAATCCGCCCGTTAGCGGCACCGTGAACAGTTGAGTATAGCGCGTGGTGTGAATACTTCTTGCTGAACTGAATAATACGGCGCTGCCGTCCGGGGTAAAGCCTCGCACGATGTCGTTTCCGGGGTGCCAGGTAAGCCGCACCGGCTGACCGCCCGCGGTGGGGATGATAAACACATCCGAATTGCCGTCGTATTGAGCGGAGAAGGCGATGGTTTTTCCGTCGGGGGAGAAGACCGGAGCAGACTCGATGCCTTCATCCACGGTAAGCCGCCGGGGATTGGATCCATCCAGGTTAGCCACCCAGAGGTCTTCGGCATAGATGA
>JBGAMI010000055.1:0-20646 GCA_044223085.1 Cyclobacteriaceae bacterium
GGACCGATGTGCGCCAGTTCAACCTGATGTTCTCTACCGAAATGGGATCCGTGGCCGAGGATGCCAACAAGATATACCTGCGACCCGAGACCGCACAGGGGATTTTTGTCAACTTCCTGAACGTGCAAAAGACTGGTCGAATGAAGATTCCTTTTGGAATTGCACAAATAGGAAAAGCATTCCGAAACGAAATAGTGGCACGCCAATTCATTTTTCGCATGCGAGAGTTCGAACAAATGGAAATGCAGTTTTTTGTGAAGCCTGGCGACGAGATGAAATGGTATGAATTCTGGAAGGGAAAGCGGATGAAGTGGCACAAAGCCCTGGGCCTGGGCGATGAAAAGTACCGATATCATGATCACCTGAACCTGGCCCACTATGCCAATGCCGCGTGTGACATTCAATTTGATTTTCCCATGGGCTTTAAAGAGTTGGAAGGCATACACTCCCGCACGGACTTTGATTTGAAAAGCCACGAGAAATTCTCCGGCAAGAAGCTGCAGTACTTTGATGCCGAAGACAATCAAAATTTTGTTCCTTATGTTGTTGAAACGTCTGTAGGGCTCGATCGCATGTTCCTCTCGGTGTTGTCCAGTGCGTATGTGGAAGAAAAACTGGAAGACGGCAGTGAGCGTGTGGTGCTTCGCATTCCGCCGGCACTCGCCCCCAGCAAAGTGGCTGTGCTTCCTTTAATGAAGAAGGACGGACTTCCTGAGAAGGCAGAAGAAATTCTCAGGGACCTGCGATTTGACTTTCCTTGCTACTATGAAGACAAGGATACCATCGGGAAGCGTTACCGCAGAATGGATGCCATCGGAACACCGTTTTGTGTTACGGTCGATCACCAGACGTTGCAGGACAATACCGTCACGATCCGTTATCGGGATACCATGAAGCAGGATCGCATTCCCGTGACCGATTTGCATGGCATTCTCACGGAAGCGTGCTCCATGAAAAAGTTGTTGTCGTCACTTTAATCGGGATTCGGTTATTTGTATTTCTCTTTTGGCTTTGGTGCCAGAAGAATTAGTTCTATGTTTGTGCTATAGGGGTGCCTTTAATACACGGGCTGAGATTATACCCACTGAACCTGATGCCGGTAATGCGGACGAAGGGAGGCAAGGTTAAACATTTGCTGGGCAGTCCCCTCTGCCAGCCAGTTTAAACCAAATTGATAGATACATGTTCAGGTATTTTGTAACTGCGTTATCGCTGTTGGCGTTATCCGTGCAGGCTCAACATTCCATTACGGGTTCTATCCGCGACGCAAAAGATCACCGCGCACTCGCCGGGGCAACCATTCAGGATACACAGGGCGCTTCTGCTGTAGCTGATGAATATGGGTGGTTTCGCCTCGATAAATTAACACCAGGTGAGCATCTTTTTACCATTCGGTTTCTTGGTTACGCAGACCGGCAGCAGTCCGTCATGGTGCCTGATCAAAAGACAGTCGCCATTACCCTGGAGGAAACGTCAACCATTACCGACGAAGTAGTCGTTCAGGCAACCCGGGCCAACGATAAAACACCAACTACCTTCCTGACCCTAAATCGACCGGCCATTCAGAAACAAAATTTTGGTCAGGATCTTCCCTTCATTGTCAATTGGACCCCATCCGTAGTGACTACCTCCGATGCGGGAGCCGGTGTTGGATATACCGGCATACGCATCCGCGGAAGCGATGCTACCCGTGTGAATGTCACCATCAATGGTATCCCGTACAACGACAGTGAATCCCAGGGCACTTTCTGGGTGGATATTCCGGACATCGCCTCTTCTACCCAAAGCATTCAGATCCAACGCGGCGTGGGCACCTCCACGAATGGCGGCAGTGCCTTTGGAGCGACGGTAAACCTGCAAACCAACTCACTGCAGGCAGACCCATATGCGGAGTTCATGCTCGGCGGAGGATCATTCAACACACGCAGGTCAACCCTGCGCGCTGGTACTGGCCTGATCAATAACCATTGGGCTTTCGATGCCAAGGTGTCCAGTATTACTTCCGATGGATATGTGGAGCGGGCTGCGTCAGACCTCAGCTCCTATTACCTCAGCGGCGGGTACTATGGCAAAAACACGGTTATCAAGGCAATCACTTTTGGAGGGCATGAAAAAACTTACCAATCCTGGTATGGGGTGGATTCTGCCACCATGCAGACCAATCGCCGTATGAATTTTGCCGGCGCAATCTATAATCCGGATGGAACCATCGCCAGGTACTACGATAATCAGGTAGACGACTATAATCAGGACCACTATCAACTGCACCTCTCCCAGCAGCTCGGCTCCCGCTGGAATGCAAACATGTCCCTGCACTATACGTATGGCAGGGGATATTATGAGGAATACCACCAGGGGCAATCCTTTCAAAGCCTCGGCCTTCAGGATCTAACCCTTAAAGACACTACCCTGACTGGTAGCGATATGATCGTACGTCAATGGCTGGACAATAAGTTCTATGGGGGCACCTATGCAGCCCACTACACCACCGAGCGCACCAACCTGATTCTGGGGGGTGCATACAACCAATATGCCCAGGCCAAACACTATGGAGAAATCATCTGGGCGGAATATGCGCAGGTACCCATTCGCTATAAATACTACGAAGGCAACTCTCAGAAGAATGATTTTAATACCTATGCCAAATGGAATTACCAGATCACACATGCCCTGAATTTATTCATTGACCTGCAATACAGAAAAGTAGACTACCAGACAGCGGGCATACGTGACGACCAGTCTTCATATGCCGTGAATGAATCATTCAACTTTGTCAATCCGAAGATGGGACTAAGTTATACAATGTCTGAAAGCAGTGTATTGTACGCTTCGTATGCGGTAGCACACCGCGAGCCGAACCGGTCTGATTACATAGATGGTACCGTGAAGCCGCGGCCTGAAAGACTGGGTAACCTGGAAGTGGGCTGGCGACGCTCCGCTAACCGCTATGGCTTCGAAGCCAATTATTATTACATGGGATATACCGATCAACTCGTGTTGACGGGCAGGCTGGATAACGGTGGTTATCCCATACGCACCAATGTGGGCAGCAGCTACCGGACCGGTATGGAACTTTCAGGCATGGTGAAGATCTCCAATGCATGGACCTGGTCGGCCAATGCAACCTTTAGTATAAACAAGAACAAGGATTTCCAGACCCTGGAAGGGAATGTGCCGGTTGTCAAAAATACGACCATTGTTCTTTCACCCGGCATTATTGCCGGCAGCCAACTGGGTTGGAATGCATTCAACCATTTTCAGGTGACCTGGCTATCCAAATACGTGGGTAAGCAATACCTGGACAATACCCAGGCTGAACGCCTGAGCCTGGGAAGCTATTGGATTAATGACCTGCGTTTCAATTATCAACTTACACCAAAAGGCGTAAAGGAATTGGGCTTTAGCTTGTTGTTAAATAATCTCTTCGAAACACGATACGCCTCCAATGGATATACTTACGGTAATGCAGCGTATTATTACCCGCAAGCAGGTCGAAACTTTATGGCCATGATGACCTTGAAGTTTTAGAGGGATTTTTGCGCGCATACAACCCGGTCCTTCCCACCCAGGTCTTTGAACAGACGCACCTGTTGATAGCCGGATCGTTCGAAACACTGCACCGTTTCGCGCCCTAATTGCTCGTTGATCTCCACCAGCACAACGCCCCTGGGGCTGAGCGCCGGGAATGATCTGGCAGCTATTGCCTCGTAATACAGGAGCGGATTGGCATCTGGCACAAACAGAGCCGTGGCGGGTTCAAAATCCAGCACATTACGAGCCATGCTATTGCGTTCTTTTTCCATGACGTAAGGCGGGTTGCTAATAACGATATCCAACTGGCCAAAGTCCAATGAACGGGTTAGAATGTCATGCCGGAAAAATTCAAGGTCCGCACAAATCCGTGTCGCGTTCTCTCCGGCAATCCGAAGTGCCGCCGGACTGATATCGGTAGCCTGTACTTGTGCAGAGGGTGCCTCCAGTGACAAGGTTATGGCGATACAGCCACTGCCCGTGCCTATATCCAGAACCCTGCGTGCTACCCCTGAAGGAAGAAAATCCAGGGCATGCTGAACTAAAATTTCTGTTTCAGGTCGTGGAATAAGAACATCAGGTGTCACGCGGAACTTTCTGCCATAGAACTCGGCCTCTTCCAGAATATACTGAATGGGCTCGTGGCTGTTTATGCGCTTCAAGAGCGGATCAAACTGGTGCTCTTTGATTTCTACCGGAAGTCCCGCAAGAACCGCCGGGCGGGTTAATCGATGGGTGTGCTCCAACAGCCAGTACAAAATACCTTCTTTTTCCTCCCGGCTATCAGGAAGGGTAAGGCTCTTATAAAGCTCCTGAAACAAGATGCGTGCATCGACAGTCATCTTCATGTAATCTACTCATGATTACGGACAATCACGAGAATCGTTTTGTTTTTAAAACGTTCCCCTCCATCTTTCGACCGCAATGACGGATGAAATTTACATGCAGCGGGCATTGGAACTGGCCCGGATCGGCATTGGACAGGTCAGTCCTAATCCACGTGTGGGTTGCGTTGTTGTTCATCAAAACCAGATCATCGGTGAAGGTTGGCATCAACTGTTTGGGCTGGCTCATGCAGAGGTAAATGCCCTCGCCGCGGTGAAAGACGAATCATTACTGCCCCAATCTTCGCTTTATGTAAACCTCGAACCCTGCTCGCATCAGGGGAAAACCCCTCCGTGTGCCGATCTGCTCATTCGCAAAAAGGTTGGTCGTGTAGTGATCGCTAACCTGGATACGAACCCGCTCGTTTCTGGTGAAGGGGTCAAACGCCTTAGGCAGGCTGGTATTGAAGTGGTAACTGGCATTTTGGCCGCCGAGGGACGGGAATTAAATAAGCGGTTTTTTACCTGGATAGAGAAAAAGCGCCCCTTTGTTCTGCTGAAATGGGCGGAGACCGCAGATGGCTTTATAGCCAGAGAAAACTTTGAATCAAAGTGGATCAGCAGCGAGTATTCCCGCCAGTTGGTTCATCGCTGGCGCAGTGAGGAGGACGCTATTCTGGTAGGAAGCACAACAGCCAAACTGGATAACCCTGCCTTGAATGTGCGCAACTGGACCGGGCGCAACCCGGTGCGTGTGGTGCTCGACCGTTTTCTCAGGCTGGACGAAGGACTAAAGGTCTTTGATCGTACACAGCCAACGCTGTGTTACAACCTCCTCAAGCATGATGAACACACCAACCTGATTCGGGTGCGTGTGGATGAACATGATTTCCTCCAGCAGGTAATCCATGATTTGTACAAAAGGAATATTCAATCTATTATGGTGGAGGGGGGAAGCCAAACCCTTCAACGATTCATAGAGGCAGGACTTTGGGATGAAGCCTGTATTTTCAGGTCCACACTGTCCTTTGGCAAAGGAATATCCGCGCCCACCATCCGTGGCAAGCGCCTCCCTGAAATACCATGTGGTGAAGACCGCCTGGTAAGAATTCTTCCGGACTAAAAACGAATCACCAGCCGGGCTCCCAATCCGGCGACATAATAATCAACCCGTGGCTTAAAGGCGGTATGTCTTTTGTTGAAGGCATCGACTGCCTCCTGCGCATTACGACGAAAGGCACGTTGAAACGGAATGGAGGCCACAATCAAGGCAGTTCCACCTGCAGCAAGTCCCCATTCTGGTTCGCCACCGGTGGCTGCCGTAAACAAAGGAACGACCGCCATACCGACACCTGTAAAACCCATCAGCCCCCCGACACGGGATTGATTACGCGCCTTTCTGAATAAATCATACGCCTGCTGATCTTTGAACATGATATCGAGTACTTCACGATGGCTTACATCAAAAAGGCTCGTGTCTTTGCGGTATTCGAAATGAGCACCTCCTAACCGCGGAACCATGGTCAATGACTCTGTGGATTGACCATACATTGCGAATGACCCGGTCAACGCCAGGACTAAACAGAGTAATCGTACCATGAGATGAATTTGTATCAGCTTGGTTGATAGACTATGCCAGGCGTTTAGCCACTTCTTCCCAATTCACCACGTTCCACCAGTTGGCAACATATTCAGCGCGCTTATTCTGGTACTTGAGGTAATAGGCATGTTCCCAAACATCGATGGCAAGCAAAGGTGTTCCTTTGAATGGACCGGAGTCCATCATCGGATTGTCCTGATTAGGTGTTGATCCAATTCTAAGTTTGCCACCATCTTTTACCAGCCAGGCCCAACCTGAGCCAAATTGCCCGGTAGCGGCAGCTGTGAACTGTTCTTTGAATTTTTCTGGTGAACCAAAGGCGGCAACCAAAGCATCAGTGACTTTACCATTGAGTGTGCCACCCCCAGGTTTCATCACCTGCCAGAAGAAATTATGATTCCAAACACCGCCACTGTTATTTCTTGCTTTTGCTGAGAGTTTGGATGCGTTGGAAAAGAAATCAGCTTCCGTTGTAAAAGCAATTTGCTCGGCGGCAATCGCATCGTTTACATTCTTAACGTACGCTGCATGATGCTTGCTGTAGTGGATCTCCATCGTCATGGCATCAATATGCGGCTCTAAATCCTTGTAGGCATAGGGCAAGGGCAACTGAGAAAAAACATAACCCGCCTCCCTGGCTTCACTGATTTCCGGGTTCGACAACACCGTAATGCCCGCTGCGAGAGCAGATGTAATCTTGACCGAATCCTTCACAAACTGACGGCGATCTATTTTTTTCATAATGATATTGGTTTGATGTGCGCTGACACTATTTCCGGCCCGCCTGTCCGTGGCAGCCGGGTTAAATTTACCTAAAATTACATAGCTTTATCCACCACCATTTGCCCCTGACTTGATTCAAAGCGTTCGATATCTAATCTTCCTTAAAGACGTCGCCATGCTGGCCGTTACCACATTCGGAGGCCCGCAGGCACATATTGCTCATTTCCTGAAAGTCCTTGTCCACAAAAGAAAGTACCTGACAGAAGAAGATTTGATGGAAATCAATTCCCTGTGTCAGGTTCTTCCGGGCCCCACCTCAACACAGACACTTACAGCAATCGGCTTTAAAATCGGTGGACCCAACCTGGCATACCTGACCCTGCTGGTATGGATGCTTCCGGCCGTCGTGCTCATGACCATCGCGGCACTCATCATGAATTCCTTTGAACAACGACATCTCTCCCTGGCTTTCACACGATTTGTCCCAGCGATGGCCGTGGGATTTGTATCTTATGCAGCCTATACGATGAGTATAAAAACGGTGCATACCCGTACCGGCATTGTACTCATGATACTGGCTGCAGTATCCTCTTATTTTGTGTTTCAATACTCTCCCAGGTTTGCACCATTTTATTATCCCATTGCACTGATTCTGGCAGGCGTAGTAACCGCATTCAAGTACAAAGCACAACCCAAAGCGGAAAAGGAGCCAATCCGTATCCGATGGGAAAACTTTGCACTCTGGGCCGGTGTGCTGATTGCAGCTGCTACCGTGGGTGGTTTGACCCACAGTCTTCCCATCCGCTTGTTTGAAAATTTTTATCGGAATGGAAGCCTCATCTTTGGGGGCGGACAAGTGCTTACACCCTTATTGTATTCTGAATTTGTTGAACTAAAGCACTACCTCACCTCCCGGGAATTCCTCTCGGGCTATGCAATCGCCCAATCGATTCCCGGCCCCGTGTTTTCATTCAGTGCTTACATCGGCGCCTTGTCCATGAAAGAGGCCGGGATTTCAGGACAAATTGCAGGCGCTTTTCTCTCCGCAGCCGGCATCTTCCTGCCTGGCACATTCCTGATATTCTTCCTGATTAGGTTTTGGGACAGCCTGAAGAAATACAGGGCTGTTCGCGCTTCGTTGGAAGGAATCACTGCCGCTAGTGCCGGCCTCGTCACTGCGGCCGCCATCTTTATGTTTCAACCCCTCGATAACCAGCTGTCTACCTATGCGTTTGTGATCGCTACCTTTTGTCTGCTTTCTTTTACGCGCATTCCATCCGGACTGATTATCATTATCGGCCTTTTCGTGGGATGGCTTCTTTAGTGTTTTAAGCTGAAAATGATGGGCAGCGTGAATCGCTGTCTCACCTTTCGGCCACTCTGCTGCGCAGGTTTCCAGGCGGGTGACAAACGTATAACGCGTAGCGCTTCTTCATCACATCCACCACCAATGCCTTTGAGTACGATAGCGTCACTTAGCGACCCATCGCGATTCACAATAAACTGAACGAATACCCGGCCTTCAATTCCGCCTCTTTTTGCCTGTATCGGATATATGATTTCTTCACTCATGCGACGGTAGAAGCCATGAAATCCATCGACTGGTGTTGCCGGGAATTCAACAAAGTCCACTGGTATATCGGTGTCTTCCTTAGGTGGAGGGGCTGGTTGCATATCCTCCTCAGGGATGAATTCAATGATGTCGGGTATTACTATGCCTGAATCTATCGGAGTGTCCTTATCAACCTCGACTAGCTTGGCGTTGACAACCACTCTGGGAACCTGCGGTTTGGCAACATCAGTAATCGGTATGTTGATGGTTGGGTCCAGCTGAGTTCCGGGGTCTCCGGGAATTGATAACCGCGGGTGAGATTCCCATTCAAAAGCGGCGATCACCAGTGAAAGGGCAATCACTAATCCTATGCTGAAGAAATAGGATGATTTTCGGGCAAGATCAGCGGCGGGGTTCTTCTTGGCTTCCATGATTTGCAACATTTGGTATAGACCCAGAATGCACAAATCAGAAATCGGTCACTGTCGGACATAAAAAAACCTGCCCGTTGAGGCAGGTTTTTTTATTGATCCTATTTGGATTAGCCGAGCTTAAAAATGATTGGCAAGGTATAGCGCTGCTTCACAGGCTTACCGCGCTGCTTGCCTGGGCTCCAGGCGGGTGATGATTGTACGATGCGAACCGCTTCTTCATCGCAACCAGCGCCGATACCTTTGATGGCGCGAACATCAGACAACGAACCATCTTTGTTAATTACAAACTCCACAAACACACGGCCTTCAATACCCATACGACGGGCCTGAGCTGGATATTTAATTTTGTCCGAAACAAACTTGTAGAATGCCTGCATGCCTCCTTTCGGAGCGGCAGACTCTTCAACCACAGTAAAGATTTCGTCTGTCTCTTCTTTGGCTTCTTCCGCCTGCACAACGATGGTCTCAACCTTAGTCTCATCAGTAACCTCAACGTCGAGGTTTACTTTGATATCGTCCTTAATTTCTTCCTCATCAGGAACCTCAACTACCTGAGGTTGCTGGACAACCGGCTGTGGGGGAGGAGCCTGGTCAGTGGGAGGAACTTCCAGCGTCTCCTCAAAGGCGTTGGTATTCTTCGTCACGAGATCCAATGCGCCCTCGTCGCCTTGGCGATACTCAAAAGCCATCAACACAATGGCCATCGTTACGGACAAGCCAATGCTGAAGAAAAAGCTCGACTTTTTCGTCAAATCAGCGCTGTCAGATTTCTTAGCTTCCATACAGATTCACGGTTTTAGGATTTCAAATATAACAACAGAATCCACTATTGGCCATTTCGTCACAAAAAATTGAGAAAAATTGGAAAATCCGGCTATTTCCGTGATCCGTAGAACATGGTGAAATACACCGTTGGAAACACGTTTCCGTTGGTCGTGGTGGGCATCAAAACCACCTTTTTGGCGTAGGCATCCAGCAAAAATCCCACCTCAAAGCCAGCCACCTGAGATTTTTGGGTGCCCAACTCAAAATTTAGCCCAACTTTAAAATTGGCCCCCATTTGAATGGTCGATTCGCCAAGGCCTTGAAAAAGGTTGCCAGTGCCAAGGATGTTGTTGAAACTGTCTTGCGGGTTATTCGGGTTGTACTGCTCTTTAACAGTCTGAAAGAAGCTGTTGTCTACCGAGCGCTCGATATAGTAAGGAGCTACAATGCCCATCGAAGGTCCTGCAGCCAGCACCAACTTGATTTCAGCACCCTGCTGCGGAGCTTTGGTGAACAAAATTAGGTCACGACCATATTGGAATCGGAGGGCATAGAGATAGTTGCTTTTCCCGTAGATAAAGGGATTCCCGGTGGCCCTTGAATTTTTGCGGGTCTCCTGTGGATGCTTCACATTCATGATCTCCAGGCCGTAGGTTTCCAGTAACCGATCATTGAGCTTTCGGGCCTTTTTGAAAACAAAGCCCCCAATCAACCCTCCTGAAGAATTTTTATTCACGCCCCAGGTAAACTCAGAATTATACTCATAGCTGTCCTGCGTCTGTGCATGCGCAGCACAGCAAAAGCCTACTCCAAATAAGGTGAGAATAACCCACTTCTTCATGCTAATCCAGGGTTGAGTACTTTCGGTTAAATTTAGCCCTTAATTATACAACTCAAAATCTAAAACAGCTCTCCATGGCCTCCATGTCCGGCGAATACCTTGGCGGATTGCGCACCCGCGATACCCACCACCTTTCCAATAACCAGATCATCACCGATGCCCCTCCGGATAATAACGGAAAAGGAGAGGCTTTTAGTCCTACCGACCTCGTATGCGCTGCCCTCAGCAGTTGCATGATGACCTTAATGGGTATTTTGGCTGAGCGAGAAGGTATTCCTTTAGCGGGCCTCAAATCAGAAATCACCAAGATAATGACTTCGAATCCCCGTAGAATAGCTGAAATACAGATTGTGTTTTCACATCCTTCACTCCAGGCAACTGATATACAAAAGCAAAAACTCACTCACGCTGCCCTTACCTGCCCCGTAGCATGCAGTTTGCGCGAAGACATCAAACAGACCATTAGCTTTAACTGGTAATCGATTCAGCCGCTTTAATCACATCGCGATAGCGAATATCAAGGTGTGAACTGTTATAGATGGCCTTACCATGGTGAATCAGGATCACTTGTGGCGATTGATGCTCGACATCAAACAACTGCGCAATCCCGCGCGACAATTCACGGTGCTTCAACAGGTCCAGCAAGTAAGGTTGAATGGGAGTGCTGTCATTCCATTCGCGTTCTAACCGGTTTAACGCTGTACTACTGATGCCGCACCGGGTGCTGTGTTTGAAAACAAGGACAGGTTGTGATTCAGATAAATTGCGCAGCCGAAGGAGATTATCTTCACTGTCCAGAGGTAGCCATTTCATTCACGTGAAGGTTCATTCCACAATCCCTTTTCCCGCTTGTCGTAACGGGGCCGTCTGATTTTTTCTTTCAGATTCACCGGCTGGGTATCATTCTTGTGGAAAAGTTTGGACCAGAATAACTGAACATTCATCAAAAAAGTTCGCTCCCCCTTTACATTGTCCTGAAATCCATGGGCGAATTTTGCATCCGGATGCAGGAGAGGACCCCGGTACTTATGCATTTTGATATTGCCCTGGTAGTCCCTGATTCTCGCCATCGCTTTCCCAGGTGCAATAACATCCAAAGCGCCATCGGCACTGTTGGGATTATGTTTGTATCGCCACACCTGCTTCATGCTTCGGGCATATTCGCTGGCGCGCACCGATGATTTGGTAGGTGCTATTCCGGGCAAAGCCCTCGGGTCAGCGTTGGGTTTCTGTTTATAATTCTTTTCACGCATTTTCACCTGAAGGCCGGCTACCAAATACGTGGTGCGATCCGGGCGTTTGGTTTTCAATGCATCATCATCAGCATTCGGATTTCTTACAAAATTCTTCTTGAAACGTGAAGTTGCGATGCGACCGGAATATCCTACCTCCGCAGCCCGTCCATTGAGGGGTACACGCACGTCAATAGGCTTCTTGTCATTGTTCCACGAAACACCACTTACACTTCCTCCGCCTTTTTCAGGTCTGCGACGTTTGATATTGCCGGCGTAAGTCATCCCTTGAATTGATTCAAAGGTCCGTTGTGCCAGAGGTTTCTTGTCATTGTTCCAGGTGACACCACTTACACTTCCTCCGCCTTTTTCAGGTCTGCGACGTTTAATATTGCCGGCGTAAGTCATCCCTTGAATTGATTCAAAGGTCCGTTGTGCCAGGGGTTTCTTGTCATTGTTCCAGGTGACACCACTTACACTTCCTCCGCCTTTTTCAGGTCTGCGACGTTTGATGTTGCCAGCATATGTCATTCCCTGAATGGATTCAAATGATCTTGGGGGCAAAGGTTTGCGCTGATTATTCCAGGTCACACCACTCACACTGCCACCGCCCTTTTCTTTCCTTTTCAATCTGATGTTACCTGCGAAGCCAGTTCCTTGTTCACCATATCCGGTTTGAGATGATCTTCGGATGCGGCCGGAATACCCAACGCCATTTTCTTCAAACTGCTTGACGGCGCCTACTCGGAAAATATTACCTGTATAGCGCTGCGCCCGCATTCCATTCGGACCTAATTGAGGAACGGTCACGGCCTTCTTACCGTTATTCCAACTTCTGCCACTGATGCTTCCGCCGCCGTGTTCAGGTCTGCGCAACTTGAGATGACCGGAAAAATTTGCGCCGTTGCTGCCAAACCCATTGGATCTCCTGAGATTCCCCGAAAAACCAAGTCCTTGTTTTGAGAACCCTCGCTGCTGGCTGCGTTTGATACGACCAGCATAGTCAACTCCGTCCCGGTTGTATCCGGTGATTGAGCTTCGTTTGATGCGACCGGAATAGTCTACACCATCGCGATTGTAGCCGGAAACTGAACTTCTTTTCATCCGGCCTGAATAGTCAACGCCATCCCGGTTATACCCGGTAATGGTGCTCCGTTTTATGTTGCCCGAATAGTTCGCACCGTTGCGGGAAAAGCCACCGCGCCGAAGTAAATTCCCTGAAAAGCCTGCGCCGGTCCGTGAAAACCCGCCTCGCGGTTGTCCTGATCCCCGATAGTTGCCTAGACCTGCTGCGCCAATACCCGGTGCACGAACTGTAAGTCTGCGATTATCTCTTCGTTGACCTGATATACTACCGCCACCCTTTGCTTTGCGAATGCCTTTAATGTTGCCGCCCAGGTTTTGTTCAAAATACCTTGAAGGGTTACCGCTGGCTTTACGTTCGCCACGCCGGGTGGAAGTTTTGAACCCGGAGCCGGACACAGCGCCGCCGCGTTGTTCACCTTGTTTGGAAATTGAGAGCAACCTGGGAAAGAAAAACTGTCCCCGTTTCTCTACAGATCTTCCTTTGCCACCGCGCAGTTTCCACCCAGATATGTCGCCCTGCCAACCGCGGCCGCTTTGTGTAGCTGTGGCATAACCCCGACCCGATCGTGCCGCGCGTTCTCCCTTGGGCTTCCGCCCAAAAAACTGAAGCGTGTCGCGCCCAACCCGACCAGGCAATTGGGTCTTGAAGTTTCTGGTGCGAAGAGGGCCACCGGTAATGTCGCGCGTATTTCGTTTTTCAGTTCGCCTGAATTTTCCCCAATAGACGTTCTTCTTACCGCGTTGGATAAATGGCCGGCTTAATGACAACGTGCCGCCGCCGGACCCATATCCGGCGGCCGGTTGCCGGTAAATAGTATTCAGGCGTCCAAGTTGCCGGCTGTTTGAAACACGGGTTTCACGCCTGGTCTTATTCTTACGCGCATACTTTACGTATTCGCGGGGCTTCTCATATACTTTTTTGATTGATGCAGAAACACTGCGATTGCGAATGGGGCCGCGATCAATTCCGCCACTCCATTTACGTTCTGCCCGTTGGGGCTTTTGCTGACCAACACGCCTGCCTTTGGTATTCCGGACTATACGTTTGGTTGATTCTTCTTTGGGCCGCTTTTGATAACCTTTAACAAAAATGTTTTTCTGTGGATATACATTATCCCTGGCAGCTTCATTGTGATTGGGGCGAACCCTCCGGATAGCATGTCCGGAAATGTCACCGCGCCACGGTTTGGTCTTGCTTTCCCTGGGTGAACGGGTAAAAGTCCTTCCCCGCGGCGCAGCCCTTCTTTCCTGATTACTTCGTGCCTGCCGCGTGGTGGTTGAAGGCTGCCGGATGTTGGCATTTGCCCGATTGGCAGACGACTGATTGCGAGTGCGCAAACGCCTATTGGCAATGTCTTTGGTGCGTCTCGATTCTTTTTTGCGCACAGATTTGACGCGGGTTTCTCGTACCTGTCGGTTGTTCTTTATAGGACGGTCACCTTTGGTATTTTGTGCCCAGGCGGCCTGGGAAAAAAAGAACATAAGCAGCACCATCCCTATCAATTTGACAGGAAGCCGTGACATTCGAACCGGTACGTTAGTCAGATTCTTCAATGGCCGCTAAAACAGGCTAAGTTAAGTAAAAACGAAGATTCCTAAGGTATTAACGTATCGGGGATGACGCTCAATACTTCAGCAGGTCTTCAATTTTCTGCCGCAGCCGTGCCTGGGGTAAGAAATTCTTTTCCAAGGTCGGTGCAAATGGAATGGGTGTATCCAGGCTCGCAACCCTGATCACAGGCGCATCAAGATGTTCGAAAAGGTGTTCATTGATCCAGGCCGCCAGTTCTGCACCAATACCTCCGGTAAGCGTGTCTTCATGCAGAATTATTACCCGGCTTGTCTTGGCTACGGTTTGTGCAACGGCTTCCTGATCCCAGGGAAGAAGCGTACGTAAATCGAGGATATCAGCCTTAACATCTGGGAATTGATTCATGGCTTCGCGTGCCCACCAAACCCCGGCACCATAGGTAATGATCGAAAGGTCTTTCCCTTCGGTGACCAACTTTGCCTTTCCGATTTCCACTGTGTAATAGTCATCCGGAATCATATCCTTGATTGAGCGATACAACAACTTATGCTCGAAGTACAGATACGGATTTGGATCTTCCAGTGCCGCACAAAGCAAGCCTTTGGCATCATAGGGGTTGGAAGGATAAACGATCTTTAGTCCTGGTGTATGAAAGAACCACGCTTCATTGCTTTGTGAATGAAAGGGTCCTGCGGCAGTTCCAGCTCCCGTTGGCATGCGGACGACAACATCAGCAGCCTGGCCCCAACGCCAATGAGATTTGGCCAGGTTGTTAACGATCTGATTAAATCCTTCGGTTACAAAATCCGCAAATTGCATCTCCACCATGGCCTTCATACCCTGTATAGAAAGTCCAAGTCCTGCACCTACGATGGCCGACTCACAAATAGGCGTATTGCGAACACGTTGCTTCCCGAATTGCTCGACAAAACCTTCTGTAATCTTAAATACTCCTCCGTACTCGGCAATGTCCTGGCCCATCAACACCAGATCGGGATGGCGCTCCATACCCTGCCAAAGTCCATCACGGATGGCATCAATAAATCTTTTCTCCGATTGCTTCGTGCTGGTGGGGCTGTGCACATTCTGTGAGAAGGGGGCATAGACGTCGTTGAGTTCCGTTTCCGTGCTGGCCTCTGGCAATGACTCTTCAAAAGCCTTGCTCAATCCGATGTCGATCTCTTTCTTGATTTTCTTTCTACGCTTTTCAATCAGCCCTTCATCAAGTAAACCCAATCCGGTAAGATAGGTTTCATAGTTCTGCAAAGGATCTTTCGCAGCCCAAACTTCCATAAGTTTTTTGGGCACGTATTTGGTGCCCGAAGCTTCTTCATGCCCGCGCATCCGGAAAGTAATACACTCGAGCAGTACGGGGCGGGGTGTTTTCCGGATGTCTTCGGCCAGCCTGCGCACCGTATGGTACACCTCCAGAATATTGTTGCCATCTACCTGCACCCCTTCAATACCATACCCAATCGCTTTGTCGATAAATTGTTTGCACCGGAATTGTTCCTGGCTGGGTGTCGAGAGACCGTACCCATTGTTCTCGATGATAAAAATGACCGGCAAATCCCAAACCGCGGCCACGTTGATGGCTTCGTGAAAATCGCCTTCACTTGTGCCACCATCACCGTTAAATACTGCGGTAGCTTTCTTTTGCTTGCGCAGCAATGAAGCAAGGGCGATGCCATTGGCTACGCCGTTCTGTGGACCTAGGTGAGAAATCATCCCCACGATATGATGCTCGCGCGTACCAAAATGAAAAGAACGATCCCGGCCTTTGGTGTAACCACTCCCGGTACCCTGCCATTGAGAAAAAAGTCTGTTAAATGGAAGTTGACGTCCCGTGAATACACCCAGGTTGCGATGCATCGGTAAAATGTACTCATCTGGTTCGAGGGCCTGGGTGACCCCAACCGAAATCGCCTCTTGTCCTATACCACTAAACCATTTGCTGATTTTATTTTGCCGTAACAAAATCAGCATCTTCTCTTCAACTAGCCTCGGCCAAAGTAAGGCCTCATACAGTTCAAGAAGTTGTTTGTCTGTGAAATTTCGACGGTCGTAATTCATGGTCCACAAAATAAGGGAATTTATTCCCTGTCACCTACTCAATGAAGCGGGACCGCAACTCCGGTGTGGGAATCCGGCAGGCTTCCTGACGGCCAAACCAGGTATATCTTTTTCGCGCGATATAATTGTAAACGACATCCCGCAATGGCCGAGGAATGATGATGAATACATATAATATGGGCCAGGCGCCGCGCAGTTTGCGAACGATCCGCAGCGCAGCGGTAGAATGGGTATAAAGTTGAGACCCCTCCAGGAGGACTACCGTGTTGAGTTCTTGTAGCTCAGTCGGGTAGCCTTCCAATAATACTTTGGCCCTCTGAGATTGCAATGACCCAAAATTAAACCGATGATCGGCGTCTCGGTCAATAATAAAATTGACAAATCCGTTACACAGATTACACACGCCGTCAAAAAGAACAATCGACGGTGTTCCCATTTTTATTTCGATTTCTTAAAGAGTGGTACGGTACTGCATGGTTCGCCAAACATCAGGCTGGCTGCCACAGGACGTAATCGGGTAGCGGCATCAACATAGGCAGAGGCTGGAATTCCCTTGTCATTACAACCTTTAATGACAACCTTCTGATCGCGGTATTGTTCCCAGTCGATCCGGTCTAACACTTGCCGATAGAAGTTGGCCATCAGCACCTCGCGGTTGCCATACACCACTGTCAACGCAAAAGGCTGTGCGGCAATTCCCATCAGGATAAACGCCCATGTAGGGATCACGGCATCCACCGAACATGTGATGGCCACATGCTGATGGGTATAGGCAGACCAGTCATGGTTCTTAATGAATTCGCGAAGATCCTTTTCCCGCAGGATGATGCCTTCATAGAGCAGCGACGCAAGATCAATTTCTGCAATCGGTTGGTCTGGAAAATAATCTTCCAGATTAAAGGTCACCAAAGAACTATTGGCTACCCGATTGACGATTTCGTTTTCGCTGTTTTCCATCCTTGGCTTACAACATCCCTGCGGGAGATTTAGTTTTCGCAACGAAATCTTTCAGATAATTTGGCTCAAAATCCCCAACCGACACGAATTGCTTAGCCGCATAGCGGGTGAAAGTCAATGCCCCCATGTGTTGGGCTGACCCGTAAATATTATCCAGAAACGTTGCATTTGGATGTTGAATAGTCTCCCGGCACTTAGATGCTCCGTCTCCAAAGAATACCACGCGATGCTGGTTAAGAAGGTCAGCAAAGGAATTGGCGTCAATCACTTTGGCCTGGATGGTTTCAATCTCTCGTAATTGATAGTCCAGGACTGAGCAATAAACCTCCATGCGGCGGGCATCAATCATGGGGCAATAGTAGAAATCCGGTTGCCGCTCTGGAATTGAAGCACACAATACCTGCAGGGAATCGATCGCAATTAATGGAATGCCTGTTCCATAGCACAACCCTTTGGCGGTGGCAGCTCCAATGCGAAGGCCGGTATAAGATCCGGGACCGGCAGAAATAGCAACACCATGAAGAAAGGTTGGTTTCATTCCAGTCTCCTCAAAGAGTTCATTGACTTGAACAGCCAGTTGCGATGCCGCTGATTGAGGTGTATGTAATATCCGGAAGGCGAGTAGATGTCCTTGCTCATGCAAAGCCGCCGAGCAAACAGAGGTGGAGGTTTCCAGGCTAAGCAGGAGGGCCATTAATGAGGCGACAAGAGTTTTTTGTATCCTGCCACGTCCTTCAAAATGCGACGCGCCTCAGTAATTTCCGGATCTCGGTCAAACGACACTTCGGCTTTTCCTTTGTTGAGGCCGGCATGAAAAGCAATTTCTTCTTCCAGGAGTTGTTTGATTTCTGGTTTAAATCGACCGGAGAAACCAACATGACTTTGTTCAACCTGGGCTTTTATCGCGCTGAGGTTTTCCTGGAGCTCGTTATAGTACTTTTCGGTCTTTGCAACCTTAATTAATTCGTCGGTTTGTTTTTCTAGGTCTGTTACATAGGTAAAGTGCTGAGTCTGCAACCAATTTTCGAATGCCTTATAATCCTGATCGGTAAGTTTGAAATCACGGTAGGAACCCGCGAGCGTATGAGCATTACAATAAACACTGGCATATTCAAAAATGAGACCCTCCTGAACAAGTTCAATGAGCGCGGTTGAATATTGCTCAGGCTTGATGGCAATATCAGGATCAAGCCCCCCGCCGTCATAGACCGTTCGCCCATTGGCAGTCCTGAAACTTGACTTCAAGGAATCAGCAAATTTTTCTACAGCTCCATTGCTCTTGCGGTGTGCATAGTCGAGTGCCTGGATACACCTGCCACTGGGTATATAATACTTCGCCGAAGTAACTTTCAATTTCGCATTGTAAGGAAGTGGCACTGTGCTTTGCACCAATCCTTTTCCAAATGTTTTTTGTCCGATTAAGACCGCGCGGTCATAATCCTGAAGTGATCCGGCAACAATTTCTGCTGCGGAAGCGCTACCGCCGCTCGTAAGTACAGCGATGGGTATCTGTACATCAATCGGTGCGCTGGAAGTATTGTATGTCTTGAATGATTCTTTTGCCTTGCCCCGGGTGGATACTACCTCCTTGCCCCTGGGGATAAACAGACCAACAATGCCAACAGCTTCTTCCAGTATACCGCCCGGGTTGTCACGTAAATCAATAATCAGTTTGGTCGCCCCCAGTTGCTTCAACTGCACTACAGCGGCCTCCACTTCACGGGCAGCCATGGGTGTGAAGTCGTCCAGTTTGATATAACCCACGCCAGGCTCAACCAGACCACTGTACGCAATGTTGTTAATCTTGATCTTCTCCCGTCGCATGGTAAAGGATAATTCCTGACCCTGCCGGTTTACAACGACTTTAATATCGCTCCGCGGGCTGCCCTTCAGGAGGGCACTGATTTCGGAGGAGGCTTTGCCACGTACATTTTTCCCGTCCACCATTATAAACTCGTCCCCGACGCGCAGTCCAGACCGGTGGGCTGGAAAGTTCTCATAAGGATAGGTTACCACCGTTTTCTTATTGACAATACCGATCATAGCGCCGATGCCAGCATATTCATTCGTCATTTGCTGGGTGAAGGCCTCTACGTTTTCTTCGGCGATGTAATCGGTGTAGGGGTCGAGGGATTCGAGCATTCCCTGGATTCCGGTGTTAACCAGTTTCTTGGGATCTACTTCATCGACGTAGTGGGTGTTTATTTCTTTAAAGATGGAGGCAAAGATTTCCAGGCTTTTGGCCACCTGAAAGTAATTGTCAGCAGGTGTCTGAAAGGCCACCAAACCGACCATTGAAACCACGGCGAGAAGTATGCTAATCCTTTTTTTCATGTTTACGGATACGTTCTAATGAAGTGAGAATAGCCTGGTGGATCGTTTTGGAGGGCAGAATTTCCTTCGCAATATAAATATACGCAAGACACCACGGCCGGGATGTGGTGAGGGTGTGTTTATGCTGACGGTACCCTTCACGGATGCGGCGCTTGATTGTATTTCGGTCTACAGCATTTTTGAAATTCTTCACCGGTGCCGATATGAGCACCTGGTGGGATGAAAGTTTGGCATCCGGGTGGGGCGCAAACATTACTTTAAGGGGAAAGCAAACCTGGGAAGATCCGGTATGGAATAGGTCTTCTATTATTTTTTTGCGGCTAAGCCGTTCTTTTTTAGGAAAGCGTGAGTTCCCCACGGGTAAAAGTTACAACTCACCGGGGGAAGCCGGCGTGTTATTACTTATGCTTAAAGGTCTTTTCGTCAGAAACGGTCAGTTTCTTACGACCTTTCTTCCGGCGGGACGCAAGTACGCGACGACCGTTGGCGGTGGCCATTCTCTCACGGAAACCGTGTTTATTCTTTCTTTTCTTGCGGGAAGGTTGGTACGTGCGTTTCATGATCGCTCAAAATTAGGGGTGCAAAGATGAACAGGATTTTTCTATTTACAAAGGCCTATTCTGGCCATTTCGGGCGTTGCCTGTAGTCAGGTGACCAGAATT
The DNA here is from genome assembly GCA_044223085.1 of Cyclobacteriaceae bacterium. Taxonomy (GTDB): domain Bacteria; phylum Bacteroidota; class Bacteroidia; order Cytophagales; family Cyclobacteriaceae; genus ELB16-189. The sequence goes on from JBGAMI010000055.1 coordinate 20,146, forward strand.
TTGAAATCTGATTTTGTGGAATTGATTTCACCCCTTATCTTTGCGTTCCCTTTTGGGGGAGGTATTAATAGAGGGCTGCAGACGAGTAGCTTTTTCGTTACTGGAAGTTTGGGAATGGGGGTAGCCGGAGGGTTGCTTTCAGCTCTGAGATGGAAGGTGAGAAGTTCTTTGAATAGATGGAGATTGATAGCGGACCCGATTCAAATCGATAGAGGTTTGAATCGAGTTGATTCTTGAAAGTATGGATTTACTGAGAAGTAAAGAAGTAAGGACAAAGATCGATGAGACCAGGGATTAGATGACATAGGTTTCGTTTTTTGACTTTCGCAAGGGGGTAAAAGATGGAGACCAGTTCTGTAGTGATACAGGACGAGGATTAATACTATGGAGAGTTTGATCCTGGCTCAGGATGAACGCTAGCGGCAGGCCTAATACATGCAAGCCGAACGGCAAGTCTTTTAGCAATAGAAGACCTAGAGTGGCGTAAGGGTGCGTAACACG
>JBGAMI010000056.1:0-20529 GCA_044223085.1 Cyclobacteriaceae bacterium
AAGTACTACGGCAACAACGATGTGATCGGTCCGGATCCGGAACACGGCACCCATGTGGCTGGCATCATTGCGGCGAACCGAAACAACAACCTCGGGATTAAAGGCATCGCTGATCAGGTCACGATCCTACCCATCCGGGCTGTGCCGCCGAATGGCGATGAACGCGACAAAGATGTAGCCAATGCGATCCGCTATGCGGTGGACAACGGCGCCGCCATCATCAACATGAGTTTTGGCAAGAGCTATTCGCCGGGTAAGCAGGTCGTGGATGAGGCCGTACGATATGCCGAGCAAAAGGGCGTGTTGCTGGTCCACTCCGCAGGCAACGACGGTCAAAACGTAGATGAAAAGTTAGACTACCCGAGTCGGTATTACTTGTCGGGCAAAGAAGCCGGGAACTGGCTTGAAGTGGCAGCTTCCGGAAAGGACGAAAACTCGTTCGTCGCATCTTTTACCAACTATGGCAAGAAGACAGTAGATCTGTTTGCGCCCGGCGTTGATGTATATTCTTCAGTGCCTGGCAACAAATACAAGAATGAAAGTGGCACCAGCATGGCCAGTCCGGTGGCGGCTGGTATAGCTGCCTTGCTGAAATCGTACTTTCCTGATTTATCTGTTGCGGAGATCAGGGAGATCCTGGTGAACTCCAGCCGTAAGATGGATGGGTTGCGGGTGAACCGGCCCGGTGGAGGCAAGACAGAATTAAGTGCCTTGAGCCGCTCCGGTGGTTTGATTAATGCATATGAAGCTGTCCGGTTGGCACGTCAGCGGCCTTCCAGGAAAATTCAATAAAGTGCAATCAGGCTACGACCGTTTCCGCTTCTACGACGGGTTCCATCGTGACCCTGGCCTTTACGGAATTTGAAATCAGGCAGTTGGCTTCTGCCTTCTGCAGCACCTTGAGTCCGCGTTCAATATCTTTTGCGTCGCGTACCACTACGGTAGGCACCAGCCGAACTTCCGTCATCATGAATTTGCCTTCTACCTGCTCCAGCTTGCCATAGGACTTGCAGCGGAAGGAAACGAAATCCAGTTTTGAGTTATCAGCGATGGCCAGAAACGTGGTCATGAGACAACTGCTCACCGATGCCGTAAATAAATGCTCGGGAGACCAGATGCCTGGTATTCCTTTGGGGAACTCCGGAGGCGTGGCCACTTCAATGCATCCACCTGATGTCGGATTGACGCCGGCCAATTCTGGTGAGCACATGATGCCCTTCCGGTCGTTGCTCCAGGCAATGTCTACTTCATATTCGTGCGGGTTCATGATTAGTGTAATTTATGTTGAAGGCTGGCCCAACTGCCGCCATTGTGCACGTTGGTAAATCCATTTGATTGCAGGATGCTCCTGGCTGAAGCACTACGCATGCCGGATGCGCAGCAGGTAATGATGGTTTTGTCTTTGGCAGGAAGCCGGTTGATGTTCGTTGCCAACTGATCCACAGAAATATTAATTGATCCTTTGATATGGCCTGAAGCATATTCTCCTTTGGTACGTACATCCAGGATGATTGCGCCATTCTTTACCAATTGGGCATAGTCTACTGCAGGTCCGAAGCCAAGCATTTCTTTGATTGATTCCATCATAGGTCTGTCTTTTATTGCTGTTAATCTGATACAAAAATAGGGGCTCAGCCCCCCGCAGGCAGTGACTAATGTCACCCATGAATTAAATATGAAAGAATTTTCCTCAGGACTTCATTTGCGCTTGAAATTCTGGGCTACAAAAAAGCCCATGAGTGCCCCATAGGCGGTACTGTTGACCGGGGAAGAGGTGATGGGACATGTACCGGAAGCGCAGCCGATATAAGACCAATACAGATAGCCAGCTAATGCGCCGAGACTAATTCCCCCGGCGACGATTTTCCAATGCTTCATGTCAAGACATTTTTCCAACGGCGCAACTGACATAGGACCGGGCATTCAACGCCAGCTTACTCACGCCATGTACGCTGTCAACTTCAGGATAGCCGAGGTGCATAAGTTTGGTGCGAACAGCAAGTGCAACAGCCTCATGGCTGTGGGTAATGGTGACGCAGCCACTGTCCACGTTTACCTCCACGGCCTCCACACCAGGCAAATGCCCGACATCTTTACGGATGGTGTTTGCGCATCCATTGCACTTCAGGTTTTCTACGATAATGTTCGTTTTCATGATTTTGGGATTTGGGTAAGGGGCCGGTCTTCACGGGCCGACCCCCACTCACCATTGAACCAACTTCTATATGAAAATGATCTGCGTCCCTTCACCATCTGCAAGGGCATACATATCCCCCACGGTGATGATGTCTTTTACTTCCGGCAGAAAGTCTTCTTTCTTGAGGTGAAACATATCAGCCGCCAGCTTGCATGCATAGATCTCTCCGCCTCCGGCCTCAATCATCTGAATAAACTCTGTGACTTGGGGCATATCCAGTTTCTCCATTTCCTTCTTCATCATGTGAGAAGCAAAGGCTTCAAATCCCGGCAGGCCGGCGAGCATGGTTGGAACCTCAGGCATAAAGGCAGGATTGCCCACAGTGGCTGTGTGCAAATGATCTGCATGTTTGCGGGTAATGGCTTCCAGGCCAAAGAAGGTGAAGAACATTTTTGCTTCGATGCCCTCCATCAGGGCACCATTGGCCATGACGAGCGCAGCGTACACATCTTCAATTTTTCCTTTGGAACAAATGATCAGCACCTTCTGCACTTTGGCTTTCGGTTTGTTGAGCACCCCCTTCATGGGTTGATCAACGGCGAGTGTATTGTTCATAGTGTTGTTGTCCCGAGGGGACGTTTTAAGTTGGTGAAATCAGATGCAGCTTACAGGTTTGGGAATTCCGGCAATCTTGCTTGAAATCTTCAGCGGGCCTCCCGGGAAGAGCTGATAGAATTCCTTGATATCAACAAGTCCGGAGTTACCCACTTTACGGATGGTCAGGGGCACTGATTCTGCGTGTCGAGCACGCAACCAGTTTAGCACAGCAAAGTGTTTGTCGGTGAGTTGAATATTGGATTCCTGTGCCAGTTCCTGGGCGAGTTCAGGTGTCCACTGTGCAGCATTCTTCAAATAGCCTTCGGCGTTGCGCTCTACGGCATTCATGATGAGGGTTTCCATATAGCTTTAATTTAAGGTGAGTTCTTTTTCTACAATTTTTCCGGCCATGGACATGTGGGTAGGGACCGGAAGTGTTTTTCCGGTTAGCAACATGTGCCAGTACACCCAGCGGAAGGCCAGTTTTCCGAGGTGATTAGCGCGCGTTACTTTGAGCAATCCCATCGGGCCCACGCCAGCGAATGGAAATTTGCCGGGCAATGGTTCGGTGGTGTAGTTAAAATCTATGAGGGCCGCTTTGCCGTGACCAGTCTCAATGAAACAATTGGCATGACCATCAAAAGTGGCTTCAAGGGGGCGGTCCTGAATAAAGCTCACGATATTCTCGAGCAGAATTTCGCCTTCAAAGTGAGCTACCGAACCGGCTTTGGAAGCAGGCACATTGGTAGCATCACCAAGGACGAAGATGTTGCTGAATTTTTTGGATTGCAGGGTCGCTTTGTCCGTCGGGACAAAGTTGAGACCGTCTTCATCACCCAGCTTACTGTTGCTGATTACTTCAGCGCCCTTGTTTACAGGGATGGTAATGAGCAAATCAAATGGGACTTCTTTTTGGTCGTACGATACCAACACCTTACGATCATTGTCAACTTCCTGGAGGTAGAAGTCCGGCACTACCTGAATCTTTTTCTCCCCGAGCAGGGCGCTAAGCATCTTGGTAGCCTTGGGTTTCGTGAAGGCTCCGGACAATGGAGTAACATAAGATATCTCGACCTGGTCTCGGATGCCCTTTTCCGTGAAATAGGCATCAGCCAGGAAGGCAAATTCAAGCGGAGCCACTGGGCATTTGATCAGGGTCTCACACAGGTTGATGACCAGTTTACCACCCTTCCAGGTTTCCAGTTTTTTGGCCAGCCGGGTGCTGCCTTCGAACGTATAGAAATCGAAAATATCCTTGTACCACCGCTCTCCTTTCATGCCCGGGGTTTCATCAGGTACAACTTCAGCGCCAGTAGCCACCACCAGAATATCATAGTCCAGCACCTGCCCGTGCTTGAGGGTGATGCGATTGAGTTCACCCTCAATCAGGGTTACTTCATCCAGCAAGAAATTCACTGTACGGGGGAGGAACTCCTTCTTTTGCCGGATCACGTCACCGGGTTGGTAGATGCCAAATGGGATAAACAAAAATCCAGGTTGATAATAATGAACCGGATCCTTGTCGATGATGGTAATGGACCAGGTATTGTGGTCAAGGACCTTGGTCAGTTTGTTGGCCATGAGGGTTCCGGCGGTACCGGCCCCCAAAATGATGAGGTTTTTCATACCCTGTTGCTGTTGGTTGGTGAAACAAAAGTAGATTCCCCAACAGCCCGGGTGTGTGACCCGACGCACACAAAACTGATGATTTAAATCATCCGCAAATCGCCCTTTTTGGCACGCAACACGGGATCAGAAATTCTTCTTCCGAATACCGTTGCGGAACAATTCGATGCGGTTCTGGGACTCCAGTTTCTTGAGTAACCGGGAAATTACTTCCCGTGAGGAATTGAGGTCAGCTGCTATTTCCTGGTGTGTGATGGTGAGCGTGTCACCCAGCATCTTAAACTGTCTGGTAAGGTAAAAAAGTAGTTTCTCATCCATGGAGTGGAATACCACCTGATCAATCACTTCAAGCAATTCGCTGAATCGCGAACGGTAGGTCTCCAGTACGAAATAGTACCATGAAGTATGGTTCTTCATCAGCGCATCCATATGCTCAATGGGCACCGCCAGGGCGGTGACTGGCGTCATGGCCCTGGCCTTGATGGCACTGGACTCATTCTTCGCAGCACAGATCATGGACAAGGCGCAGGCGTTTCCCTTCTCGAGGTAATACAGAAAGAACTCCTCGCCATCCTCGCCGTCGCGGTAGAGTTTCACACGACCATCCAATATCAGAAGTGAATTCGTAAAGTATTGACCTGGCCGCATCAACATGGCACCCTCTTTGAATTTTACCTCATGTCCGATGGTCTTGAGGTGGGCGACCAGATTTTCGTCAAAATGGGGGAAGATATTGCGCAGGTCCATGTACCAAATTTCGGCAATTTCTTTTCATGCGCACAAAAAAACGCCAACCTAATACAGGCTGGCGTCTTTAGTTAATCCGGAATGAACTAATTGTCCTTCTTCTTGCCTTTGTCTTTATCCTTGTCTTTGTTTCCCTTGCCCTTCTCTTTTTCCTCTTCCTTCATCTTCTCGTGGTCGTGCCCTTCTTTCTTCATTTTATCCTTGTCTTTGTCCTTATCCTTGTCCTTGTCTTTATCCTTGTCGCCATCCTTATCTTCATCTTTGTCTTCATTCTTCTCCCGCTTAATCTTCTCTTTGCCTTCAGATTTGCCTTTGGCTACACCTTCCCGCTTCTCCTTTTCCCCTTTTCCTTTGCCCTTTTTACCCTCCTGGGCAAAGCCCGCAACGGAAGTAGCTGTGAGGAAAAGAACGATCATCACAATGGCATGCAATTTCTTCATAATTACTGATGTTTAAGATTTATACAGGTGCTAACGTAACAAAACAGATTACAAAAAGAAAGGGCCCTCGCGGACCCTTTCAAACCTGTTCAACTATTTCTTTCCTTTTTCGCAATGGGTACGGAGGAGCACCAGCTTCATCAACTTATTGGCAAGATCCCGGTTGCCATCCGTATTAATCGCATCAATGGTAATAGTACCGTCGCCATTGCCATCTTTTGCCTGGCTGAAGTCGAATCCACCATTGGTCGCAGAAAGGATGCGGTCCATTTCAAGGTGAATAGCCAGGTTAACACCTGCTCCCGAGGTGGCCAATGCAGTACTGTCATTGAACTTCACACCAAACTTTGCGTTGATATTGTGCCAGAAAACGAATGGCGTTGTTCCGGTTGTTCCGGTAATGAGAATGCTCTTTCCATTCATATCACCTGCTTCGGTGCTGGGAGCCAAACGGAAGCTCACTTTCTCATATTTACCATTGGGCAGCGTAGTGGAAGTCACTACCTGATCAACAAATGATCCGGCGTTCAGCAGATCTACAATAAAGGGACCTTTCAAACGGGCATCCTTATCGTCTTTAAAGGCAGAGTCTTTCTTAAAATGCTCGTCTTCGTGGTCGAAATCAAATTGAATAGAACGAACATTTACCTTGACTTCGGTAAGTGTTACAGCTGCTGCTTCCCGTCCGCCAATAGTGGTTTTTCCATTGGTGGTGGATGCCGACATAGATACCGAAACCGCACTGGTGGCGGAAGGGTCTGAGTTCTTCGCGCAACCAGCCCACAATAAGCCAAGCACCAAAGCCAAAGACAGATACTTCATCATTTTCATAGTCAAGTTTGTTTACATGTGTGTTTGAATACAGCCCGTTGCGGGCCGGTAACCCAAGAACGAGAACCGAATCACAAAAGTATGAATGTCAGAATCTTAAGTGCACACTTCAGCCAAAAATCAGTGAATCACGTATCCCGCCTCCGTGGATGCTCGACGAATGGTCGATAAGGCCGATCAATGAACAGCAAATTAATCTTCACCTTGTTCCGACAAGCAAGTTACCCGGTTTGGCGGCCACACGTTCACCTTTATTTTATTCAAGTCAAAATGCCAGGCCTTCATGGCGCGCCAACGTCCAGGGGTCTTTTTCACCAGGGCAACAATACCCGGCATGTCTGCGTCCCCATCCTGACACGTTCCAATGCTGATCTCCTGATCCGGGCTGAGGTTGCGGACCTCAACCGCATCAAGTATAAACAAGCGGCTGTCATCCTGGCGAATAATAAAAAAGATAACTGCGGTTAATCCTTTCTTAAAGACATGGACCTGCTTTTGTTCAGGATCCTCCGAGTCACTGATCACCGTACCTGAAAAGAAAGTATATCCTGACAGTTGGGAGAAGTCTGTTTCAGCTTTGCAGGTCTTACCCACCATTGGACTCCAGAATGAAGGAGCCAGTTGTTGCGCAGACAAAGTCAACGGCATCAGGAAGATCAACAAATAGAGTATCCGGATCATGGTTTGGCTTCATAAACTATTTTGCCGTCCACTACCGTTATCAACACTAGGGTTTGGTATGTCTTCATGGGTTCCATTGAAAAAAGATCATCCGACAAAACCACCATATCGGCAAGATAACCAGCGGCCAATCGCCCTTTGTCTGCCTCCTCACCACTGGAATAAGCACCCCCTTCGGTGTAAGCGCGCAACGCATCCGCTATGCGCAATCTTTGCTCAGGTACCCAGCCACCTTCCGGCAGGCCTTCAATGGTCTTGCGGTTAACAGCGGTATGCAGACCCCGGATTGGATTCATGTTGACGCACGCCGGCCAATCGCTGCTGAAGACCAGGTGATTTCCCGCCTTCAACTGGGCTGCCCATGCAAAGGAATTTGGCAATCGCTCTTTGCCAATGGCTTTAGTCCATACCTCCACGGTGCCAGGTTCAGCATGGATTGGTTCCATCGACGGCAATACGCCCAACTGTGAAAAGCGAGGTATATCCACGAGTGAAATAGTCTCAATGTGCTCAATGCGGTGCCTCGCACCAGAGCCACTGGCTTTCAATGCAATTTCATACGCATCCAGTGCTTCACGAACTGCCCGATCACCGATGGCATGGGTAAAAATCTGAAAGCCACTTTCGTCAAAGTTCTTCACAAGTTCCTGGTACCTTGTCCTGGGCAACGTGAGCGAACCAGTAGGCAACGGTTCACCAGGTTTTACATCGGCATAGGGCTCAAGCATGGCTGCCGTATGCGATTCAATCACACCATCGAGCATGAATTTAACCTGGCGTGCGGTTAGAAACCGGTTATTTCCAATACTGTCTTTCAGGGCCTTATACCGTGCGATGTTCTCTTTCGTGGTAGCTTCCCCCACAGAGAAACAAGCGGCTACCCGAACGGCCAACTCTCCTTGTTGGAGCAATTCCTGATACAACTTTAGCTCTTCTTCGTCACCGCTGGCATTGGCCATACTGGTTATTCCCAAGGATAATGCGCGCTTCAATCCTAACCTCAGGGCTGTCAACTTCTCTTCTTTGGTGGGTTTTGGAATCCTGGCATCCACCAAGGCCATTGCATGCTCTTTGAATACACCAGTGGGTTCACCTTTCTTATCCTTAACCACTTCACCAAATCCATCGAATAACGTGTTCCGGTCGATGCCGGCCGCCCGCAAGGCAGCGCTATTGGCCCAGGCGCTGTGCCCATCATAAGCACGAACAAAAACAGGAATCTGTATAGCAGTGTCCAGGTATTCCTTCACCGGCAATCCTCCCGTAAACATGGTGTATTGCCAACCCCTCCCTGTAATCCACTTCCGTTCCGGGTGGTCCGCGGAAAATTTCCGGATGCGTCCTACCAGTTCCGAAATCGAAGCCACATCATTCAGGTCAACGTCCAGTAATCCCATGGAACCGCCGAGAAAGTGAATGTGTGCATCATTGAATCCAGGCACCATCAACTTGCCGGCGAGGTTAATTGTTTTTGTTCCTGTACCGTGATACACCTCTATGGCTTTTGCAGAACCGACCGCAACAATACGGTTACCCTGAATGGCAATAGCCTCCTCAAACGAAGTGGAATCCGTACCCGTCCATATCTTGCCGCCAGTAAAAATCAGGTCGGCTGCGGGCGGTGATGTGCAACTCAAAATACCCATCAAAAGCAGGGAGCACCAGATCAATGTTTTCATCATGCATGAAGGTTGATGTGAAATTTAGGTATGGGGTTTATAAGGAAACAGGTTTGTATGATTTTTCTCATAAAAAATTGCTTTGGTGGCTGATAGCTTGAGCCGTTTTCCGTCATTCTTAGCTACTATGTCAGTTCTTGTTACTCCGTTTAAGTCAGGTGGTGCACTTTCTCCCCGGTCCATTCGTCAATGGCGCCTGGCCCAAGGCCTGGTGTGGGTAGTCGGATTTACCATTTTTGCCTGCCTGGTGTTCCTGCCCGATCTGGGGATTTTATTGTTCTGGAATATCCTCATCCCTATTGCTCCTGCCTTGATTGTATTGGGCGTCGGTTTGTGGCGAAATATTTGTCCCCTGGCGAGCACGGCCCTGCTGCCCCGTCACCTGGGCATTTCCCGGCAAAAGAAAATGAGCATTGAAACACAGGGAATACTAATCCTGTTGTCAGTATTGTTATTGTACATTATCGTTCCGCTGCGTCATCCAGTATTTAATGTAAGCGGTCATGCCACGGCATGGCTCCTGGCCGGCACCACCGTTGTTGCAGTTACCCTCGGATTCTTCTTTGAATGGAAAAGTGCCTGGTGTTCCACGCTTTGTCCCGTTCATCCGGTAGAAAGATTATATGGCACCAAGGTCATTGGCGCTTTGCCTAACGCACATTGCACAGCCTGTGAGAAGTGTGTAGTTCCCTGTCCGGATTCCACACCCAACCTGGATCCACGCGGTTCTCAAAAGACCGCTCCCCATCGGCTTGCCGGGCTGCTGATTACCGGTGGCCTTCCCGGTTTTATTTGGGGATGGTTCCATGAGGCTGATGGTACACCGGTGGTGAATTTTCTTTCCTGGGCAGGTATATATTATATGCCCCTGCTGGGGATGCTGATCACGCTAGCCTTGTATGCGTTGCTGACCACCCGGTTCCGCGGAAAGCAGGAACGATTGGTCACAGCGGTCTTTGCCACGGCAGCCGTATCCTGTTACTATTGGTATCGGATCCCATCGCTGCTCGGTTTTGGGAAATTTCCAGACGATGGCTGCCTGATTGATATGCGCGACTACCTCAACGCAACAACCGTTTCGGGTATAAGCATAGGGCTCACCCTGTTTTTCTTTTGGTGGCTGGTGATTCGAAAACCCAACAAAGCCAGTTGGGTCATCCGTCCTGAATACGCCTAAAGTTCTGTATTCATCACCATCTTATCGGTATGCGGCAATGAAGTTGCGCGCAAAGCCTTGTAGCCTCCACGGATATTGTACAGGTGCTGAAATCCGCGTGATTTTAACATGGAAGCAGCAATGAGAGAACGGTATCCTCCGCCACAATAGAGGTAATAGGTCTTGTGCGGATCCAGTTTACTCATGTTGCGGTTGATAAAGTCCAATGGAAAGTTCTCCGCCCCTACCATATGTTCAGTGAGGTATTCACTTTCACGGCGAACATCGAGCAGGTTGATCGTATTGCCTGTACCTGCTTCCCGGGCGAATTCTTCTGCCGACAATTCCCAGATGGTATCCAGCGGATGGCCGGCCGCGCGCCAAGCCTCAATACCTCCCCGGAGATAGCCGATGGGATTGTCGTAACCAACCCGTGCCAATCGGACAATGACCTCTTCCTCGCGGCCTTCATCCGCGATGATGAGAATAGGTTGCAGCAAGTTGGGCACGAGGGTGCCTACCCAGGGCGCAAAAGTTTCGTCCACACCGATGAAGATGCTGTCCGGGATATAGCCATGGGGCACCTCATCTTTGGAGCGGGTATCAATCACCAGCGCGTCGGTTTGTTCCCAGGCTGACTGAAATGTCGCCACATCCATTCCATTCATTCCCTGTTTCAGGATAGCGTCGATGCCGGCTGATCCATGCACATTCATCAACACATTCGCCGGGAAATATTGAGGTGGTTCAACAAGTCCATCGAGCAGTTCGTGAATGAACTCCTGTCGGGTGGTGTCTTCCCGCAGGGCATAATTGAATTTCTTCTGATGCCCGAGTGTCGAAACAGTTTCTTTATCCATCTTCTTTCCACAGGCACTGCCGGCGCCATGGCCAGGATAAACGATGACGTCATCGGCCAGGGGCATGATCTTGTTGCGGAGTGAGTCAAAGAGTTTGCTGGCGAGGATCTCCGGAGTGACATCCGCTTTGAGCTTCTGTACCAGGTCTGGTCTGCCGACATCGCCAATAAATAACGTGTCGCCGGTGAAAATTGCATAGTCCTTTCCGCGCTCATCGATAAGCAGGAAAGTTGATGATTCCAATGTATGACCTGGTGTATGCAGCACTTTGATTTTCACGCTACCCAGGGTTAGCATTTCATCATCCTTGGCAATATGGGCAGGATAGGATGGTGCGGCAGACGGCCCAAACACGATGGTTGCACCGGTCTTTTTAGCTAAGTCAACATGGCCAGAAACAAAGTCAGCGTGAAAATGAGTTTCGAGGATATACTTGATCTTTGCCTTGTCTTTCAACGCCCGTTCAATGTATGGATTTGCTTCACGCAACGGGTCGATAATGGCCACTTCACCATTGCTTTCGATGTAGTAGGCTGCTTCGGCCAGGCAGTTGGTATAGATCTGTTCGATTTTCATGGCTCAGAAAATTTTAGTGTTGGGTCCCAACAAATTTCCTGGTTTTCTGGCCTCCAACTGCATGATAGAAGAGCCAGCGCAATATGATTTTTGTCATGTTTTCCTTACCAGACCATATGAAAAAAGCCCGACCAACGGTGGCCGGGCTTTATTTCGTTGCGAGCAGGCACTACTTCGCTGTGGCGCCGTAATCCACAACGAGGTTGCACAGTGCATTAACACCCAGTTGCAATCCACTGTCATCAATTATAAACTGAGGTGTGTGGTGCGGTCCGGCCTTAGCGGGATCTTGTCCCTTCGGCATTCCGCCCAGGAAAATGAAGAACCCGGGCACTTTCTCAGCGAAATAGGAAAAATCCTCACTCCCGGTTCGGGCAGGTGTCTGAATGACGTTGGCTGCTCCTGCCGTTTTCACCAATGAAGCGCTCATGCGATTAACCAGTTCGGGATTATTGTAGGTTACCGGGTAATGGATGGTATATGGCAATTCTACTTCTGCGACTGCACCGGCTGCTTCTGCGGTATGTTTAGCAATGTCATTGATCCGCTGAAACACAAGTTTCTCATCTGATGGACTCAAGGTGCGAACCGTGCCCATCATTTCGACCTTTTCAGAAATGATGTTGGATCGATTACCGCCGTGGATAGAACCGATCGTTACTACGGCGGCATTTTCTGTGATGTTCACATTACGGCTCACAATAGTCTGAAGACTGGTTACAATTTGAGCAGACACCAGAATGGGATCTACCGACATCCATGGCTGAGCCCCGTGCGATGGTTTGCCTTTCACGGTTATTTTTAAATCACTGGCACCGGCCATGGCTCCACCTGAACGATAAGAGATCGTTCCTACTTCATTGCCCGAGGAAATATGCAATCCAAACATGACATCCACATGCGGGTTTTCAAGCACGCCTTCCTGTACCATCAACTTTGCACCACCTTCCTCACCAGCAGGTGCACCTTCTTCAGCGGGCTGAAAGACAAACTTCACTGTGCCTTTCAGGTCTTTTCTCATGGAGGACAATACTTCTGCGACGCCCATCAGAATGGCTACGTGGGTATCATGACCACAGGCGTGCATCACGGGAACTTCCTGACCATTGAATTCTCCTTTAGCTTTGGAGGCATACGGCAGGTTATTGGATTCCAATACGGGTAGTCCGTCCATATCAGCTCGTAATCCCACCACCGGACCGGGGAATCCGCCTTTGAGAATTCCCACCACACCGGTCTTGGCGATGCCGGTTTTTACCTCAATTCCCAGGGCTTCCAGGTGCTTAGCAATAAGGGCCGAGGTTCTAAACTCACGGTTACTCAATTCAGGATGCTCGTGGAGATCCCTTCGCCAGGAAATTACCTTGGCGTCGATCGCCGCAGCTTTGGTTTTGATGACAGCGCGCAGCTTGTCGGGTTGGGCCCAGGAGTGGCTGGAAGGCACTACCAGGGTTGCAATCAGTATCAGGAGGACAAATGATGTTTTCTTCATGGGTGTCATTTTGAATCCTTTCAAGGTAGTTTTTTTCAGCGATTCGAATGTGGCACCGGACGATCAATTTGGCTGGATTGGTCGAAAATCGGCCAATCTGAGCTGTTTAACTGCCTCCTTTGCACTGTCAGCGGCGAATTCTGCTCACGCGACACAAACACCATGTCAACCATAGAAAAAAACCCGGTACCTGATGATCATCATGGAACGGCTATCCCGGGTCGAACAATTTTACAGGTCACCCGGCCTCAAGGGTCGGTGCATCAGGGACCACGCAGCCATCTCCGCGTCCTGGTTTGCGACGACGATGAAGTACTGATGACGATGATCCGCTTTAAGCTTTCGCGTGAGAACGTGGGAGAAATCGTTAAAGCGAGTGATGGCCGCGATGCCATAAACCTGTTGCGTCAGGAACATTTTGACTTAATCATTACGGATATCCATATGCCGTTTCATTCCGGTCTTGAATTGATCTCGGTGGTTCGCCAGGAACTTAAGTTGGACACACCGATCATTGTGCTCACGGCTGAAGGGCTGGAAGAAACCCTGATGCATGCTTATGACCTGGGTGCCAACGATTTTATCGCCAAGCCATTCAGTCCGGCAGAACTGGCCATTCGCGTAAAACACCTGATGGGAAAGAAATGAGCGTTACTGATTCACTCGGCCTGCACCTCGATCCGCTGGAAACCTTCATGATTGAAGCAGGTGGCTTCTTTATGGTGGCCGGAGTAATCATTGTGGTCATCCTGCTTACCAGCCGAAGCTTAAAAAACCGCCGCAAACGGGTTGTGGCCGAATTGCACGAAGCATTTCAGCCTTCCCTGAATGTCATGCTCGCTCAAAGCCCTAACGATTCTATGCCGGTCTCTTCACAACAATATCACCTGGAGCAATTGCAAAAGGCCATGGCCCTTGATCGAATCGGCAAGCAGGTGATGATCGATTACCTCACTACACTCAAGAGAAGTCTTACCGGAACTGCCACCGTGCGGGTGGAAGAAGTTTACCGGGCCCTGAATCTTCACGCGTATTCAGAAAAGAAGATGCACAGCCGTCTTTGGAAGCTACAGGCCCAGGGCATTCGCGAACTCGCCACGATGAAATATCACCTGCCGGAAAAACTCAAACGTCTTTACGTGCGCGCCCGCCACGCCACACTCCGCGAAGAGGTATTCATGGCTATTACCCGTACCGAACAAGACAATCCCCTTTCTTTTCTGAATGACTACGCCGGAAAAATTTCACCCTGGATGCAATTGAATCTGCATCATTACCTGTCCATGATGGATCCGCGCAAGCTTCCCGATTTCAGTCAGTGGTTCACGCACCGGGATGATGACGTGGTTATATTCTGTCTTCAGATGACAGCCCAGTTCAGGCAAGCCACCAACGTTCCAGGCATCGCTGCGCTGTTGGAACACAAAAATCCACTGATTATCGAATCGGCCATCCAGGCGCTATACAACCTGGGTGCCATCGAATACACGGATGCCGTAGTTCGTGTCGCCGAACGATATCGTACCCATGTCAACATCTGTCTGCTCACGGTTGATTTCCTTGAACTGTTGGAGCCGGGTGACTCCAGGCTGATGATTACGGAATCTTACCTGAACCATCCGGAATTTATCGTGCGAAAAAAAGCTGTTTATAATCTACTTCGGGAAGAAGAATACGGCCGCATGCGACTGAGTCAAATGCCACAGACGACCGAATTGGTTGCCCTGATCGAAGATGCCACCGAACCCCTTTTACATTAATCAGACCGTTATGTGGAACCTGATCTATACCCTGGTGAATGACGGCGTGCTCCTTTACGGGTTCACGGTGGCAGTATGGTATTTCTTTCTTGCGATGATGAGCATGGTTGAAATGCGCGCCTACCTCAAGCGAAACTATTTCATCGACTATTCCTATATCCTCTCCTCTCCCTTTGCGCCAGGAATTTCACTGCTGGCTCCCGCCTACAACGAATCGCTTACCATTATCGATAATGTAAAGTCGCTTCTTTCGCTGATGTACAACAACTACGAAGTGATCATCATCAACGATGGCATTAAGGATGAGACCCTCAGCAAACTCATTGCGGCATTCGATCTGCAACTTGTGCCGCTGGCCTACGAAATGAAGTTGCCCACGAAACCTGTTCGGGGAATCTATAAATCACGCAACAGGGCCTTCAGGAAGCTGGTGATCATCGATAAAGTCAACGGAGGCAAGGCAGATGCCCTCAATGTTGGTTTGAACCTGGCCAACAAGCCGCTGGTGGCCTGTATTGATGTGGACTGTATCATTGAGCCGGATGCTCTCCTCAAGATGGCCAAGCCATTTCTGGAAGACCGCGAGGTAATTGCATCGGGTGGTGTGGTGCGCATCGCCAACTCCTGCGTCGTGGAAGAAGGCCGGTTGGTAGAAGTAAAGCTGCCCACCAATTTGTTGGCTAAAATGCAGGTGTTGGAGTATATCCGGGCATTTCTGCTGGGACGCATGGCCTGGAGCAAACTCAATGGATTGCTGTTGATCTCCGGTGCCTTTGGCTTGTTCCGTCGCGACATCGCTGTTCAAAGTGGCGGCTATGATCCAAAAACTGTTGGTGAAGACATGGAACTCGTGGTGCGGATGCGTCGCCACATGCACGATAACAAACTCCCCTACCGGGTGGCCTATATACCTGATCCGTTGTGCTGGACGGAGGCCCCGTCCACCAATGAGGTATTGGGGCGTCAACGCAACCGTTGGGCCCGGGGAACATTTGAAACACTGCGGATACACAAGAAACTGCTTTTCAATCCCAGGTACGGATTGATGGGTATGGTCAGCTATCCATTCTGGCTTGTGTATGAGTGGGCCTCCCCGATGATTGAATCCACCGGATTGCTTTTCTTTCTTGTGTTGGTTGTTCTGGGCAAGGTCAATTGGTTGTTCTTTTTTTCTCTGATGCTGGCCATCTATTGCTTCGCTTTCTTCCTCTCGATGTTTGCCTTGCTGACCGAAGAGTTTTCGTTTTACAAGTACACCCATCACAAGGATATTTTGAAAATGATCGGTGCGTCATTGATTGAGCCTTTCTGGTTTCATCCCCGAATCGTTTGGTGGTCATTGGTGGGCAACTGGAAATTGATGCGGGGTGAAAAATCCTGGGGTGCGATGACACGACAAGGATTTGTGGAATACAGAAAGCATGTTGCTAAAGCATAATATGAAAGATCGCATTCACATTGCATTACAGATCTGGATCGGCACGACCATCGCCTTTCTGGCGGGCAGCCTCCTTATCCGCGTATATGAGTGGATATCGGTACTGCACCAGCCCCTGGCCGTGAACAGCCTCGAGTTGCGAGGTGCCGTGAGTGACCTCAGCACCATTTTAATTTCAGCCGTCCTCGTTGGGTTGTTGGGCATCATCGCCGGACTCCTTTCGGCCGGCGCCAGTTACTTTGTGCAAAGTGTCGCCTATGGGGCGCTCCTGCTGGCCAGTTGGGTGACAACACAGTATTTTCTCGTAACCGGCATCACCCTGGGCGCCGACCTGATGGGTTACTCGTGGTCTGATATCCAAACCACGGTTGTTTCATCCGGATCCATCAGCGTAAGTGCCGTCTTTTCCTTTGTGATGATGCTGGTAGTTTTCACCATGCTCAACCGGTATTTCTATGACCGCAATATCTTTTACCGCATCACCCTGGGTAAGTCCCTCAGTGGATTGGCAGTTTGTTTCGCATTGATCTTTGCACCCTGGCAAGCTGATGCAGAAAACTATGATCTTGAAACCGAGCGCTCACTGGCCAGCAACAAGCTTTTGATCCTGCTCGATGAAATCCGGAAAGCAAAAGGCGCGACCCCCGGGGTACTCGCTATCACACCCGGCAGCTACCCGCTCTTGCACACTGTGAATTATTCCGGCAACCTGACTCCATACCTGAACACACCCAAGAACTATCCCAACATTGTTGTGATCATAGTAGAAGGTCTTGGGCGGGATTTCATGGGACCCGATGCAGTCTATGGTGGATTTACTCCGTTCCTTGATTCCCTGGCCGGGCACAGCCTGTTCTGGAAAAATGCAGTTAGCAATGCAGGCAGAACCTTTGGAGCACCCCCCAGCATCCTTGGATCACTGCCCTATGGTGACAATGGATTTATGAACTATGGCACAGCGATGCCACATCACCAGACCCTGATTTCTATGCTTAAGCCATACGGCTATCGCTCTAATTTCTTCTATGGCGGCAATCCCAACTTCGACAACCTCGACCTTTTTCTCGAATACCAGAAGACAGATCACTTTGTTAACCAAACATCATTCCCGACAAGCATTAAGCAAAAAGCCAATATCTCTTCATGGGGTCTTGCCGACCGGGATGTGTTTCGATATGCCACCACGGTGCTGGGCGAAGGAAAGACGCCGCGACTTGATCTTTATCTCACCCTGTCAACACATGAGCCATTTATTTGTCCGGATACCATCATCGCCGCTCAGGCTAATGCCGAATTGAACACACGCGCCGCCAGCGCCGCCAAAACACGGATGTTAGAGAACAGAAACATCTTTCAGTGTCTTCGCTACACCGATCATGCTATCCGGGAGCTTATACAAGCATACTCCAAACGTCCTGATTTTAATGAAACCTTATTTGTCATCACAGGAGATCACCGATTGATCCCCATGCCCTCCGACAACCGGCTTAAGCGCTTTCATGTGCCACTCATGATTTACTCGCCCTTGGTCCTGAAACCGGTCATGTTCGCTTCCATGGGTTCGCATTCAGGCATCACACCTACCCTCCTCGGTTGGCTGAGCCGTGGCTTTAACATCAACTTCCCGGAAGAGATGCCATTTCTTTCCGATGAACTCACCACGGACACTACTTTTGGCAGCACTTTGCAACTGGCCATTTCCAGAAACAAGGGCGTATTGTCAGATTACCTGGACGGCACCTACTACCTGTCCGATGATCGTCTCTACGAGATCGGTGACAATCTTGAAATCACTCCTGTACAGAATGAAAGCAAACGGCAGTCGTTGCGCGCAAAACTGGCCGATTTTCAGGCTCGCAACCGGTACGCCTGCGACAGCAACCGCGTGGATCGGGGCACTTCAAAGGTGGTGCTTGCCAGTTTTCACCTGACCACGGCAGAAAAGCGGTACCTCCGGGAAATCACCATTGACAGCCTCAATCCGGATCAGCAATTTGAAAAAGCACGTCAATTGGCTTTTGATAAGAATTACGCGCAAAGCCGTATGGTGGCCAAGTACATCCTGAACAAGAGTCCGAACTTTCACGATACCCGTGTGCTGATGGCGCGGACGTTTGGCTGGCAGCAACGCTTTGACAGCGCCAGGGTCCTGCTGCGTCAAACCCTCGAGCGTGCACCTGCGTATCCCGATGCTTTTGTAGCCCTTGCCGACATTGAATTCTGGGACGGGCATTGGAAAAAATCATTGCAGGTTGCCCAACAAGGGCTCGCCGCGAATCCCAACCTCGATGAATTGAAATCGCGGGTACGACGTGCACAAGAAAAATTGAAAAACCCATAACATGAATCCGATGCGCTCCTGGTTAATTACTGTATGCTTGGTGCTGATCACCACCAGCCTGGCCGATGCACAGGAATGGAAGCAATTGGATGGAGACGCCCTGTTTGTGCTTGCCCGTGAAAAGGCGTTCAATGGCAATCGCGAAGAGGCCCGCTTGATGCTATCTGAAGTTCTTTCACGGAGCCCGAAGTATGCCGATGTCCGCATTCTGCTGGCCCGTACGTATGCCTGGGATGGTCAGCGCGATCAGGCCCGGAAAGAATTGCAGATCGTATTGGCTGATGAACCAGTCAATGAAGATGCATTCAATGCGGCCGTCGACGTGGAGATGTGGGATGAACAATACGCGCAGGCCCTGGTACTTGTCAACCAGGCCATGATTCATTATCCCAATCAGGAAGACTTCTTATACAAAAAGGCAAGGATCCTGGTAGAGCTCAAGCAAGCCGACGCAGCATCTCAGGTGGTATCGCGCCTGCTGGCCATCGATCCATCGCATGCTAAAGCTCATGCCTTGATGGCGGAGTTGAAAAAATCAAGCATGCTTTATACCGCAGGTATTTCTTATTCCCTGGATCTGTTCAGCCGCAGCTATGACCCGGCCAACTACCTGGCAGCTCAATTGGCCAGGACCACCAGCTGGGGTTCAGCCATCGTACGTCTCAACTATTCAAATCGATTTGGCACGCAGGGCATTCAGCCGGAAATTGATTTATATCCCAAAATCGCTAACGGCATTTATGCCTACATTAATTACGGCTTTTCCAACAACTCCCTGTTTCCAACCCATCGCGTAGGCGGAGAAATTTATTCCAAACTGCCCAAAAGTTTCGAAGCTTCCATTGGTGCGCGGTACCTCGATTTCAACACGAGTACGGTAACTATTTATACCGGTTCGATAGGCTGGTATGTGAAGAATTATTGGATTTCTCTGCGCCCCTACATCACACCCGGACCCCCCGGTACTTCGGTCTCTTCCGTGATTACCGTACGCCGCTATTTTCAGGATGGTGATAATTACCTGGGGGTATCTGCCGGTTTGGGCTTTAGCCCGGATGATCGACGTATCCAAAGTTCAAACGGACTCAGCACCGACGGAATCTATGTACTTCAGTCACAACGCTTCGGCATCAACTGGCAAAAAACTTTCCCGCGTAATTATGAATTCATCATCAACTTCAGCCTGGTTCACCAGGAACTGACGTTCGATCAGGGAAACTATGTGTGGATCTCCAGTTCGCTTGTCGGCATTCGCAAGCGATTCTGAATCGTGGGTTCTTCTTTGGCGCATACAAAACAAATCTGCGTTTTTAGCCTGTTTTGAGAAGTAGTGGCCTGATTTTCGTCACCCACTCCCGTGTCTTACCTCATAGGGTTACCTCCGGGTAATTGGGTGCTTTGTGATGCGGAGGAATCACATTATGAGCTACTACAAAACCATCAACGGTAAAAAAATGGATGCCACCTTGCTCGACCAGGCTCAATTGTCGGTTGACGGCAAGGGCGACGGTCGCATCTCGACTGAAGATGCCGTGAGCCTGCTGAATCTGGTGAAAGACGGCAACAAGTACACCGATGTTGAGCGTGAAACCATTGCCTACATCCAGACCCATTTTCAATGGACACCCACTGCACTTGAGTGGTTCAGGAAAGAACTGGATGTGTGGCAATCGAGGGCTGTACTCAAACAGATGACGCTCGTCGAATTGGCGAAACAACATTTCACCACGGTGGATGTGCTAAGCACTGAAAAGGCCAGGGCTGAACGCAAACATGCGTTGGAGGCCGCTACCCAGGAAACAAATCAGGATCACGATGAAATTGGTCTGTGGATCCGGCTGCGCGATGGCTCCACGGTGGAGGTATTTTCAAACTTCATTGATCTTGAGGGCGACTTCGTCGAGTTACGAGGTGGATGCCTGGTGCCCGTGAAGGCAATTGAAAAGGTTGAGATCTGAGCATCGGTTGGTATTCTCCACCGACCGTGGGGATTTAACAAACCAATGGTACCGGTTAAAAAAACCAATACATACTATTGAACTTTGAACAAGTGATCATTCACCGTTCAGGAATAACCTGAAAGGCAGGATTAATGCCGCGCAATTTTGTTCAATTGGCGCAGGTCGGCAATCAGGAGTACCAACACAGGTGAAATAACCGACAACGCC
>JBGAMI010000007.1:0-100269 GCA_044223085.1 Cyclobacteriaceae bacterium
AACCTTCCGCTGGAAATGGTCTGCTTACTATTGCTGCCAATCCTTCCAGAGTCATTGTCAATGAAATTGATGAGCTAAGAAGATCGAACTTAGCTGACCAGGGATATAGACAAGTATTAAATCAAGATGCTACAATTCCTTTTAGAGGTTTCGAAAAGAAATTTGATGCAGTCATAACGAATCCTCCCTTCGGACTGTTAGACAAGGAAATTAAGTATGAGACCTTCAGCATTGAAGTGCTTGATCACTTGATGGCCTTGCGTGCCCTGGACTGCATGAAGGATAATGGTAAAGCCGCCATCATAATCGGAGGGCATACACGCTATGACAAGAAAGGAAGAATTCAAAAAGGAAAGAACCGATTCTTCTTTAACTACCTCTTCAGCAGATATAATGTAGTCGATGTCATTCCCATTGATGGCTCCAAACTCTATTCCCGTCAAGGAACTTCGTTCGATACGAGGTTAATGCTGATTGATGGACGAAAATCTCAACCCTCTGGAGCAGCTCCTTTAAAACATGCGGAACGCGATGCAGTAGTTGATTCCTTTGAAGAGTTGCATGATCGAGTGATGAGCGTAACAACACCAAGACAAGAATTTACAATGACAAAAATTGAATTAGAAGCCCAGGCTCTTTCCCTGGAGCTTGAATTAATGAGCTTCGATGAACTCGGTATGCCCTATACTCCTGCATCAAGCAGTTGCTTTGTTCTCAATACGGTAGTGCCTGATTCAATGGGCTTCGAAACCCACAGTGCATTGCAGAGAATTAAGGAGGCAGTAGGTGGAGATATAGATGAGTATGTACGAATCAAACTTAACTATCGAAGCAATGTAGAACTGTGCAAAGCTTTATCAGCCGAACAAATTGATGCAGTTGCGATGTCAATCTACAACATCGAAGAAAGAGGTGTTGGAATGATTATCGGAGACCAAACTGGAATTGGCAAAGGTCGAATCGCGGCATCTATTATTCGTTATGCCGTTGAGCAAGGAGTTCAACCCGTTTTCATTACTGAAAAAGCAAACCTGTTCTCTGACATTTACCGTGATTTGTCAGCGATAGGATCTTCGCACCTTGCTCCTTTTATAGTCAATGGTCGCGAGAGTAAGACCGACATCAAGGATGAAGATGGAAACATCATCTACCAGGCACTTCCAGCCTCAGACCAAAACAGAATATTTGAGGGACAGCGCATACCGCGAAACTTTCATTTTGTAGTAGCCACTTACTCACAGTTTAATTCGCCTGATAAGAAGCCAACAAAACCTGCATTCTTAAATGTTATTGCGGAGGATAACATTGTCATTATGGATGAAGCTCACAATTCATCTGGTTCTGGCAACACAGGAAACTTCATGCAGTCTGCATTATCTAAATCGAGAGGCGTAGTTTTCTTATCGGCAACTTTCGCCAAGCGTCCGGATAACATGCCCATCTATGCGATGAAGACTTCTATCCGTGATGCAAGCATGACAAGGGATGCGCTAATTGAAGCAATTACAAAAGGTGGAGTAGCCTTACAAGAAATCCTGGCGAGTCAGCTTGTAGCCGAAGGTCAGATGATTCGAAGAGAACGTTCATTCGAAGGTGTGGAGGTTAACTACATTACCCTGGAGGATAAAGAGCAGGAACATAAAGCCATTGCAGACAATATCACTTCAATCATTCGAGACATCATCAAGTTTCAGACTACCTATGTGGATGAGATTGTAGAAGAGTTGGATGACATTGCAGTAGCCGAGGGTAAGCAAGTAGAAATTCGCGAAGGAACATCGCAAGCAGGAGTAGATAACCTCCCATACTTCTCTAAAGTGTTCAACGTGATTAATCAAATGCTTTTTAGCATCAAAGCAGAAGCCGTTGCTGAAAGGGCTATTGCACGATTGAAGGAAGGCAAAAAACCTGTTATCGCATTTGCCAGCACGATGGGAAGTTTCATTGAACAAATGGAGTCCGAAGCCGGACTGGCAATAACTGATGGCGATACTATTAACGCTGATTTCTCTGTAGTTCTTCAAAAAGGTTTAGATGGAATTTTGCGCTACACAGAAACCGATACGGATGGTCAGAAGGTTTTCAAGAAGTTTGAAATCTCGGACTTCTCTTTAGAAGCCCAGGCTGAGTACTTCCGCATTAGCGAACGAATTAAAGAAGCATCGACTGGAATTACCATTTCTCCCATTGATGTGATTGTCCGAAAAATTACAGAAGCCGGATTCAAAGTAGCAGAGGTTACTGGTCGTAAGTATGAGCTTCAGATTAATTCCAGGACAAACAAAGCATTGGTGATGACACGTAAGCGAATGAATACCAATGATGCCTTTCGTCAGTTCAATAATAACGAGGTAGACGTTCTACTAATCAATCAGTCAGGAAGTACGGGAGCTTCGGCTCATGCTATTGTAACTCCAAAAGTTTCCAAGGATAAAGTGAAACAGCGGGTGATGATTGTATTGCAAGCAGAGCTTGACATAAACACGGAGGTTCAGAAACGAGGACGGATAAACCGCACCGGACAAATTTTTAAACCTATCTATGATTACGTTAACTCTGCCATCCCCGCTGAGAAGCGATTGATGATGATGCTTCAGAAGAAGTTGAAGTCCCTGGATGCAAACACTACCTCTAATCAAAAGTCATCTACAAAAATTCTGGATGTTCCAGATTTTCTAAACAAGTATGGAGACAGGATAGTAGCTGAATACCTAAAGGAGAATGTAGAGGTAAATATGCTCCTCGATGATCCATTGGGATTATCAACACGTGAAGTAGATGGAGCAGAATTAGAGGATGCTGCGCACAGAGTTTCTGGAAGAGTCGCAGTACTTTCAACACTCATGCAGCAAGATTTCTATAATGAAATCGCTAACCGTTACAGTGAGTATGTAGAGTATCTCAAACAGATCGGTGAGTATGACCTTGAAGTGGAGGCGATGGATCTTCAGGCAGAAACACAATCTTCCAGAACCGTGATTGTTGGTAAGGGTGGAACCAGTGAGTTTGGGGATGATAGCATTTTGGAGACAGTGATGGCTAACGTTCTCAAGAAACCATTCTCTATGCAAGAGTTAAGCAACCTACTTGCAGAATCACTCCAGGGAAAGGACGGAAGGGAATTGCAAAGGGAAGTGAAGCTGGAGTATGAAGGCTACATGGAGGAGCAGCTTCAAAAGGAAATCGCAGATAATGTGGCATACTATGAAGACCTTATGCAAAAGGTTCCTCAAGAAAAGAAGATTCAAAAGCTTGTTGAGAAGGGTAATGCTGCCGAAGCGCAAGAGGCGATTAAAGCCAGAACCACTGAGCTTCATAAAGCGATGAGTGATTCGGAGGAAAAGATAAAGCTGTCATTTAGCAATAGAAGACAGTACCTGGAATCCATTTTCACCTCCTTCTATGTAGGGAGAAATCTGAACTATCCTGTAAGCAGTTATGAGGGAGGTCAGGAACTTGTACCTGCTGTATTCTTGGGTTTCATCATTGATAAGAAAAAGAAGAACCCGTATGCGCCAAGTTCTATGCGCCTTCGCTTTGCATTGGCAAGTAGCAACAAGTACATCGCCATTCCTGCAAGCTACGCACAGGACGTAAGAGCAATCATTGGTGCAAGTGTCGGATTACCGCACCTTGAAAAAGAATCACTATTGGCAAAGTGGGAAGCCTCCATTAAAGAGAGTACGGTTGATAGAAAGATACGGCACATCATTACCGGAAATGTGCTGCAAGCTTTCAGTGCTTACAAAGGGAAACTTGTGAGCTATACTACGATTGATGGAGGAATCAAGAAAGGAATCCTCATGCCCGAATATTGGGAGCCAGGAAATGATGTGCAACAAAAGACAGTGGTACCTATTTCCAGGGCAATGAAGATCATCCGGTCTTTAACGATTGGAGCAAGTATCACAACAAAGAATGGAGTATCCATCTTCCGGCAGCCTGGGAAATTCAAGATTGTAGTTTCCTCCTCACGTTCGAAGGGTGGTGATACATACCTTGATCCAGACCTCTTGAAAATAGTTGATGGAAACAACTTTGAAAAGATTTCTGACCGAATGACGGCATCATTGGGAGAAGGAAGAATTGATGAGTTTGTAAATGTGCTCCAGGAGAAGTTCAACGATAGCGTTTCGCTTAGTCCTCCACAGTATGAAGTAATCAAAGGAGAGATTCCGAAAAAGGAACCAAGGACAAAGCCTACCATCGTGATGCTCCCCAAACAATCGCAATCTGAAATGGAGCAATTGGAGCTTGAAGCTCTTGCTCTGGAACTTGAATTAGAACTATTAAACTTTGCAGCGTAATGATAACGGCTAGTAATTATTTTATTGAAGTGGAGCGGATCGGTGTAGAGACTTTGCCTGAAACGCTAAAGAAAGGACATGACCTGGTTGTGAAGAGTACATCCAACGGAACAAATTGGGCGAACTATCAAAACAGTGAAGGTATCAAGAAGGTCATAGACCTTTATTTTCAAAAGTTGAATGAGTATGCAAATACCGTTAGTCCGAAAAGCATAAGGCCTGAGCCATCGAAGGTGAAAAAACCTCCAGTCAAAAAAGCTGAACAAAAAACGAAGGCGAAAACGGTTAGAGAGTCTAAACAGTCGCAGCATGTAAAACACGTTGAGCATATCCGTGAGGAAGTGAAGTTCATTAAACGGTATGTCGGATTACACAACAAGGTTAAGTCACCCAATACGATACTTGCTTTCATCAAAGCCTTGCAACGTTCCATCGTTCAAAAGCTCATCCGCAAAACCTCACCATTGTCGGAAGAAATTGAAATGATTCAGAACAAGCTTGTTCAGGCATATAACAAGATGAAGGGGGATGAATCTTTTGCTATCAATGACAAAGACCTTAATCACCTTGTCGCAATCGCAGGTGGTGAGAAAGTATACCAGTCGATTACTGCTATTAAGAGATACATCGGCTTACAAGGAAAAGATGACCAAAAGAAGATTAACGATTTTATCAAATACCTGGAGAATCTGGTTGATAAGAAGAAGCTTACCAAAGATGATCCATACGCGGATAAAGTAAATGCTATCTACAAAAGCTTGAGACAACGGTCTAGTACTAAAGTGTCCATATCAAAAGCTGAATTGAATGGATTGGAAGGAATCGTAAAAGCTTGTGGATGCAAAAATGAGGTAGGCAGAATTTATGATACAGGTGGAAAGAAGCTAAGACCATGCAAGAGTAAAACCTACTCCGATGCAAGTCGTGGAGCTTGTTCGCACAACAGGGGACTCAGTGGAGTGTTGACTGCGGAAGAAATGGCAACCCGTAAGCTTGATTTGCTTAATTTCTTTTCATTCTGGCATTCCCTGTTCGGAAATCCGGCAAGGAACTTCACTATGATGTTTCATGGCGAACCTCATAATGGGAAGACCATCTTTCTGCTAAAGCTTGCGCAATACCTTGCTGAGAATTTCGGTGATGTGCTTTACGTGTCATCGGAGGAATTTGCTTCTCCAACCATGACCAAGAAGGTGAACGAATTCTTGAATCCTCTGCCATCAAGGTTGCACTTCGCTGAAAACTTGCAAGACCCCGACCTTTCGGATTATCAGTTCATCATTCTTGATTCAGTGAATGACCTTGGATTGAAAATCAATGAATACAAAGAGCTTCGAAAGGAGCATCCTGACAAAGCATTCATCTTTATCCTTCAGCATACCAAAGCCGGAGATTTCAAAGGTGGAAAAGATTGGGAGCATATCGCAGAGATAGCAGGTGAGGTACATAAAGGTGTGGTGAACATTTCCAAGAACAGATACGCACCTAAGAGTACACTGGACTTCTTCCAACAATTCGGCATCCAATGGCAAGAGCCAATGACCAAGCAAAAATTAAAATCTTATCCAATCAATGGTGACATGACTACTAAGGATAGTCAGCATTACTAAACAGAATTATCTAACAATTAAACATACGAACATGGAGGCAAGTGAAGTTGGTAAAAAGCCAGCTCTCGGAGGATTTTTGTCTAAAATTCTCGGAGCTGGAGTAAAGGAGGCAGTCGATTCCATTGGAAATGCAATCGACAAAATTGACAAGTCAGATGAGAAGCTTGAGCTTCAACTGAAGTACAAGGAACTTCTCATGAACATGGAAGGAGCTTGTATTGATTATGAAAGCAAGCTGTTGGAAACGAAATCAAAAATCATTGAATCAGAGACAAAAGGTGAAAGCTGGTTGCAACGGAACTGGAGACCGATACTCATGTGCATCTGCATGTTTATAGTTTTCAATAACTACGTGCTTGTGCCATACTTCAACCTTCCTGTAACTACTCTTGATGACCACATCTGGACATTGATGGACTTGGGTGTTGGAGGTTATGTAGCAGGAAGGTCACTTGAGAAGATTAGTGAGAACCTGGGGCCAGTGCTTTATAACGTGAGAAAGAAAAAACGCTGAGATGGTAAATCTCAGCGTCTATAATAGTAGAGGTTACAAACTGATACCATTCAAATGGGTTTTGGAATTCTTACCGTTTTCCAAAATCCGTTTGTAGTATTTATGTGCTTTAGAAATATGACCTTCCATCGACCTTTTGTTTGGAAACGGACCAGCCTCACACTCCGGGCACCAATACTCAACTACTTTTTCCTTATCTGCTTTTAATCGCTTATAGAATAATTCACTTAGTTGCCAGATTGAGACTGAATGCATAACGCAAATAAGGAAACTGGCACCCATTAATTTTAAGTTCAAAATGGAAGGTTCATTCAGGGCGATAAACCAATAGTCGTAGTACAAAGCATTAATAAAGAAGCTTATTAGTGCATACATTTTCCCTGTTCTTTGATAGCCATTGATGATAAAAATAAGAATGAGAAGTTCTATTATGGACGCAAGAGCAATTCCATAGACCCAATTCATGAACGTTAGTCCAAACAGCGTCATGTCAAGGTGCTCTAACTGTTTGAAAAGGTGTCCAGCATGTGGGACGTAAAGAATGATGAGCAATAGAGCACCGTGGAAAATTACTTCTTTGCTTTCAAGGTATGTAACAATCTTATTCATTGGAGTAATGGTTTAAAGTTGGGTTATGATTTTTGAGTTATTGCAGGAGCTGCTGATTTTGTATTGAGCCTGTTTCGGAGATTCTTCATGTCCTCGCTCACTTTCAAATCAAGGATTCTTGCATAGTGTTGGGTAGTCTTTAGGTTTCTGTGTCCTAGCATCTTACCCACTGTTTCAATAGGTACACCATTCGAAAGCGTTACAGTAGTAGCGAAGGTGTGTCTGGCCGTGTGAAAGGTCATTTTTTTGGTGATGTCGCAAGCATCTGCAATCTCTTTCAAATAGGTGTTCATCTTTTGATTGCTAAGAACAGGCAACAATCTTCCTTTGATGGCGCATTGAGGGTCATCTTTGTAGCGGTCAAGAATTTCAAGAGCTTGAGATAGTAGTGGAATTCTGGTCGCAGTGTCAGTTTTCTGTCTGCTTGTCCAAATCCATTTCTCGCCATCAATACCGGTGGTGATTTCTTCGCGAGTTAGTTTTTCAACATCAGCATACGCTAATCCGGTATAACAACAGAAGATGAAAATATCGCGCACCTGGTTCATGCGTGGGGCTACGAATTGTTTGGCAATAATTCGTTTTAGTTCTTCATCTACCAGAAAGGGACGTTCTACCTCCCGTTTGGTCATTTTGAATCCCACAAACGGGTCGCGGTCAAGCCAACCGTTTTTAATGCAGATATGGACAATCTTTTTGAAATTGGATAGGTACTTGACGGAAGTATTATGGTCGCATTTACGCTGAGACTTCAGCCAAAATTCATAGTCGGCAATAAATTCATAGTTAAGCTTCTTAATATCAATGTCCTCAATCTGGAATTTCCATTTCATGTATTCCAGCGTATGCCGGTATGAGGTTTCATAACGTTCCAGTGTTAGTGGTGAGAACTCGCGATTGACAAGAGCTTTCATTTGCTCATTGTGCTGTTTGAAAACTTCCATCAACATTCGCGGACGCTCGGTGGATGTTCCATACCATTTAGCTTTAAGGTTGTCCAAGGTGATTTCCTTTCCTTCGGTCATCAACTCTCGTTGATGATCAAAAGCTTTCAACTTGAAGCCTTCAAGCATCTTGTTTATCCTTCGCGATTCTTCGTTGTTGGTTTTTAGTTTACAGTTTTGAACTGACCAGTCGGCAGGTTTTACATAAATCTTGGTGATGATGTTTATGCGCTTAAGTCCTATTCCAATTCTCATGAAAATTGGAACCAAACCATCGTCCTTTGCGCGGTCTTTTCTTGCGAAAAACTTAACTGAAATTGTTTGCCTCATATATCCCTTAGTTTAATTGGTTAAAGTATCCTTTTCAGGATGCTGAAATCAAGATGCGCGATGGTCGAACAGGTTGATTTTCAGCACTTTGACCTCGTTTTGGTACCAACTTTCCGTCTGAAAGTTTGGTACCACTACTGGTACCAAGGGATTGCGAATTTTTGGTTGTTTTTGGTATGCCCTAAAAACAAAAAACCTCGAAATCATTACGATTTCGAGGTTTTGATTGTGTTTGACTTTTACTTGGCAGAGGAGGAGGGATTCGAACCCCCGGACCCCGTGAAGGGTCTCCGGTTTTCAAGACCGGTGCAATAAACCGCTCTACCACTCCTCTAAAATCACCGAAATCGGCCCCCGGGGTAGAACCGGGGTCACAAAAGTAATCGTTAACGAGTAGTTGACAAAATTCGATTTCTAATTACCCTTCATTCTTCCGTGAAGTCTGTGAAGGTCTTCTTAATACCTTTTCCAGTCGGAACCCCCTGCACCACCGCCGGCATTTCCAGGCTGGTGATATCCGTATTCAGCAAACGCACCAGATCGTCGCGGTCGGTTTCAAAATCCAGGTTGCGCCGCTGTGACTTCAATGCATACTTCCGGGCAAAATAGTTCCCTTTTAATTGCAGCTGCGTGCGAAGGTCACGGTTGGACTTGATTTTGTTCTGATAATCATTGGCCGAACGGCCAATCACCTGACCTGCTTCCAGGGAGTTAATCACCAACACCGACGTGCCACCAACCATGGTAACGGTCTTTGATGGATTCGTGTCCAGGATTAACGGAGACAATCCCGAAATGCCACCCAACGATGCGGTAACGATTGTTCTGGATTTTTTACCCTTCCTGGCTTTCTTGTAAGTCTGCTCCAACTTCTCATTGTTCTCATCCAGCATATCAATCAGATTCTTGGATGCCGCCAGGGTATTAAAATATTTCTGATATAGCAGTTTATCCTTTTCCTCTACATTTTCCGTGTCGTTAATCGTAACCCTTACCCTGCGTTGGATGCGGTTGTTGCTCTTGTCGAAGGCAAAAAAAGTGAGCACCACATCGCGCTTCTTTTCGGCTTCATCCACGAAATCATATCCAGGTGTCCACGTAAACTCTCGCTGCACCCGCGAATTTTCTTTCAGTGCACTCTTGGGCAGGCGCACATCGGAAGAGATAAAGTCAACCTGATCAATATTATCGTCACCATTGGGGTCGGAGGCATAAACCTTGAAATAAACGACATCGGTCTCTTTTACATTCCAGACGCTATCGCTGGGTACGAGTAATAAATCAGGAGGTAGATCCAATTGAGTTTGAGCTACCCGGATCTTCCCGATAGTCTCGGCCTTGTCGGGCTGGTCTTGTGCGATGAACTCTACATACAACGGTGAGGTACGAAGTGCATTAAATTGATTTCTGGAGGGTGTCCAGGTAAGCAGTCCGGTAGCAGACATGGATGCACCTTCAGGCATTTGTGATTCGCGCGGTTTAATGACAACCAAGTCTCCATCCGGATCACGTACGTACTCGGTTGGAATCTGGTAGCGGGAGAGCGTCCCCTGCTTCACATAAAAGGTAGGCATGTCCTCAACGATGGGCGGGCGGTTAACATGGCGAAGGATAAAATTGACGGATTGCCTTAATTGTCGACCATCTTTCCATTCGGCCTGGAACAACACGCCGATTTCTTTTTGCTTTTCCAATCGGCTCACCAGGTCATAGGAGGGATTCCATGAAAAATTGCCAAGGCTGTCCATGGCCATGCCTGTGGTGGCGCCGCCCTCCAACGCAAACCGCCTCGGTGCAGTGCTATCGGTTGTGGCTAAGCGAAACGACAATGGTTTGCCTTCCTCCATATTGGTCCATGATGGCGCATCGGGAAAAACAAATTGCTGGGCATGCACTGACCCGGTCAGTAAAAGGAATAATGCTAAAAGGCGAACAATCATTGTCATGGGTGCACAAAAATAATGCCCGTGCCCGGTTCCCTTCGTCTTTTTTGAATAAACCTGTATTTTCACCGGACCTCTGGTCTTTAGATATGCGATTAACCAAAAAGAACCCTGAAGAGCCCAATTTTTTTCAGGATGTATGGGAAGTAGTCAAACTGATTCCGAAGGGCCGGGTAACCAATTACGGTGCCATTGCCCGATACCTGGGCACGGCGATGAGTGCGCGGATGGTGGGTTGGGCAATGAATGCTGCCCACGCACACAAACATATTCCGGCACACCGGGTAGTGAACAGGCAGGGCTTGCTCACCGGGAAACATCACTTTGAAACGCCCAAGGCGATGCAGCAGCGATTAGAAAAGGACGGAGTGAAAGTAAAAAAAGATCAAGTCCAGGACTTTGCCCGTGTGTTTTGGGATCCTGCCAAAGAGCTCGGGTGAAGGAGTAAAATTTTTCTACTTTTATGCCAGGTTTATTTAAGACCATCGTTCAACGGATGAAAGAGAAGCCAGTCCATCATGAAGAAAAGGCCGTTGAGGTACTTGAGGAAGAGGATAACCTGAATGACCTGGTTGTATTCAATGATGACTTCAACACATTTGACCACGTCATTGAAACGTTGATCCGAGTTTGTAAGCATACGCCTGAGCAAGCCGAGCAATGCACACTGTTGATTCATTTCAAGGGCAAATGTGCCGTGAAAAACGGCTCGTTTGATGAGCTGAAGCCGATGAAGGAAGCGATCTGTGAGGCTGGTATAGACGCCAGGATTTTATGAGAAATTGGGTTTTTGCTTTTGTGGTTGGGCTGGCGGGCTGTGCTGAAGATCATGCATCTGGAAGTTGCGGAGACTTATCCTGGTTGACTAAACTGGAAAATTCAATCACTGCCAACGGGCGAAAAGGAGAAGTATCATCAGCGATGCAAAACAACGAGCCGGTTTACATTGTCAATGGTTGTATTAACTGCAATGATTACCCGACAATACTCTATGATTGTAAGGGCAAGGAAATATGTCAGAGCGGCGGCCTTATTGGGGGTAATTGCTCCTTTCCCGCCGCAAAAACCCTGATCTGGAAAAACTACTGACCGTTGGAATATCCATCTAAACTTATTGAAGACGCGGTCAACGAGGTAGCCAAGCTGCCGGGTATCGGGAAGAAGACCGCCTTGCGCCTCGTGTTACATCTGGTGAAAGAAAATGAACACAAGACAGCTGCCCTTACCGAAGCCTTGAACCGACTGAGGGCCAACATCCGCTTTTGTGCCACGTGCCATACCATCTCTGATGAGGAATTCTGTGTGATCTGTCGCAGCCCAAAGCGTGATCGTTCTCTGCTGTGCGTGGTGGAAGACAGTAAAGATGTCATGGCAATTGAAAACACGGCTCAATACCGCGGAGTATATCATGTGCTGGGCGGGATTATTTCACCAATCCAGGGTATTGGCCCGGGTGAGCTAAAAATCGATTCATTGATGTCACGGGTTGTGGCGCCAGGCGGTGAGATCCGCGAGATCATCCTCGCCCTAAGCCCAACCATGGAAGGAGATACCACCGCATTTTATCTTCATCGTAAGCTCAAGGACCTCCCTGTAAAAATTACTTCCATTGCCCGGGGCATTCCCATGGGTGGTGATCTGGAGTATGCCGATGAGATTACACTCGGCCGGAGCATCACCGCACGTATTCTTTTCAACTAAGTGCAAACGATTTAGTTCCATTCGTGGAACACACCCATTGTTTGGTTCCAACTCTGGGTATAAATTCCGTTCTTTGCCTTTCTTGACCTTATTTTTTATGAGCAGACTTTCCACACGCATTGAGTCCATCGAAGAATCAGCAACACTGGCCATGGCTGCCAAAGCCCGGGAATACAAGAACAAGGGCATTGATGTCATTAACCTGAGTCTGGGTGAACCTGATTTTAAGACGCCTCAACACATTTGTGAGGCCGCCAAGAACGCCATCGACGAAGGAAAGTTCTTTACATACCCACCGGTGTCGGGCTATCAGGACCTGCGGGAGGCCATTGCGGCCAAGTACAACAAAGAAAATAAGGTGCCCTATAAGGCCGAGCATATTGTAGTCTCCAATGGCGCAAAGCAGTCGATCGCCAACGTTATGTTTTCATTGATCAATCCTGGAGATGAAGTCATTGTATTTTCTCCGTATTGGGTGAGCTATGATGCCATTGTTCGGCTTACCGAGGGAGTGCCTGTCCTTGTGAGTGGAAGCCTGGAGAATGACTTCAAGGTAACGGCGGCGCAATTGGAGCGCGCCATAACACCCAAAACCAAAGCAATTATATTCTCATCACCCTGCAATCCTACCGGCTCAGTATTCACGCGGGCTGAGTTGGAGGCTATCGCGCAGGTGGTATTGAAGCACAACGATTTGCTGATCATAGCTGATGAAATCTATGAGCACATCAATTTTAGCGGAGATCAATTGAGTATAGCATCCCTGCCTGGCATGTTTGACCGCACCATTACCGTTAATGGATTTGCCAAAGGCTATGCCATGACAGGCTGGAGGGTAGGGTACATCGCGGCACCTAAGTGGATAGCCGACGGGGCCAGTAAAATGCAGGGACAATTAACTTCAGCAAATTCATCTATTTCGCAACGCGCAGCCTTTGCAGCCATCACTGGTGACATTGCCCCGACAAAGAAAATGGTAGAAGAATATCGCCAACGTCGTGAAATTGTATACGCGTTGTTGAAAGAGATTCCAGGTGTTAAGGCCAATTATCCGCAAGGGGCGTTTTATTTCTTCCCGGATGTAAGCTGGTATTTTGGCAAGTCCGATGGTCAGCATACCATCAAAGACGGCGATGACTTGTGCCTCTATCTGTTGGAGAAAGCGCATGTATCGCTTGTACCCGGTGGTGCTTTTGGGGACGCCCGGTGTATTCGTTTGTCCTATGCCGCATCTGAAAAAGACTTGCGCGAAGCCATGAAGCGTATGCGCGAAACATTGTCTACCTTGAAATAGCAATAAATACCTTGTCTGACTGGTCTGACATAGCGAAAAGGTTTGAAGGCATCAACGTGCTGATCATCGGCGACGTGATGATCGATGCTTATATATGGGGCGCCGTAGACAGAATTTCGCCTGAGGCTCCTGTGCCTATTATTAATGTTCGTAAGCGTGACTACCGTCTCGGCGGTGCGGCCAATGTGGGATTGAACGTTCAGGCATTGGGTGCACGGCCGGTGTTATGTGCTCTGGCAGGCCAGGATGAACACGGCAAGCGGTTACTCCACCTGCTGGATGAAAAGGGAATGAGCAAGGAAGGAATTGTGACAACAAACCGACGTCCGACCACCCTGAAGGCCCGTGTGATTGCTGCCCATCAGCAAGTAGTACGCATTGACGAAGAGTCGGAAGCACCTGCCACTGCAGAAGAAGAGTCCATGCTGCTGGACCGCATCGATAAGCTGATGCCAGACTGTAATGTGATTATTTTTGAGGACTATGATAAGGGGACTATCACGCAACGAATTATCGAGGCCGTTGTGAACAAAGCCCGTGCAGCACATATTCCGGTAGTTGTAGATCCCAAAAAGCGAAACTTCTTGAATTATCAGGGCGTAACCCTGTTTAAACCCAACTTGAAAGAACTTCGGGAGGGGTTGAAAGTAGACATTGACCCCAGGGACAAGAGCTCAGTAATCCGCGCCGTTGATACTGTAAAGGCCAGGCTGGGTGCTAAAGGCATCATGTTAACACTGTCGGAACATGGTGTGTTTATTGATTATGAAGGTAAGCAGATCAGCATTCCTGCCCATCAGCGGGAGATCGCAGATGTTTCAGGGGCCGGAGACACCGTGATCAGCATCGCCGCATTGTGTATTGCCCTTCAATTGCCGGCCGAAAGGATTGTGGCCTTATCCAACCTGGGCGGCGGATTGGTTTGTCAGCATGTTGGTGTAGTGCCTGTAAACAAAGAAGAGTTGTTCCGGGAGGCAGATGAGTTAATTCCCAACTAGTCCTACTACCCTCAGTTTTTCTCAAACTGTTTTTCCAACGGTCCTTCCAGCTCAAGATCCATAATGATCTTTTCGTCCAGCGGGCTGTCTTTAATGACGTTATAGGAATCCCAGAATTTCTTGTTGTATGGCAAATCCTGGTATTGCAATCCGTAGCTCCTCATTTTTTGGGTTACGGCAATGCGCTCTTCAGGCTGGGGATCAATCTTGTTAATGAGCAATTGCTGTTGGAGTACGGTTTCGAATTTTAGTTTTTCTGTCTGGGCGTCGTACCAGTTGACTTTGTAATCAACGGTGATGTAGTTGAGAAAATAGCGACCCTCTACAAACCGGAAGTCTACCACACGCTTCATGCTTTCAAACTTGTGGGTGAGTCCACGCACCCGACCCAGGTCTTCCGGAGAATTGTTTTCATACTCAACGTGAACAATTCCAAACGTGCTCTTGTCAATAAAAACTCTCAGGTAAAATTCCCGGGTGTGGGACACAACAAAAACCTCACGGCCATTGTACCAGGAGTCGGCGTCTCGGCGCAGGTTGCTGAAGAAGATTTCCTGGGTTGGAAACAGCCGATAGCGAACATCGTTGTTGAGGAGCAGCACCTCCAGCAGGTTGTCCTGGTCAAAGTACGTTGTGAATTTGCTGGAGTAGCCGATGCTTCTGCGTACCTCCTGCAGGGCAACACGCTCACGCAGTTTGGATTTGTTGCGAGGCTCCTTGTAGTTGTCATCGTAAATCCGCACCGCAGCCTCCAGGAGCGAAACGTAAGTGCCGGCTATCTGCTTAACATCCCGGTAGAAGCCTTCTAACAGAAACGGATCCTGCGGGTAATTGAGATCGATGCGTCCGAGGGCGGCACGAAGAATATCGCCACCCTGCATGGAATCAGACACCACAACGGTATTGAGTACCGTGGTGGATTTGTCCATCAGGATTTCTGTTTGGGGAGTTTGAAGGATATCTGAAACGGCAATTTCAAAATTCTTATAGCCGAGCATGGAGATAACAAAAACATCCTTGCGATACTCAGCCGGGATGTGAAAATCAAATGCCCCCTCCAGGTTGGTAATGGTACCAATGGCTTTTCCCTTGATCCCTACAGAAGCAAAGGGCAGTGGTTCACGTGTTTCACGATCCAGCGCCCGTGCTGAAATGGTTAAGTTTTGACTGAAGCCGGTGGTGGAAAGGATCAGCCCGGCCAACAGAATCAAGATCGCGCGCATGGCGTTTTTTCAGGTGGATAAGGAGTATTAAAGTTAGCCAATTACACGAATCATCGATAAAGCGGTTTATCGACAAAATCAGCATCCGGACGGTCAATTTCGTGCATTCGACTCCGGGATTAATGGTTTGCTAAATTTATGGAGAAGTTTACCACCGGCGTATTGGCCCATGAAGCACTGTGAACTGGATTAACAACATACCTAGAATCTGGAAAAGGGCCTATCTGATGATTTGCCTCTGGTATGCCGTGAACTTTGCCATTTCGACATTTTTTGAGTTTAAGCTCAAGCGTCCATTTACGTACGTGCTCTGGAATGGCCTGTATTTATGGGAAGTACTTTGCGTACTCATTGTACTCATCTTCTTGTGGGCCCATTTCCTTTTCCGGTTTAAAACAACCCTTCAGATTGTAGGACATACGTTTGGTATCGTGGTTTTCTTCCTCACCATGGGCACACTGTCTTACTACTTTACCGACTACATGGATGGCCTGGTCTACCTGGATGACTGGAAGCAGTACATGATTGAATTGCTCAACTGGGATGCGCTGCGTTTTTATGATCAATATATTATCACGGTCGGTGTTTATTATGTGATCCGGTATTTTGAAGGGCTGGAGAAGGAAGAAAAAGAAAAAAGTGAATTGGCCCTTAAGAACAAAGAGATGCAAATCTCACTGCTGAAATCCCAGATCAACCCTCATTTTCTCTTCAATACACTTAACTCGATATCCACGTTGATGCACTCCAGCAAGGATCAGGCACGTCGGGTAATCACCCAGTTGTCAGATATTTTTCGATACGCACTTGATTCGCATACCGGTAAAATGGTAAAACTGGGAAAGGAAGTAGACTTTATAGACAACTACATCCTCATTCAGCAGGTGCGCTTTGGCGACCGGCTGCAATTCAGAAAATATATCGATGAAACATGCCTGGGCCTCAGTATCCCACCGATGATCCTGCAGCCCCTGGTAGAAAATGCGGTAAAGTATGGCATTGCCCCCAAAGAGGAAGGTGGAACCATTAACCTGCTGATCAAGCACCTCACCGGTGCCGTTTACTTCGAAGTTTCTGACGACGGCCTTGGAGTAAATGCCAAAAAGGTCATGGATGGTAGCAGTAGTGGGGTTGGCATGACCAACACAGACCTGCGTCTAAAAAGTTATTATGGCCCTTCGGCCGGCCTGCAGGTTCAGGCCACGGACCATGGCTACACGGTAAGTTTCTCCATCCCGGTACTGGAGTCGACAGAAAGAAAAATTCATCCAACGATACAACAAACCCTAAAGCAGCTCATATGAAGACCACTTGCCTGATTATTGATGATGAGAAGTTGGCCCGCGAACTGTTGCGCGAGTTTCTGGATAGCTTTCCGGACATAGAAATCATTGGCGAATGCGCTAAGGGTAATGAAGCGGTTGAAAAAATTAACAAACTCAGGCCCGACATTATTTTTCTGGATGTTCAAATGCCCGGAATGAACGGATTTGATGTATTGGACGAAATTGATTGCGACCCTTACGTCATATTCACCACGGCATATGACCAATATGCCATCAAGGCGTTCGAAAAGAATGCAGTCGACTATTTATTGAAGCCACTGGATGAAGAGCGATTCCGCCAGGCAGTTAACCGTGCGTTGAAACGCAAAACCACCGAGCAAGGCAACCTGGAAGACTTGTTGAAAAGTGTAAAATCAGGCGGTAAGGGCTTTGAGACGCATATTTTCGTGCAGAAGTCGGAAAAACTGTTCAACCTGCCTGTCGAAGAAATTATTTACCTGGAAGCATCTGGGGACTATACGGTTATCACCACCCGCACCGACCAGTTTGTGAGCTCTTCAGGAATCGGAAAGCTTGAAGAGATTATGGATCCGGACACGTTCATCCGCGTCCACCGGTCAACAATTATTAACATCAATTACCTCAAGGAAATTGAGCGACATTTCAATGGGGGCATGGTGGTCAAGATGCAAAGCGGCAAGAGTTTCCCGGTAAGCAGAACGTATGCACGGCTGATCCGCAAAAAGGTGGTTTAATTTTTGGCCTTTTCGGGGTCGAATTTCATCCGAACCTTTACTTCGCTTTCAACCGCAACGTCATCCTCAGTCGTTGGGGTCCACGCAGGCCCTTCTTTGACCAGGCGAATAACTTCCTCATCGCAACCATACCCGAGGCCTTTCACCACATTGAAATCTGTCAGCTCGCCTTGGGTAGTGACCGTAAACTGAACAGTGACTTTGCCTTTTATTTTCTTGTCGAGGGCTTCTTTGGGATAGCGGAGGCTGGCTTCGAGGTATTTGTTGTAGGCCTTCATGCCTCCTTGCGGTGCGGCCATTTTCACAACCGGCTGTCTCAATTCCTCATTGTCCTCACGAATGGATTTTCCGGCAATCACCACTTCACTCAGCTGTGCCACTTCTTCAGCCAGCGTTACATTCACAGTTTGACTGGATATCGGTGAGGCCTCGGCAACCTGATATCCCACAAATGAATAAGACAATTCGGGTTTTTCTATATGGGTGTTCAGCCTATATCGCCCATTGGCGTCGGTATAGGTTCCTTCGGAACTTCCCTTTACTTTGACGTGAACACCGGGCAAAGGACTTCCATTGGTGGCTGCAGTCACCAAACCCTGGATAAGAAACACCGGCGCTAATTGAACAGCTGGTTTGGCCTCTGATTTTTTCATTTCAGACTTGTTCTCGATCGCGGCCGACCGGTCCAGTTGCAAGGCGACTGTCGTTTCTTCTTCTATGGCTTTTCCCTCGTCCTTTGAACCGGCCAGGTCTTTCGCAGCTGGCTGACTTCCGCTTTTTGTGGCATCGCCTGTCGATGCCTTTTCGCGACGCACCATTCCCTGGTCACCGGAAGAATTTGGTTCCGGAGCTGGCGTTGATTCTTTGGCCATGGCAATCAAAGAATCAGACTTTCTTACTTCAGCCGTGTTAGTCTTTTCAGCCATGTTTGCTGAGTCAGCAGAAACTTCCTGGGCTAATTGCGTCGGCCGTTCCGGTTGTAGCAGATAGAATGCTCCACCCAAAACGGCTAACCCGATGACGCCGGCAGCTACCCGCACCGACACCGGCCAGGTCCTGGCAGATCGGTGGGTAATGCGACCGGTGATCTGGTCTACATCAGATTGAAAATCTCCGGGTGTGATCCCCTCAGCACCCTCGAGAGCATCGGCAAGAAACGGATCGTGCAACGCACGCTTTTCAAAAGCATGGCGCTCACGATCTGACATCAGACCCTTGCGGTACCGTATTATGTCTTCAGCATCATTGGCCATGTTGATCCATGCAGATTTTCAGATTCCTCTTCCCATTTTGAATATAACTCTTCACGGCCTTGGACTCAAAGCCAGTTTCGGCGGCGATCTCCTGATAGCTCTTTTCCCTCAGGTAAAAAAGCCGGACACACTGTTGTTGGTGCATTTCAAGCGTTTCCAGGCACTTTTCCAGCGTATTAAGCCGGGTTTCCAATGCTGGTTCGTCATCCGGATGCTGGCTGGGGTTACTTTCCACAAGAAAAGGTGTGATTTCTTCAGTCGGGTGGGAGCGCTTACTCCTCAACTGCATCAGGCAGTGATTTCGGGCTGAAACATAGACCCAGCTTCGGAAACTGGCCACTTCATGCTCCAGCAGGCTCTTGATTAGTTTTTCATGGACCTGCATGACAGCATCTTTGGCTTCCTCTCGATCGCGGAGGTATTTGAGGCACACACCATACACCAGGGACGTGTATCGCAAGTAGAGAGCACTCAACCAGGCCAGGTCGCCGGTTGAACGATACAACCCGATCAACTCATCGTCGGTTTTGTCTGTGGCAGGTTGACGCAAAAACACCCCTTAAGGTAATTTTTTTGCAGGTCTTATGGAAAGGGTAATCTGCGTGCATCCTGATAGCAAATAAACAACTATGAAAAACATATTTATGCTTTGGATGCTCATGCTGATCAGTGGTGTGAGCCAGGTTCATGCACAGATTAGGACCATAACGGGAACGGTAATCTCTGCAGAGGATGGTGCCAGGTTGCCCGGTGTGTTAATTACGCGAAAGGGAACCGGCGTGTCAGTACAATCAAATGTCGATGGAAAATACTCCATTCAAGTCCCGGCAGGCAAGTCAATCCTGGTATTCTCATTTATTGGACTCACGACAAAAGAGGTTGAAGTGGGAATTTCTAATGTAATTGATGTTGCCCTTAGTTTGGATACCAGCATGTTACAGGATGTTGTGGTCACTGGTATGGGAATAGAACGTGAGCAGAAGTCCTTGGGCTATGCACAAACCGCTGTTGGCAGGAGACACAAGAAAGACCATTTCAATTCACAGCCAGCGCCGGCTGAGTATGAGCCAGTATTTAACACCGAGGAGTACGACTTTATAAATGAAAATGGATTTCGCCCTGCCAAAGAAAGTCCCTTATCCACCTTCTCCATTGATGTGGATGCGGCTTCCTACAGCAATGTGCGCCGGTTTCTTCAAAATGGTCAACTACCACCAGCCGATGCTGTGCGCGTGGAAGAAATGATTAACTATTTTGACTATTCCTATGAGCAGCCAAAGGATGACCATCCATTTTCCGTGTACACCGAAATTTCCTCCAGCCCCTGGAATGAAAAGCGAAGACTCGTGCACATTGGCTTGCAGGGCAAAGTGATTCCAACCGAGAACTTGCCTGCTTCCAACCTGGTATTTCTGATTGATGTTTCTGGTTCCATGGAAGCGCCAAATAAATTGCCACTGCTGAAAGCGTCTTTCCGGTTGCTTACCCAGCAATTGCGTGAGCAAGATCATGTCGCGATCGTGGTATATGCCGGAGCAGCCGGACTCGTGTTGCCTTCCACTTCAGGGGCAAATAAGCAGGCCATACTGACGGCTTTGGATAACCTGCAGGCCGGAGGTTCAACAGCCGGGGGTGCCGGTATCGAGCTCGCATATAAAATAGCCAGAGAGAATTTTAAGCAGGGCGGCAACAATCGCGTTGTGCTTGCTACCGATGGCGACTTTAACGTAGGTGAATCGAGCAATGGCGGTATGGAACGACTCATCGAGGCCAAAAGAAAGGATGGCGTGTTTTTAACCGTACTGGGATTTGGCATGGGCAACTATAAGGATTCAAAAATGGAAATCCTTGCAGATAAGGGCAATGGTAACTATGCCTATATCGATAACCTCCAGGAGGCTCAAAAAGTACTGGTTAATGAGTTTGGTGGCACGATGTTCACCATCGCCAAGGATGTTAAGATTCAGGTTGAATTTAATCCTGGTCGAGTGAAGGCTTATCGCCTTATAGGATATGAGAACCGTGCCTTGCGCAACGAGGATTTCAACAACGATAAGAAGGATGCCGGTGAATTAGGTTCAGGTCACTCGGTTACAGCATTATATGAGATTATTCCTGCCGATAGTGATGAATCAGTAGATAGCATCGATCCCTTGAAATATCAGCGCACGCGCCCGGCCAAAGAAGTTGCCGTTTCGGATGAACTGCTCACGATCAAGCTCAGGTATAAACTTCCCGAGGAAGAGAAGAGCCGACTGATTGTACACCCGCTGGTAGACACCCATACGGCCCTGGCAAAGACCTCTGCGAATTTTCGCTGGTCGGCTGCAGTAGCAGGGTTTGGAATGCTGTTGCGCGGTTCAGAATATGTAAAGGGCTATCGCTATGATGATGTTGCCATGTTGGCGCAGGGAGCTCGCGGAAGGGATCAGTTCGGATATCAAACTGAGTTTATTGGTCTGGTGAAATCCATGTCCGCCATCGGGAGTCGTTAAGAGATTATCATGTGTTTTGCGGGAGGTGCCGGCCATGGCGCCTCCCGCTTGCGTTTTCCGCCGATCACCGAAAAATCAATCTTTATCTCTATTTTTGTCCGATGGTTAAGATCAGTGTCGTAATCATTACTTACAACGAGGAAAAAAACATTGCCCGTTGTATCGACTCTGTCATGTCCGTGGCCGATGAGATCGTCGTGATTGATTCTTTCTCCAAGGACCGCACAAAAGAATTATGTCTGGCGAAGGGTGTTCTGTTTTTTGAACATGCGTTTCGCAATCACATTGACCAGAAGAATTACGCGGTCACCAAGGCATCACACCAATATATTCTTTCCCTGGATGCCGATGAGTATTTGTCGCCGGAGCTGATCAAGTCTTTGCTGGAAGTAAAAAAGACCTGGCCATGCGATGCTTACCGGATGAATCGGTTGTCCAGCTATGGTACCCGTTGGATTAAGCATGGATCATGGTACCCCGACCGGAAGATTCGGTTATGGAACCGGGATGTCGGTGTTTGGGGAGGTGAAAACCCACACGACCGCGTAGTGCTTAGAAAGGGCACCCCCGTTATCCACCTGGATGGTGATATCCTGCATCGGGCCTACAAAGACTCGCGGGAAACGCTCGAGAAAGTACAACGATACTCGGATATTTTCGCAAGCGAGAATGTAGGTAGAAAGAAGAGCTCTATCCTGAAGATTCTTGGCCATACCACGTTTGCCTTCATCAAGAGTTATGTTATCAAGCGCGGTTTTCTGGATGGTTATGAAGGACTCATGGTAGCGAAAGCGGAAGGGAACCATGTGTTTTATAAGTACGCAAAATTGTACGAGGCCAATAAGCGTGCTGCCCTCGGCAAGAGAATCGTCATCAGTCGTACGGATAACCTGGGAGATGTTATTCTTACGCTCCCGTTGTTGGGTTACCTGAAGGCCACCATGCCTGAAACGCGGATATTCTTCATTGGAAAAAAATACACCAGTTCAGTTATTGATAAGTGTATCCACGTCGACAAACTGCTGGACCGGGAAGAGGTATTGAAAGATCCTAACCTGCTTCGGGGGCTACATGCCGACTCTATCCTGTTTATTTATCCGGATCGCGAACTAGCCAGACTTTCCAAACAATTGAATATTCCGCGCCGGGTGGCAACGGCCCATCGGTTATTCAATTGGTTTTATTGCAATTACCTGGTTGACTTCAGCCGGATTAGGTCAAGGTTGCATGAAAGTCAACTCAATTTCAAACTTCTTTCACCGTTCAAAATCTACTGGGATTTTGATCTGAAAGAAATTGCTGATTACTATGGTTTGGTACCTCCCTTGCAAAGTCACAATGGGACTATCATACCCAATAAGTTCAACCTGATCCTCCATCCCAAATCTAAAGGCAGTGCTCGTGAATGGCACCTGAATAATTACTATGAGCTCGCCAAAGCGCTGCCACAGGAACGCTATCACGTGTATATCACTGGCTTGAAGGAAGAAGGTGATATGATGCGCCGGGAAAACCCCGAACTCTTCAGCCTGCCTCATGTTACCGACATGACCGGTAAACTCAGCCTGGATGAACTCATGTCATTCATCAGTCAGATAGACGGCTTGTTGTCTTGCAGTACCGGCGTACTTCACCTCGCGTCAGCACTGGGCAAATACACCATTGGATTGTACTCACCGATGAAACCTATTCACCCAGGTCGTTGGATGCCATTGGGCAAACATGCTGAATATATGGTGATTGATAAGAACTGCAGCAATTGTCGTCGCATGAAAGAGTGTGCCTGCGTAAATGAAATCACGGTCTCACAGGTAAGGGAGAGAATTGAAAGGTTTTCCAATCAGGTGAATGCACCGCGATCAATCGCCGGATACTGACGATAATGAATTCCCGAAAGTATCAGGTTGCCGTTATTCTTGTCAATTATAACTCCAGTCAATATACCCTGGATTGTGTGCGATCCATAAAAGCGCAGACCCATAGCGTACGTTATCAGATAATCGTTACCGATAACAACTCCAGGCCCGAAGAAAAGTCAAAGTTGAATGATCTGCAGGGCCTGGCGAACGTGGAGGTGATTTTCAGCGCTGAAAATCTTGGGTTCTCCGGTGCGAACATGGTCGGGGTAAAATCCGCCGACGCCGACTATTACTATTTCCTGAACAACGACTGTATCCTGTTGAATGACTGCATCGGTATATTGT
Organism: Cyclobacteriaceae bacterium; assembly: GCA_044223085.1. Classification (GTDB taxonomy): domain Bacteria; phylum Bacteroidota; class Bacteroidia; order Cytophagales; family Cyclobacteriaceae; genus ELB16-189. The sequence continues at coordinate 23,467 of JBGAMI010000007.1, forward strand.
ATGATTTCATGGTTAGTCATCCGGAAGCCGCCAATGCTTCAGGAGAGATGTTTATAGCAGATGGCACCTATGAATACAACTTCCGTTATTTCCCGAGTATCGCCTTGAAATTGTTCGGCTCGGGAACCCTGCGAATATTCCAGCCTCAAGCCTTCCCTTCACGTCATATTCGATTTCAACAACCAACAGCCGTTGATCTTGTCAATGGCAGTTCCATGTTTATCCGGGCAATTCCATTTGAAAAGATACAGGGATTTGATACGCGGTACTTTCTGTATTGTGAGGAAGAGGATATTGCCCTGCGCCTTCGCCGTGAAGGATTCAACACGTACCTGGTGCCCGCGGCAAAATACCAGCACTTTGTAAGCCGCAGCACCCAACACGAGGGAGCTATTAATTTACCCTTCCTGAAAGAATTTTATATTTCCTTTTTATACTATTTCGGGAAGAACTATGGACCTTTTTACCGCCGCTTCATTCAGTTATTTTATGTCTTCAAAATCGGCAGGAAAGTATTCAGCAACCGTGATTACGGTCGGCTGGCCTGGTTCATCCTGCGCGGCGCACCAGAAAAGGAAAGCCTCCGGTATCGATCTGTGCACAAGGCCTGAAAGAATTGTAAATTGAGCCCCATGAAATTGGATTTGTTGGCTAAGCCTGAAACGTATTTTTCCGGTGACAGGCCTGAGATGGTTCAATACGTCCCTGAGGGCGCGAAACGGATTCTCGAGATCGGCTGTGGTGAAGGAAACTTTGGCGTCTACTTCAAAGAGAAGTTCGGTGCAGAGGTATGGGGTATCGAATACGATGCCGCTCACGCACAAGTGGCCCGAACGAAACTGGACCGTGTATTTGCGGGAGATGTGGCGACCTTTCTGACTGAATTACCGCCTCGGTATTTTGATGCCATAGTTTGCAACGATGTACTGGAGCACCTGACTGATCCTTATAGCGTGCTGCTTCAACTAAAATCAAAGCTTACGGCAAATGGTCAACTGATCAGCTCCTTGCCGAATATCCGGTTCTTCAGGACCTTCTTTGATTTTGTGTTTCATAAGAATTGGGAGTACACCGACAATGGTATTATGGACAAGACCCACTATCGTTTTTTTACCATCAAGAGTATCCCGGCCATGTATGAACGACTGGGGTATGAGGTGCTGATCCATCAAGGAATCAATCCCTCCAAATCCATCCGTCCGGTATTATTCAACTGGTTAATGCTGGGTCGTTTTTCAGATATCCGCTACCTGCAGTTTGCAACGGTGGTACGCCCCAAATAACATATGAAGGTTTGTGGATTTACCATTGTAAGAAATGCTGTCAAGCTGGACTATCCGGTGGTGGAGGCTATTAAATCTATTCTTCCCCTGTGTGATGAGGTGTATGTTTTGGTAGGCAAGTCGGAGGACGATACCCTGGGCCTCGTGCGATCCATTGCCTCTGATAAAATCCGCATCGCTGAATCCGTCTGGGATGACTCGCAACGCGAAGGTGGTCGGACGTTGGCACTGGAAACGGATAAAGCCTTTGCCCTGATTCCCAACGATTGCGATTGGTGTGTCTACATCCAGGCTGATGAAGTGATACATGAGCAAGACCATCCTGCCATTATCCAGGCCATGCAGCTCCACCTGAGCAATAGGCATGTAGAAGGGTTGTTGTTTCAGTACCGGCATTTCTATGGATCTTATGATTATGTGGGAAGTTCCTGGAATTGGTACCGTCGGGAAATCAGGGTCATCCGCCATAACAAAGACATCTTCTCCTACCGGGATGCGCAGGGATTTAGAAAGAAGCCAAACGACAAATTGAAGGTGAAGCTGATCGATGCATGGGTTAATCACTATGGCTGGGTGCGTGATCCGAGGGCCATGCAGCGCAAACAACATGATATGAATCGATTGTACCACAGCGACCAGTGGATACAAGAACATGTAGCCAAAGCAGAAGAATTTGACTATAGCCAAATAGATTCATTGGAGCGTTTTACGGGTACTCACCCTGGTGTAATGGTCGAACGGATAAAAAAAATGAATTGGCAATTTGATCATGACTTGTCAAAGAATAAGCTTTCTGCCCGTGAGCGCGCCAAGCGGATGCTTAGTTTTCTGATGGGCAGGAGAATAGGTGAATACAAAAATTATAAGATGCTATAGCGGCTCAGGATCTGAAAATTGATGTTCCTGCATATCTTTAGGTCTTTTCGTATCTCTATCTGGATGATGCTGTCAGGTAAGGGATGACTAACGGATTGATCGAGTTTGACTCGGATGCTGACGACCTACTCAAACTCTTCAGGGGAAGTCACCCCGCCATAATGTCCGAAAAAATAACGCGTCAGTTGTGGCATTTTGAGTGCCATCCGGAGCAGCGCAGGATATTCTTTCGCCATTTGCTGCTCAACAAAATTTGAGGCGTTGACGGGGGTGTCGGATCGGAGAATACAAGAATTACAGGCTTGTGGGCATCGCACCCTGCTGCTGACCTTGCCTGTCACCTGAATTCGGTGGCGTTTTGCTACTTTTGATGTTCCATGGAGATCGAAGAAGGCGAACGACAGTCATACAGTGAGCAGGAGAAGGGTGAAATCTTCAATCAAGAGTTCCTGCCCCATATTAACTCCATGTACAATTTTGCCTATCGGCTTGCACTCGATCGGGATGACGCCAAAGACCTCGTACAGGACACTTATTTCAAGGCTTTTCGCTTTATAGAATCATTCCAAAGAGGAACTAACGCTAAAGCGTGGTTGTTTCGCATTTTGAAAAACAGCTTCATCAACGAGTACCGGAAGAAAGTAAAGGAGCCAAACAAAGTAGATTATCAGGAGGTTGAGTCGTATTACAACTCGGAAGAAGTGGATCGCGTGATTACACCTGATTTGCGGGTGGATGCGCTCAAGGATATGATAGGTGATGAAATATCCAATGCATTAAATGCCTTGGATGTTGATTTCAGGACGGTGATTATTTTATGTGACCTGGAGGGGTTTAAGTATGAAGAGATGGCGAAGATTCTGGACATTCCCATTGGCACGGTTCGCAGCCGACTTCATCGCGCCAGGCAATTACTTAAGGAGAAACTCAGTGAATATGCCAAAAGCATGGGCTATAACTAATGTAAGTCATGAGTAACCTACCCAACCCCTTCCTTTCTACAACCGGCAAGAAAGCCACGTGCATGGAAATGCTTCAGGTGATTCTGGATGGCCAGGCAAGCGAAGAGCAGCGCGCATATTTTAAGGCTCATATGGATCATTGCGGACCATGCTTCAAAGGGTATCAATTGGATATGGCGATCAAGGAATTATTGCGTACCCGTTGTTGCGGAGGCGCAGCGCCGGATGAGCTCGTGCAGAAAATCAAGACGCAAATCCAGGGATCCAAATAGATATGGCAGGCAAAGCACTCATTTTTTCAGCGCCCTCCGGCTCTGGTAAGACAACCATCGTTAAGCACCTGCTTCAAAATAATCCTGACCTGGGGTTTTCTATTTCAGCCTCTACACGCGATCGCCGCGGCCGTACGGAGGTACAAGGCAAAGACTATTACTTTCTTACTCCGGAGGAATTTAAGAAGCGTATTGACGCTGACGAGTTTATTGAATGGGAAGAAGTCTACGCCGGAAATTTCTACGGTACGCTGAAGTCTGAGATTCAACGAATCTGGGATGAAGGAAAAAATGTAATCTTTGATGTGGATGTTAAGGGTGGCATCAGCCTGAAGAAGTACTTCGGAGATAAAGCCCTTTCTGTTTTTGTTAAAGTGCCGTCTATCGAAGTATTGGAGAAGAGATTGAAGCACCGAAGCACGGAAACACCGGATAGCCTTTCCGCTCGCTTGTTCAAGGCTAAGTTCGAAATGTCTTTTCAGGACAAGTTTGACTGCGTACTCCTCAATGAGGACCTGGAAAAGTCATTGCAGGAGGCCCAACGGTTGTACGAAGAATTCACCAAACATTGACCCTGGTACTTTGGCAGCGGCGTCTCCATCCCAATCACCCGGACAACGCATCGGCCTGTTCTTTGGATCTTTTAACCCCATTCATACCGGGCATCTGATCATTGCCAACCTGATGGCCACCAGCACAGATCTCACCAAGGTGTGCTTTGTGGTATCGCCCCAAAATCCATTCAAGCCGGCCAGAGGGCTGCTACATGAGTTTGATCGCTATGACATGGTCAAGGCTGCTATTGCAGACAATTATAAGTTAGAGGTATCCGATGTGGAATTTCACCTGCCTCGGCCCAGCTATACCATCGATACCCTGGTGGTGCTCAGCGAAAGAAATCCCAATCATCAGTACACAGTGATTTTGGGAGAGGATAACCTGGAAAATTTCACCCGCTGGAAAAATCACCAAGCCCTGCTTGATCAATATGGACTCTATATTTATCCAAGACCAGGTGTAACAAAAACCGAACTTCACCGTCATCCCAATGTCCGGATGGTGGAGGCACCCCACCTGGATATCTCAGCTACCTTTATCCGTCAGTGCATCCGGGAAAAGAAATCGATCCGCTACCTGGTGCCTGAACCCGTTGAAGAGATGATCAGGAATAAAGGATTTTATCAACAATAAACTTTTGGTGAGAGCAACCCGGGAAGCGAGAATTTCGTCTGTGAGGTACATGAAATACGGCTTGTTTCTATTGTGGGTCTGTCTGACATTTCCGGCAATCGGGGGTGGCGTTCGTGGACTTATCCAGGGGGATGATGGTGTCCCCTTGCCTTTTGCAACCATTTATGTAAAGCAAACCGGATCCGGCGTTGTCAGTGACCCGCAAGGCCGTTATGAAATTAGCCTGGCGCCCGGGCATTACGACTTTGTTTTTCATTACCTGGGGTATGAAACCCAAACCCGCGCCCTCGAAATTGGCGATACTTTTCAGGACGTTCCCATTACCCTCAAGACGCAGGTAGTGCAACTGCAAGCAGTTACCATCAAAGCTGGAAAAGAAGACCCCGCCTATACCATCATGCGAAAGGCCATTGCAAAAGCCAAATACCATACCCAACAAATCGATGCGTACACGGCAAAAGTTTATATCAAGGGCAAAGGTCAATTAAAAGATTATCCCTGGCTGGCCAAGAAAGCGTTGGAAAAAGAAGGGATAACCAAAGATCGTGTGTTCATTTCGGAATCAGTAAGTGAAATAAAATACACCCGCCCGAATAAGTTTGAAGAAAAAGTAATCGCCGTATACACCAATGGCAACGGGAATAGCCGCAATACATCTCCAAATGCTTATGTTTTTGGAAGCTTGTATGAACCAGAAATAGCGGAAACCATTTCACCGCTGTCACCAAAGTCCTTTTCCTACTACCGGTTTGAATACCTGGGCACTTTCCGGGATCGCACCTATACGGTAAGCAAAATCAAAGTCACACCACGGTCGAAAGGAGATAATGTATTTGATGGCACTATTTATATCGTGGAGGATTGGTGGAGCATCCACAGCGCGGAGCTCAATGCTACCAAAATGGGCATATCATTTAAAGTAAAACAAATCTATAACCCTATAGAAGACAAAGCCTGGCTGCCGGTAACGCAACAGTTTAACGTGGGGGGAAAGGTTTTTGGGTTTGAATTTGTTGGGGACTATCTCGCTACGGTTAAAAACTACAAAATCACCCTTAATCCGGCGCTGCCTCAGGACATGACGGTGATTGACGAGAAAGTGGAAAAGGAACAGGCTAAGCAAGTGGAAAAGAAATACAGCCAGAAGCAGCAAGAACTTCAGCAACGCTTGCAGGAAGGTAAGGAGGTAACCCGCAAGGAGCTTAACCAGATGGTGAAGGCCTATGAGAAGGCTGAACAGCAACAACAGAAGGAACCGGAGGTGATGGAGGAAACGGTATTCAAAGTGGATTCCCTGGCGTACAAGAAAGACTCAACCTTCTGGGCAGAGATTCGGCCCGTAGAACTAACCCCGGAAGAGACAAGGGGTTATAAAGTCGCTGACAGCATGAAGGTCGTGCAACGCAGGCGGGAGGAGGGGGATTCATTAAAACCCTCGAAGAGCAAAGGATTCCAACCTTGGGACTTGCTTACGGGTGATCGCTATAGCCTGGGAAAGACATCTGATTTTCAAATTCATACACCATGGGGTGGCTTTAACACCGTAGAAGGCTGGAACCTCATATATAGAATGAGCTACTACAAGCGTTGGGTGAAGCGCGACTCTCTGCGTCCGGATGATCGTCCTAAAGTACACCGTTTGGAAATCAGCCCTGTTGGCCGTTACGCATTTTCACGGAAGGTACTTTCCGGCATTTTGCGGGCAGATTATCGCAGCGGGAAGCGCCGCATCACCCTCGAAGGCGGTAGATATGTGCAGCAATACAATGGAGCCGAGCCCATTCATCCGTTGGTCAACACCCTGACCACCCTCTTCCTGGAAGACAACCTCATGAAATTGTATGAGCGTAACTACGTTGACCTGAAATGGCGCGAGCAACTCAACACGTCATACACCGTGTACACACAATGGACCTGGGCACATCGCAGTGAATTGTTCAACACAACGAATTACACGTGGTTCAATAACAAAGAAAAAACCTATACCCCGAATGCGCCTGCCAACAGTGAGTTACCAGCTACTGGTTTTGGCGACCACAACGCATTCGTCGGGGTGGTCGGTATTGAAGCGCGGCCATGGCAGAAGTACCGCATCAGGAATGGAAGAAAATTCAGGGTGGAAAATTCCTCTCCCCTCTTCAGTGCCGAATATCGCCAGGGCTTTGGTGCCTTGAACAGCGATGTGGATTTTCAACAGCTGGAATTGGGCCTGCGACAGCAAATCAAGTTTGGCATTCGCGGCACACTTGACCTGAAAATCAATGCGGGTACATTTTTCCAAACCCACCGGATGTATTTCATGGACTTCAAACACTTTCTCGGCAACCGCACACCGTTTGTTACCACTGACCCCGTCGGCAGTTTCCGGTTACTCGACTACTACGCCAATAGTACGCAAGGAAATTATATCGCTGCCAGTGCACATTACCATTGGAGAAAATTCCTGGTCACCCGAATCCCATACGTCCGCATGGCCGGGATCACAGAGAATGTTTTTGTCAATTACCTCGGCACCGGTAGTTCACAAGGGTATACTGAATTGGGCTATGGCCTGGACGGAATCCTTCGCATCTTCCGTCTCGAGGGCGCAGTATCATTCCGCAATGGCAACTACAGCGACACCGGGTTCCGTTTGGGTATCGCATCAACCATTGGTGTGAACTTCAGCGACTAACAGGTTCGTTTTCGTGCCAGCGGAATATTGCCGAGTTTTGCGGCATGGACATCAGCCTTGAAGATTTTTTGCACCTGCGCAGGAACCTTTGCGCAGTGGATGTCCGGTCACCTGGAGAATATCTGCAGGGGCATATCCGTAATGTTGTGAATATCCCCCTGCTCAATGATGAAGAGCGGGTTCAGGTAGGGACAGATTATAAACAAAAAGGACAGCAAGAGGCGATCCGGACCGGATTTCGTTTGGTGGGTCCAAGGCTCGAAGGAATCATTGACGCTGCTGTGCGGGAAGCCCGGGGAAGGGAGATGATGGTGCATTGTTGGCGCGGAGGGATGCGTTCACGGAACTTTAGTCAGTTTGTCGGCATGGCCGGCATAAGAACCCGAACATTGACTGGTGGCTATAAAACGTACCGTACAGCTGCCCTGGAATCTTACACGAAACCACTAAATATCATGTTGCTTACCGGTTGCACCGGAAGTGGCAAAAGTGAAATACTCCGTGCCCTGCGAACCGTAGGCGAACAGATTCTTGACCTGGAACACCTGGCCCATCACAAAGGATCGGCTTTTGGTGGTCTGTTGCAATTGCCGCAGCCATCCACCGAACAATTTCAAAATGAATTGTTCGAGGAGATCATTACCCTCGATCCCAGCCGGCGTGTCTGGATTGAAGATGAATCAATTGCCATTGGAAAGATCTTTTTGCCAAAGGATTTCTGGAACCAGATGGCTTCCAGTCCGCTGGTGCAGATGGATGTGAACCGGTCAATTCGGGTGGAGCGGTTGGTGCATGAGTATGGCCCGGCGGACCGCAATGAGTTCCTGGGTATCATGCGAAAAATTGTGAAGAAGCTCGGGGGTCAGAACCTCAAGATTGCCGAAGAGCGGCTGGCTGCAGGTGATATGCATACTACGATTGATATTTTGCTTACCTATTACGACAAAGCATACCTGGGAAGCATTGAAAAAAGAAAAGACCGGATCAGGTCGGTTGTTTCGTGGAACGGCACCGAACCATTGGCGTACGCCAAAGAACTGATCAGTTATGCCAATAACACCTAACGAATACATGCAATCATGACTATGATCAACGATATCAGACTCACCCAATATTCGCACGGCGCCGGATGCGGCTGCAAGATTTCACCAGCTGTGCTGGACTCAATCCTTCATTCTAATTTACCCAAACCCAACTACCCACAATTGCTGGTGGGCAATGAATCAAAGGATGACGCCGCGGTTTTTGACCTCGGAGATGGAACATGCATCATCAGTACCACAGATTTTTTTATGCCAATCGTTGATGATCCGGCCACCTTTGGAGCTATCGCATCAGTAAACGCCATCAGCGATGTCTATGCCATGGGGGGCGAACCGATTATGGCAATTGCAATTCTTGGTTGGCCCATTAACCTGGTGCCGCCGGAAGTAGCCCAGGCTGTGCTTGAGGGCAGTCGTCAAGTTTGTGCACAGGCTGGTATACCTTTGGCAGGCGGCCACAGCATTGATTGTCCGGAACCCGTGTTTGGCTTGGCGGTCACGGGAAAGTTGCGCAAGGAACACCTCAAACAAAACAATACGGCCAAAGCCGGATCGGTATTGTATCTAACCAAACCCATTGGTATAGGCATTACCACTACAGCGCAGAAGAAAGGTATTGTGGAGCCTGCGCACCTGAAGCAAGCGGTGACGGCAATGCTCACCCTGAATAAAGCAGGAGCGGACATTGGCAAGCTGCCATTTGTCAACGCACTCACCGACGTGACAGGCTTTGGATTGCTGGGTCATTTGTGTGAAATGTGTGAGGGAAGTGGATTATCAGCCGAAATCACTTTTGATCAGGTGCCTCGCTTCGGGTTCCTGGAGCAATACATTCAACAGAAGTCAATGCCCGGAGGAACCCAACGCAACTGGGACAGTTATGGAAAAAAAATAGGTCCGTTGACGGATACGCAACGTGTTATTCTGGCGGATCCTCAAACCAGCGGAGGTTTATTGATTTCGGTTGACCCCGCGCATACTGCCGAATTGGAGTCAGTTCTTCAGAAGCATGGAATTAACGCGAAGCCATTTGGCAAGTTGATTCCTGCCCGTGATGTGGTTGTCACGGTTAGTTGATATCTGTACGGCTGGTCGTCGGGATTTCCAGAATCAGATTGGCGCCATAGGCCATAGCGGGTGTCTGGTATCCTGCTTTAAAATTTCCATTGAGTATTTTCTCAGCAATGAGCACAGCCGTCATGGCCGTAAGGGCATAACCACTCGGTGTCTCCAATCGTGCTTCAGCCGAATTGCCAGACGCATCCGTGGCTTTGCCCCAAAGAAAAGACCGTCCGGTTTCCAGTTTTTCGTCACTAGGGCCAGCAGGCTTCTTATCAATTTGCTTCAGCATGATGTTTTTTACCCACCGCTGACGGAGTAGCCAGTTCAGATATCTGCTGCGTTTGGCATTGCTGATCATTTTGGTGGTTGCCCCGGTGTACACTTCGATGTTGGGAATTCCTGTGCTGCGCCAGGCGGTGGAGATATCACCCCACGGAATACACAAGGTCATAGACTTGAATGAGCCAAAGTCTACTTCCTTGACCAGATCACCCAGTTCAATGCGGGTGAGCTTTCCGTCTTTTCTGATGAGTCCACCTTCGCCAAGGCCTTCGGTCATACTCTTGGATGTGCCCCGGCTAAGTCCGCCTTTCGACATGGTGAAAGCCAATTGCAGGTGTGTCGCTGTCGGCAATTTTGTTTTCAGGTGTAGGGCAAGACAATCGGAGGGAACCACATCAAAGCCGGTGCCCGGCATGATGGTGATGTTGAGTTTTTTGGCCTGTGCATCCAAGTTGGGAAGTGATTCAAACACCAGGTACTCTCCGGTGATGTCAGTATAGTGTGTGCCGGTGGCGAGACAGGCTTCACTCATCGTCTTGGCCGTGTAGCGAAACGGACCACCACAGTGGATCACCAAAGCGGCTGGTTCAAGAAGCTTTATTAAACCTTCAAGATCCTGACTATCTACCACCGTATATGGGTACCCCGATTGTGCCGATTGTGCCTTCAGTGCTTCAGCGTTTCTTCCGGCGAGCATGACGGAAAGGTTCTTACGCCGACACTCATTTACAATCAATTTGCCGGTGTAGCCATAAGAGCCATAAACGACGATCAGAGAAGATGATTTCACAGTAGAGCGGGTTGGATTTATTTGATGCGTTCAACTTCGGTAACAAAGTACTTGGTCTCTCCCCGCCACGGAAAAGCCGCATAGCGCTTCTTGAAGTGCAGGTTTACACGCTCGCCACTCAGGGCAACTTCCTCAAGGGTCTTGATGAGGGTGCTTTCATGGCCTTCAACCGAGAAGTCAAATGATTCGGCGATGGGACTTGTACCCTTCAGGGCGCCAAATGTATCCAGGTTCAATTTGCCTTCATACGTCTTGAACAGAATTCCTTTTTCGCTGATGCGCAGGACCTTGCCGGCCATCACGCCGCTTTCGTACGTTCCCCAATACAGAAACGCAAATACGCCGAATATCAGCAGCACAATAATGAGCAGTATCTTTTTCACGCAGAGACGGATTATGTTGAAAAATGCGGCCGCGTTTATTTATCGCGGCTAAGCAAGTTAGCATTTCTGCGGATACGATAGAAGTACACCGCAATCAATACGATGAGCGCCGCAATAAACTGCGAGGTTGAGACCAGTTGCTGAAAGATGAAGCCACGGTCCAGGTCACCCCGGAACAACTCCAGTACAGCGCGCCCGATGGCATATACAATGACGTATAGGAGAAACAGTTGTCCTGGAAATTGACGGCGGCCCCGCAACCACAACAGAACGAAGAACAAAAGAAAAATAAACCCTGCCTCAACAGCCTGGGTAGGGAACAGCGGCGTGTTGAGTGGCTCAGCCTGGCATACCGGATTGGTGAATACAACACCCCAGGCAGCATCTACCGGAATACCGTAGCAACAGCCGGCCATGAAACACCCGACGCGGCCAAACCCGTGTACGATACAGGTAGCTACAGCTACCAGATCCAGCATGGGCCATACTGGCAAGGCGTTTCTTTTCAAATACCATAGCATTACGGGTACGCAAAAAAGGAATGATCCATAGAATACAAATCCACTTCCGGAAAATAGTTGAGCAGGTACCCGCAGGTATTCGGGATTTTCGAACAGGAGAAATGCTTTGCCCCCAACAAAGCCTGCCCCCAGCATCAGCAGCAACAGGTTATTAACATGATCAACAGTTAATCCAAATTCTTTCTTGCCTTGCCGAACGGCATAGAGCGCTGCCAGCACGGCACCCATGCCGATGCACAGACCATAGGCATACACCGTAAAACCACCCAGTTCGATTATAATCGGATGCATCCGATTTGGTGATCTACACCGTCAGGATTTCAGCTTCCTTCTTCTTGAGCAAGGCTTCGATTTTGGCGATGAACTCGTCTGTCAGTTTTTGTACGCTTTCTTCTGCACCCTTGAGATCATCTTCGGGTACGCCTTTGATTTTCTTCAGGCTTTCGTTGGTTTCTTTACGGACACCCCGGATGCTCACCTTACCAGCCTCTGCTTCCTGGTTACACTGCTTCACCAGTTGTTTGCGGCGCTCTTCAGTAAGCATTGGAATATTGATGATTACCTGCTGGCCATCGTTTTGTGGCGTTAATCCCAGGTTGGCCACCATGATGGCTTTTTCAATTTCCTGTATCATGCTCTTCTCCCAGGGCTTGATAAATAATGTGCGCGCATCGGGAGAAGTGATGGATGATACCTGGTTCAGGGGGCTGGTGGCTCCATAATAGGCCACCATGATACCATCCAACATCGATGGATTGGCCTTACCGGCCCGGATCTTGGTCAATTCATGCCCGACGTGTGTGATCACCTTGGTCATTTGATCGCGGGCATCTTCCAGATAAAGATCAATTTCTTCCATAACTCAATCGAATTAAATTGAAACAGTATTCGACAAAGGCATCAGCTAATCAATGTGCCAGCCTCTTCGCCGTTCACTACTTTGATGAGGTTGCCGGCGCGATTCATATCAAATACGATAATCGGTAATTTATTTTCCATGCACAGCGTAAAGGCCGTCATGTCCATGATGTTGAGATTTTTTTGATAGGCCTCCTGAAATGTCAGAGACGTATAGCGGGTGGCATTTGGATATTTTTCCGGATCCTGGGTATACACGCCATCCACGCGGGTGCCTTTCAATACCACGTTGGCCTGAATCTCAATGGCGCGAAGGCTGGCGGTAGAATCTGTGGTGAAATAGGGATTGCCAATTCCTGCCCCAAAAATTACAATTCGGCCCTTCTCCAGATGTCGGATGGCCCGGCGGCGGATAAATGGTTCGCAAACCTGCTCCATCTTGATACCAGACATCAAGCGGGTATACAACCCGTGGCGCTCCAGGGCACTTTGTAAGGCCATTGCGTTGATCACCGTGCCTAACATGCCCATATAGTCACCCTGTACCCGGTCTATGCCCAATGCCTCAGCCTGGCCTCCCCTGAAAATATTTCCACCCCCGATTACAATAGCCAATTCAACCCCAAGGTCCTTGATGGACTTGATTTCCCGGGAATACTGCTCCAGGACTTCGTGGTCAATGCTGTTGTTTTTCGACTTGCCCATCAGGGCCTCGCCACTCAGCTTGAGGAGAACGCGCTTGTATTTCATTTCCGGATGTTCGGTTTCCGCAAATATGTTCAGGATTTTCCTCATTGAAAAGGACTTGCATCAGGTAGCTGGATTAGTCCCGAACGGTGAATCCTCTGTATCTTTATTCATAAATCGATTTTTATGGTAGAGACCATCACCTCCGCTCAGGATGCCATTGCTTTGGAAGACCAATTTGGCGCACACAATTACCACCCCCTGCCTGTTGTTTTGTCCAAAGGAGAGGGTGTTTTCCTCTGGGACGTGGAGGGAAAACGCTACTATGATTTTCTTTCTGCGTACAGCGCCGTAAACCAGGGCCATTGTCACCCTCGTATTGTTCGGGCCCTCGTGGCACAGGCCCGTGAATTGACCCTTACCTCACGTGCATTTTATAACGACAAACTGGGCCGCGCTGAAAAGTACATCTGCGAAACATTCGGCTACCAAAAATCGCTCTTCATGAATTCGGGCGCTGAGGCCAATGAAACGGCAATCAAACTGGCGCGCAAGTGGGGTTATACGAAAAAGGGAATTCAGGAAAATCAGGCTGTGATTGTTGCTCTTCATCAGAATTTTCACGGCCGTACCACCACCATAATTTCCGCATCTTCTGATCCTTCAGCCAGAAATGGCTTCGGTCCGTTTATGCCAGGATTTGAAATCGTGGCCTATGACTCTGTTGATGCACTGGAAAAGGCGCTTACCAACCCCCATGTGTGCGGCTTGTGGATGGAACCCATTCAGGGAGAAGCGGGTGTTTACGTTCCCCATGATGGATACCTCAAAGCAGCTGAGAAACTCTGTCGTCAAAACAAGGTGTTGCTGATGATGGACGAGATTCAAACAGGCATCGGGCGTACAGGCCGCATGCTGGCTTCCGATCATGAAGAGGTGCGTCCGGATATCCTTATTCTGGGAAAAGCCTTGAGCGGAGGTGTACTGCCGGTCTCTTGTGTACTTGCCGATGATGAGATCATGTTACAAATCAGGCCGGGCGAGCATGGCTCAACTTTCGGCGGAAATCCCCTGGCGGCAGCCGTGGTGATTGAAGCGCTTTCGGTTGTAAAAGAAGAACACCTGTCTGACAAAGCTGCCCGCCTGGGAAAAATATTCCGGAACCGTATGACCGCATTCCTGGGTAAGACAAAGTTGATCAAAGGCGTGCGCGGAAAAGGACTGCTCAATGCCATCCTGGTAAATGATACGCCGCAAAGCGAGACGGCCTGGAATATTTGCATGGAGTTTTCCAGAAACGGACTCCTGGCCAAGCCGACACATGGCAATATCATCCGGTTGGCTCCGCCATTGGTGATCACCGAAGATCAGATCCATGAATGCTGCGATATCATAGAAAAGAGCATCCTGGCGGTTGAAAACAAGCAGTAATCAGGGTGCCGGTGAATAACTGAGGTTGCTCACGCCGGCCGCCCAGTACAGTGTGGCACGGAGTTTCTGATATTCAGATTTCAGCTTGAGTAACTTGGATTGTGATACAATCAGTTTTTCCTGCTGCACATTGATCTTGAAAACATCACTTTCACCATTGTTGAGATTGAGCATCTCCGCTTCCAGGATGCGCTCATAGTTTTTTACAACTTCTGATTGATAGCCGAGCAGGGCACGGGTATTCACCAATTGATTGTGTACTTGCTGAATCTGATTGAGGATCTCTCTTTCGGTTTGCGATCGCTCGAGCTCGGTACTTCTGATTTTGATCTGGGTCTGACCGAGCTTTGCCCTTTCCTTGCGGAGAAAGAGCGGAAATGAAAAGTCAACACCTATTTTGTAGTTGGTGCCCAAAGAAAAAGCCTGCCATTCACCGGATGGGCGAAGTGGTTGGTTCAGGAAATTATAGGAGAGATCAAACCGCGGCTTCAGGTATTCCCGCGCCAGCTTCCGCTCCACGTCAAGCTGTTGGAGTTTGATAGAAAGCTTTCGTAACTCAGGGTGATGCTCACGGGCCTGGTCGGCCAACTGCTGCATGGACTCCACACTCAGGAGATCTTCCGCTTCAATAGACATCACAGGCATTGCTTTGGCTGTGAGCGCTACCGGCCGCTCTTCACCATCCCACAGATAGTTCGAAACCCGAATCTCTGCATTTTGTAGCTCAAGAAACCACTCTTGTCGTTCCACCAATCGTTGCTGTAAGGTTATGTGTGCCTGTACAGTGTCTATACCGGAAGCCTCCCCCAGCTCAGCATCAAGTTTTACCCGGCGATAAATCTCCTGGGCAAGCCCGACACTACGCCGCAGAAATTGATAGTTATTAAATGCATAATACCATTGCCAGTATTCCTTGGCGGCCTCCAGGAGGATTTTGTTAATCAGTTTGGTTTGCTCAGCTTCCGTCAAGCGGGTGAATAACTTGGCCTGCTGCAGGGCCGCACGGCGATCATCCGTAAACAACCCCCGCCCGAGGGGAAGGGATACACCGGTGAATACCTGGCGGTAATTGTCCGACTGAGGCACAGCATTTTCAGGATCAATGAATGCTCCGCTATTCTGATCGACACCTATTTTTGGATCGACCGGAAACCAGGATGGCAACTGAAGGTATGCCGTCGATTTGTTATAATACTCCTTATCATTAAATTCTTTGGCATTCCACTTCACTTCAACCTTGGGATCAAACGCACCCCGCGCCAGCCTTACTTCCTGCAGAGCTGTTTCGCTCAACAAACGGATTTGCTTCACGATAGGATGATATCGAAGAATTTCTCCATAGAACTGATCCAGGCTCACCACGACTGAACTGTCGGGGGAAGACGGTGCAGGCTGTGACCATACTGGACCAGCCAGGGTGCAGCACACTGCAACGATGAAAAGTCTCAGGCTCATTTTTCTTTGGTTTCTTTCTTTTTCTGATTCGAAGCATCGTGAGCCGGCTCTTTGTACAAACTGGCGGGGAATCCATTGAGCTGTCGCCACCACTCGTACCACAGCGGTACACTGTCCAACATAACCCATCCCTTGGTGCCACTTCCATTGCGCAGCTGTACCGGCCAGGGCTCATCCTGTGGATCAGGAACCACCAAAATCCGGAACTCACCTGGATGGGTATTGACGAAGTCAACCACCTTGACCGTACCGCCAAACGATCCTACAGAAACGCTGGGCCAACCGGTTACCTGCAATGCGGGGAAGCCATCAAATTCAATACGCACCTTTCGACCGATGCTTACCAAAGGAACATCCATGGCCCGTATAAACATCTCTACAGCCACATCATCCGACTGTGGGAGGATGGTACAAACAGCTTCCCCTTCAGCAATGGTAGCTCCGATTCCGGCCTGGGTGGCTTTGACCACCATCCCCGATTGGGGTGCCTGAATAAAATACTGCTGGCTGCGAATCTGTTGATTGACATACTCATTCTTAAGTTTGGCCAGGTCAGCCTGGGTATCGAAGCGCTCAGATAGAGTATTGTTCAGATCTGACTCTGCCTTATTGATTTTGTCGAGGTACTCCGCCTGCACACGTTCAATTTCAATCTCAGCATTCACGAAGTCGGCTTCACTGCCCTGATACTTGTATTCTATGTCCTGGAACTTGGTCAACGGAATATTGCCTGCCTCAAATAGCTTTTTGTTCCGTTCATACTGGTTCTTGGCGTTGTTAAACCTGACCCGCTCCGCCTCAAGTTTGCTACGAGATTGCTCCACCTTGGATTTCATTCCATCTTCCAACGCCTTGATTTGCCGCTGCAGGGCATTTGACTTAAGCTCTTTGGAGCTAAGGCTTTTCTCCTTGGATTGGATCACCTCCCGGAGACGCAACAACATATTGGGGTCAAAATACTTTTCTTTCACTTCACTGATCACCACGATGGTGTCACCCTTTCGTACAAATTGACCTTCCTGAATTACCCAACGCTGAATCCGACCTGCAATGGTAGTCTCAACTGTTTGTGGTCGGTTGCCCGGTGAAAGAGCGGTAACAGATCCACGGCCATGAATATTCTGCTGCCATGGCAGAAACAATACAGCAATAAACAGCGCAAATAATACCAGCAGAATCCGGGCAAGGCGTCGGCCGGAGCGGGGGGTTTGCAACACCCGAAGGGAGTATAAGACCTCAGGATGCCGCAGTGAGTTTTGTGTTTCGTTTTTCATGGTCATCCAATCAGCGTTTGTACCCAGGCATCTTTACTTATTTCGGCAAACGTCCCTTCTTTATAGACGGCACCATCTCTTAATACCAGCACGCGGTCGCAAGAGGCCATTACCAAAGGATCGTTGGATACCATCAGTACCGTCCAACGTCGTGACGTACCAGCCACCGAGTCAATCAGTGATAGTTTTTCAGGACGCGTGAGTCCGGTTCCGAAGTCATCAAGAATGAGCAGGCGAGGTTGTTTGGCAATAGCACGCACCAACAGCATCTTCTGAATCAAGGATGCCGGAAGTCCGTGGCCTGAACTCACTACGCGGGTGCCGAGGCCATCAGGCAAGCGGGCCAACTCTGGTGTAAGGCCCACCTGGTCAGCTGCGCGCAAAACAAATTCAGTCGTGACTGTTCGGTTTCCGACTGTGAGGTTGTCCAGCAAGGTTCCTTCAAACAGATCCTCGTGACGTCCGTTGCGGCCGATTCTTTCGCGCAAGTGCGTTAGGTCCAAATCGCGCATGGAATATCCGTCCAACAGCACGGCTCCTTCATAACCCGAATAAAAACCACTGATGATATTACACAAGGTGGATTTGCCGGATGCTCCAGGCCCAGCCACACAGACCACCGAGCCGGGCTCGAGGTTAAAGTTGATGGACGTCAACAGCCCGCCTCCCTTTGGATAACTAAGGTTGCCCACCTGCACATGCAGCCCGGGTGACTGCCTGGAGGGAAAGTCAAGACCGCCAGTCCGCTCAATCGACAAGTCAGTCACCTGACCAATTTTGTCCACCGCGGTGAGCAAGTCATATACAACATCGAGATTCATAATGATTTTCTCTACAGCATTCAGAATCAGGATGATTACAATCTCTGAGGCAACGAACTGACCCAGGGTGATCTGCCGGTTCACCACCAGCATAGTGCCTGCAATCAGCAATCCGCCAGTGACAGCAGCCTTGAAGAAAATAATAAACGAGAACTGTGTCATCAACACCTGAAAGTGTCCCTTCCGGTTTTTCAGGTAACTGTTCACATTGTAATCCGTTTGTTGAATAGGCAAATCAGAATTCCCCGCCAGCTTGAATGTGCTCATGGATCGGCCTAACTCTTCCAGCCAATGCACCACCTTGAACTTGTATTTGGATTCCAGAATAGATGAACGCAATCCACGGGGCCCCGTGATCAAAAACAACAGGGTGAGCACCGTGAGGAGTACTACACCAAAGAGAACAAAGAAGGGGTGATACAACGATATCAATAATAACCCCACCAGTATGGAAACGGCTGCCGCAGATAGGTCAATCAGCAGTTTAGGCAACCCTTTTTGCACCGTCATGACCTCAAAGAAACGATTGACAAGTTCGGGTGGATATTGTCCCTGCAGCGTTTCAAGTTGCAGGCGCGGCATTCGGTAGGCAAAGTCAAAAGCGGCCTTGACGAATACCCGCCGTTGCAAGTACTCCACCATGCTCATCTGCACCAACTGCAGGGCTCCGGCAACAATCACGCCGACCAGCACCAATCCGATCATTACATAGACGGAGCTAAAAACAACACCGCCCGAAATGAGCTCGATGGTGGTTTGTATACCAACAGGAAGAATCAAACTCACCACCCCTACAAGCACGGCATACACCAGGATGTATGCGATCTCCCGGCGTTCAGTGCCTAGCAACCGGATCAATCGCTGTAAAGGATTGGGAGTACCCTCTTCTTCAGTGGCAGGGCTGAAAGGCGTATGATAAGCAACAATAGATAACAGATTAATAGAGCCTTGGCCATCGTGGACCCATTGTGATACAAATTCACGGGTCAGTTCATAAACTGTATTTCCGCTCGCTTGCAGCACCGTGCATGTTGGTGAGGGACCAGGGGTGATTATTACCGCGACTAAACCCTCTTGCTGGCGAGTAAATGCGAGAATGGGATTTTCCTGTTCAGCCAGATAGTCGAACAGGGTATCTGCGGGGTGATAAATATCTGTTAACAGAAATCGCAGCCGGTGAGCAGCCTCGGTAAGATCCCGCTTGAATTCGCCTAACTCCTGCGTTGCATAGGAACGGTGGTTCATCTCGACCTGGCGGATTTCGGCAAGATCGATACTATGGTGCAAGAGAATTCCAGCTTCCCGGAGGATAGCTATAATCGTGTTATTGGTAAGCATCTTTTTCTATTGAAGGACACTCAATACGACACCTTCCAAAAACTGGTATAGGTGCTCGTGTTGTTGTGCCGGGGTTTCTTCAGGATTCAGACTAGACAGGGTAGGTAGGTGTTGAACAAAAAATTGTTGTTGATTGGCAGCCAGCAGCACCGTGCTCACCAATGCGTGGGCATATGGATAGTTGGGATTAATGGCTTCAATATATCCGCTTATCTTTTTGCAGATGTTCTTAAATCCACCAAAAAGCCCAGCCTGATTGTCATGGTCAACCCATTTGGTGAGGAATGTCTTGTCGAGTTCATTCACCACAATGCGGTGAAGCGCCGACTCATCAACAAAAGCGAACACCGGATCAAATTTCTTTTCCTCGGTGATCACACGTATTGATGTAAACAAACGGGTGCGCGGCTCGCTGATGTTGGCGGTAGCCATTTCAATCCGGTACTCCAGCCAATTCCAATACCACGCCACGAGGTAATGCAATAGCCGATGCTTGTTTTCAAAGTATCGGTAGATCGAAGCTTCGGTAGAGCTGATCTTATCGGCGAGTTTCCGGAAGGTGAAAGCTTCAAATCCCAGCTCGTCAATCAGGGTGATGCTGGCCTGAATAATGTTCCTGCCCAACTCCGTATGCTGCGGGTCACGCAAATACAATTTGTCGTTGAGACGGAATACAAGGCTGCTAGTGGTACTAATACTCATGTTTTTGATAGTAATACTATCATTCAAACGAGCGCGTTACTCTTTTGTTTGCATCCACGGAAAAAAAGTAGGGAAATGCCCGAAAATGGGCTAAAAATGGGCCTTATAAAAGTGCGGAGGGGACTTCGCGGTAGAGCATATAGAACCCCATCAGGAGTGTCATCCAACCAAAGGCCTTGCGTAACTGAACCGCAGGAATGCTTCGGGAGAACTGATTTCCGATAAGAATGCCTACAATGGCCAGGGCCGTAATCGTCAGCAAAAAAGGCCAGTCCATGGTATAATTGATCAGGTCTCCGGCAAATCCAAGCAGGGAGTTGATCCCGATAATGAAAAGTGAAGTGCCCACTGCTGTTTTAAAGGGTAAGCCAGTCAGGAAAACCAATGCCGGAATGATGAGGAATCCTCCACCAGCCCCAACAAGACCGGTAAGGAAGCCAATCAGGGAACCTTCCACAATCACGAGGAAAATCCGAAAGCGTTTGGAATTGGAGGTGATATCCTTTTTGGCCCGAATCATCGGAATAGCGGCGAGCACCATCAGAACAGCAAACACGCCCAGCAAGAGGAGTCTTTTGGTGACAGTAAAGTCAGCAGAGTGAAAGATAATATCAGGTATGGCGGGAACGATCCATTTGCGCGTAATGAAAATGCTGGCGATAGATGGAATTCCAAAGAGGAAACCAGTGCGGAAGTGAACCAGATGAAGCCGGTGTTTCGGAATTGCACCAACCAGGCTTGTGGTGCCTACAATAAATAATGAATAAGCCGAGGCGCGAACAGGGTCAATATGAAATAGATATACCAGAATAGGGATGGAGAGAATGGAACCTCCGCCACCGAGCAACCCCAGCACTAATCCAATAAAAACAGATGCGAGATAACCGATGAGTTCCACAGATCAAATATTGCGAAAACTATTCTTCCGCAGCCTGTATTGAAAGCGATTACCGGATTAAATCAAATCCTATGGATGAAGTAGAACTTAGGCTGATCAGCGCAGGGTATTAAACTCTGTGATGAACGCATCGGGATACTTTTTTCGGATACCACTGAGGAACCGGTCGGCTTTGTCACGACTAGGGAACTTGCCAAGTATCAGGCTGTAGTACTTTATGCCGTTCAATACTTTCACCTGAACCACCACGCGCTTTTTGTAAGAGTTCTTGAGGTTCTCAGAAAGCCGCATCAGGTTTACCAATTCCTGATAGGTCCCGATCTGAACGCCGTAACCACGCGGAACCATCCTCGAGATCTCGAAGTCATAATATTCTTTTTCGTCCACGGCCACCTGGTCAGTCGGTCGAACATCGGTTACGATCTTTCCACTGCCGGCGTCAATTACTTCCAGGCGCACATCGGCTAATCCCTGGCTCACAAATCCCAGTACCTCCGCGGCAGACTTGGATAAGTCGATGATGCGCCCATCGGCATAGGGGCCCCGGTCGTTGATGACCACGTCAACTGATTTGTTATTTCCCAGGTTGGTCACCCTTACTTTAGTGCCGAATGGCAGGGTTTTATGGGCTGCCGTCAGGCGCGAATGGCGGTACTTTTCGCCATTAGCTGTCAAATGGCCCTCAAACTTGTCAGCATAGAAGGAAGCCTTGCCAGTTTGGAATTGTGCGGAGGCTGCCACAGAAATGAAGCAGCAAAAAATAACAAGCAATCCGTGTTTCATGCCCAAATATAGCGTTCAATCGCCGCTTTTCGAATGAATCCTGAACGGTGTCCGGCCTGTGGATTTAATTAGGTGCCAGGTGCCGGTTTATTAGCGAATGACCCTCGGGGGCCTTAGCTTTGCCCGGCAAATAATGAATCCTAAATTATTTGCCATGCCCCTCGATTCCAGCAAATTTCTCTTCGAAGCCCTCACCTACGACGACGTATTGTTAGTGCCTGCCTATAGCGAGGTGCTCCCACGCGAGGCGGATACAACCACTTTCCTTACCAATAATATCAAATTGAACATTCCCGTGGTATCTGCGGCAATGGACACGGTTACTGAATCCGCCTTGGCGATTGGCATGGCCCTGGAAGGCGGAATAGGATTCATTCACAAAAACATGTCCCTGGAAGCGCAGGCAAATCAGGTTCGCAAAGTAAAGCGCTCACAGAGCGGGATGATTCTGGACCCTGTTACTCTCCGGATCAACTCAACGGTGCGTGATGCGGAGAAAATCATGCGCGAATTCAAAATCGGAGGCATCCCCGTAATTGATGGCAACGGCAAACTGGTGGGCATCATTACCAACCGCGATCTCAGGTTCCAGAAAGATATGTCACTCCCCATTGAACAGATCATGACCCGTGAGCACCTCATCACGGCACCTGAAGGTATCACCCTGGAGCGCGCAGAAGTTTTATTGCAGAAACATAAGATTGAGAAACTTCCCATTATCAACAAGAAAGGGAAGCTGACCGGCCTCGTTACCTATAAAGACATTCTGAAGAAGAAGAATAAACCCAATGCCTGCCAGGATCAGTTCGGTCGCTTGCGGGTAGGTGCGGCCGTGGGTGTTACACCGGATATTATCGAACGCATTGATGCGCTGCGTGCGGCGGGCGTAGACGTGATCAGTATTGATACGGCGCACGGCCATAGTGTTTACGTGATTGAGGCTGCCCGCAAGGTGAAGAAAAAGTACCCCGAACTTGACCTCATTGTTGGTAACGTGGCTACTGGTGAAGCAGCGAAGGCGCTGGCAAAAATTGGTGCGGACGCTATTAAGGTGGGCGTTGGCCCGGGCAGTATCTGTACGACACGTGTGGTGGCCGGAGTAGGATTGCCCCAATTGTCTGCCGTGTATGAGGCGGCCAAAGCCGTTAAAGGTTCTGGTTCAAGAATCATTGCCGACGGAGGCATTCGCTTTTCAGGTGATATGGTGAAAGCCATTGCTGCCGGTGCAGATTCGGTAATGATTGGTTCACTACTTGCCGGAACGGATGAGGCGCCTGGTGAAATGATAATCTATGAAGGCCGGAAGTTCAAATCTTACCGCGGCATGGGCTCCATTGAGGCGATGGACGATGGCTCAAAAGATCGTTACTTCCAGGATGCGGAAGAGGACATCAAAAAATTGGTTCCAGAGGGAATTTCAGGCCGGGTGCCCTTCAAAGGGTTGGTCTCTGAAGTACTGTTTCAAATGGTGGGTGGACTTAAAGCAGGCATGGGTTACTGCGGCGCCAAAAACATCGAGAAACTTAAGTTGGCGAAGTTCGTAAAAATCACCGCAGCAGGTGTGACGGAAAGTCACCCGCATGATATCACCATCACGCGGGAGGCACCCAACTATAGCCGCAAGTAATTTCAAAACTTTCCGATCTTAGCACATTCCTCAGGGAATGCAGATCCTTTTTACTTGAAGACGAAAGCACTTATTCGCCTGGCCTTTCTGGCAGCCACCGCTGCCTGGCTGGTGATGGTATTTTCTGATGTTACCGTCATTTTTAGTGAACTGAAGGGACTTACGGCCGATTCACCCTGGTTACCCAGGCTGATGCTTGACCTGTATGTAATCGGTCTCTACTATTACTACAAACTCAAGATTGAGCGGGATGAATCGCTCAACTTTACCGACTTGTTGTGGCGTGTTTTTGCTACCGGCCTTGTGGCCACGGTGATCTCTTTGGCCTTGCGGATGCTCGACTTTTTGCTGGGCGCTACGAGCCTGGCATCCAATGTATTTTTTCTGGACATCGAATACCTGATCAACCTGGGATTGTTGATCAGCTTTCTCGTAGCCGCCGCGACATGCTGGAAGCGATTGATTCTCTACCAAAAATCGAAGTGGCTGATCCGCGGATGGTTGGTATTTGAATTGGCCCTTTTGCTCGTGTTGTTATCTGATAACCTCCGCTTTCCCATCGATGAGTGGATCCTCACCACCATCAGCGTTATTACCGGCTTGCTGGCCCTGGTGTTATCGGCAAACATGAAGTGGGTAGCTTACCTCAACTTTAAGCAGAAATGGACCAGCCTGCTTTTGTTGTTGTTGTCCCTTTTTTACCTCGGCTACTTCCTGTTTACGGTCAATCGTTTTTCTGATCAAATCCGGATGCAGACTGAAGTATTTCTGGATTTCCCGGAACATATATTCAATGTGTACCTGTACTCTTTTGTGATGCTGTATAGTATCTTCTCCTTTCTGGTTATTCTCTTTAACCTGCCCACCTCCTCGGTATTCGAGCAAAAGTTGGAGGAGGTAGTTAATTTTCAGCGCATCAGTCAGTCGGTGCAAACCGAACAGAATGAAGAAAGTGTTTATAAAATTCTACTTGAAAGTTCGGTAAGCTCTGTATTTGCAGATGCGGCGTGGCTGGAGATCAAAGGTGAGCAGGAGCAATCGAGGCTTCAGACCTATCAGATAACGGAAGGTGAAGCCGCCCGGATCAAGGAACACCTCGTTAACAAGAACATCAAAGGCATACTGGATCAGGGCAGTGACCGTACACGCAACTTATCAGATCACCTTCGTAGCCTGAAGGGAACGCGGTATCGGTCCTTGATGGCATTCCCTGTTCAGGTGAAAGGCGAGCGAATAGGCACCCTGGCACTGCTTAAGGAGTTGCCAGACGGCTTTAACAAAGAGATGATGCAGATCGTGTCGGCTTTCGCCAACCAGGCCGGTATATCCATCGAGAACTTCAGGCTGTTGCGCGAGGCCATTCAAAACGAACGCTACAAGGAAGAGCTGAAAATTGCCAAGACCGTTCAGAAGAGTTTGCTTCCGAATCGGCTTGAAACGGATGCTGATTTTGAAATGGCTGCTTTTTCTGAATCAGCCGACGAAGTCGGGGGCGACTACTACGACACGTTACGTATCAATGATCACCAGGTCGGGTTGATCATCGCTGACGTATCGGGCAAAGGAACGACTGCGGCGTTTCACATGTCTCAGATGAAGGGGATTTTCCACAGCCTTGCCCAGCAAGGTCTTGATCCCAAAGAGTTCATGGTACGGGCAAACCGGGCGTTACGGTATTGTCTGGAGCGCGGTTCATTTATTTCAGCCACTTATTTTGTGGTGGATACCCGCGACAAAAAGATATTCTATTCACGCGCAGGTCATTGTCCGGTGCTGTGGTACCGTGCTGCCACCTCCAAACCTGAATACCTGGTTGACAAGGGTGCTGCTCTGGGCATGGTGAAAGGAAAGGAGTATGAACAGATTGTCGAAGCCAACTGTTTTTCTTACGCAACCGGCGACGTCATGGTCTTATACACCGATGGCATTACCGAAGCCAAGAGCCCGCGGGGTGAGGAATTTGGACTGGAATTGCTTGGGCGCACCATTGCTGAGGTGGCTATCCGAAGCCCGCGTGAAATTCAGGATCATTTGATCAAAAAACTGTATGAATACACGGGGACCGAAGAGATAGACGATGACTATACCGTTCTTATTGTAAAATTCAGATAAATAAAGTTAGATCAACCAATACCAACCAACCTCGTTACAATACTATGGTACACATCAAGCGATTACAGGAAGATGGAACCGAACTACTGGCAGTGGTGGGTGAAATCGATGCCAGTTCCTCCATTGAGTTGGACCTGGCTATTGCCAAGAGTGTGGGTGAGGGCGCGAGGAAGATTCTGATTGACTGTAGTGCGTTAGAATACATTTCATCCGCCGGGTTGGGGGTGTTTATGTCTTACATCGAAGAGTTTCAGGAAAAGAAAATTGTGATGGTGTTGTTTGGCATGAAGGAGAAGGTGGCGAATACATTTCAGATCCTGGGTCTGGCGGATTTGCTGCATATCCGGGTAACCAAGCAGGAGGCTAAGCAATTGGCAAATGAATTATCAGTATAAAATCGGCTGCAGTCTCGAGAACCTGAAAGGGGTGCGTGATTTCGTTAGGAAATCACTGCGGGGCACTGTCGTGTCTGATGTAGTGCTTAATGAAATCATTCTCGCCCTTGATGAGATGTGTTCTAACCTGATGAT
The DNA here is from genome assembly GCA_044223085.1 of Cyclobacteriaceae bacterium. GTDB lineage: Bacteria > Bacteroidota > Bacteroidia > Cytophagales > Cyclobacteriaceae > ELB16-189. The sequence goes on from JBGAMI010000007.1 coordinate 49,322, forward strand.
TCATGCTCACCAGTGCAATCCAGACCATGTGCTTGAAGTGCATATTGAAACAAAGTCACAGGGGCAACTGATTTTTGAGATCATGGACGAAGGAGAAATGTTCGACATTAATCGCTTTGAAGAGCCGGCCATTGATAATCTCATTCAAACCAAACGCAAAGGGGGATTAGGCATTCGCTTGGTAAAGTCAATCATGGACAGCGTTACCTACGTTCGCCGAAATGGTCGTAATGTATGCGTCCTCACCAAGAAAGTGGGATAAAGCAATCTTTGGCTATCCGTTGCCAGACTCGTATTTTTGCACGTTTTTAACCCTTACAATTCGTGCGAAAAGTTCCCTTGATCCTGTTGATGGCTGTGCTTGGTTCCGCGCAAGCACAAAATAAATACTCCGAAGAGGACAGGGTGCTGTTTACGGTCAGGGATGAACCAGTGACCACCGGCGAATTCATTTATCTCTATAAGAAGAATACGCTCAAGCCAGAGGACTTTACCGAATCGAAGATCAATAACTACCTCGACCTTCTGGTCAATTTCAAGCTGAAGGTTGCGGAGGCACGCACCCGTGGATTAGACACGACAAGTGCTTTCAGGAAAGAATTTCAATCCTACCGCGAGGAGGTACGCAAGCCATATCAGGCGCGCAAGGAGGATATTGAACGCCTTACCCATGAGGCCTATCAGCGTCTGGGTGAGGAAGTGAGGGCTTCACATATTCTTGTTCTGGTCAAGCCGGATGCGGCTCCTGGTGATACCGCGACGGCCTATGCAAAGATCGTGGCCCTGCGCAACCGGATTTTGGCGGGCGAAGACTTTAATGCGCTAGCCTCGACAGCTTCTGAAGACAACTCAGCCAAAATGAACCGGGGTGACCTTGGATACTTCTCTGCCTTGCAGATGGTGTATCCATTTGAAGAGGCTGCTTTCACCCTACCGGTCGGCAAGGTATCGGCGCCGGTGAGAACGCGATTCGGGTATCACATCGTGCTTGTAACAGATCGAAGACCTGCCCGGGGTGAAGTAGAAGTCGCGCATTTGATGCTGCGCACAACCGGTACCGACGACAAAAAGGTTAAGGACAAAATATTTGAAATTGAAGCCCAATTGAAGGCAGGCAGGGCGTGGGAAGACCTTTGCAAGGAATACTCGGAAGATCCTGCAACCAAAAACAGTGGCGGAAAGCTGCGCCCATTTGGAATTGGTGCGCTGGTCAGCGTACCCGAGTTTGAAGCTGCAGCCTTTTCTCTCAAAGAACCTGGACAGGTTTCAGATCCTGTAAAGACAGCGTATGGCTGGCATTTATTGAAGTTGATACGCAAAATACCCCTGGCGCCATTTGCAGACCTGGAAGCAAGCCTGCGTCAAAAAGTAAGTCGTGATGAACGCGTGCAGTTGGCGGACAAGCACCGCCGTGAGCAGGAAAAAAAGAATCAAGGCTATACAGAATCAAACGACACCAAACAGCAGGTATTTGCGCTGGCTGACACCAGCCTTACCAAGGGACACTGGAAGTTTACGGGCGATGACGTGTTGCGCAGCAAGACCCTGTTCTCATTTGGTGCCTCATCAGTCACGGTGAAAGAGTTTGTTGACTTTGTCCGGCAAAATCAGAAGGCCAATGCCATGAGTCCCGGCGAGTACCTGCAGCAACTGATGGACCTGATGGTTGATGCCAGGCTCGGACAATTGGAAGAGCAGCGCCTGGTGCGTAAACATCCTGAGCTGGGACGGTTACTCAAAGAATATGAAGAAGGAATCTTGCTGTTTACCATCATGGAAAAGGAAATCTGGACGCATGTACCTACAGATACCATGGTGCTTAAAGCTTTCTATGAGTCCAACAAGAGCAAGTATCAGGCGGGAGAGCGCCTGCGGGCCCGACTTTTCTCTTCCACGGATAAGAGTTTTATGGATCAAATGGATCAGCGCATTTCCCGGGGCGACTCATTGAGGCAGGACGACCTGGCCAGGTTCAAGGCCGTGATCCCATTTCGCAACTACCAGCGCGGCGATAACAAAGCTGTTGACAAGGTATCATGGGTAATTGGCGTGCACCGTACGGAAGTAGATGGAACCGAGTATCTTGTGGAGGTTGAGCGCCTCTTGCCCGCCGGTATTCGTCCATTAGGAGAAGCCCGGGCACAGGTGCTTGCTGACTATCAGGACAAACAGGAAAAGATATGGCTGAATCAATTGAGAGAAAAATACCCCGTGAAGATCAATAAGAAGAATCAGAAATCCGTTATACGGGAATTGACACAGAAGTGAAGAAGCATTTTGTTCATACATGTATAGTTTGGGTGGTCCTCATCGCTGTTACCTTTTGGTTGCAGGGGTGTGACCTGATCAAAAGAAAGAAAGATGAAGGCAGCCAGACTCCTTCGCGTAAGGCTGTGGCCCGTGTCTATGATAAATATCTTTATCAGGATGAATTGATTGGCCTGGTTGATCAGAGTTCTACGGCGGATGACAGCGCAGCCCGGATAACTACTTACATCAACAGTTGGATCCGGAAGCAGTTGCTGATCAGCGAAGCCATGAAGAAGATCAACATTAACCAGGCAGAGGTGGAACGAAAAGTACTGGATTACCGCTATAGCCTGATTGGATTTGAGTATCAGAACTATTATATCGCTCAGCACCTCAGCGCCAAGGATAGTATTAGTGATAAAGCGATCGAAACTTATTACAAGGCCCACGTAGATAATTTTATCCTCAAGCAGAATATTGTGCAGGGAACCTATATCAAAGTTCCCAAGTCGGCGCCACGTACAAATAAGGTGAAGGAGATGCTCTTTTCCCATAAGGAAAAGGACCAGGGTGAACTGAAGTCCTATTGCCTTAGTTTTTCAGTGGCTTATCACCTGAGCGATAGCAGTTGGATTGAGTTCGACAAGCTGGTGGTGAATTCACCCATTGCGGAAATCCCCAATAAGATCCAGTTTCTCAAAACGAATCCTTACTATGAAACCACCGACGGTGAATTCCTCTATTTCCTGAAAGTCGATGCTTACCAGATTTCTGACAATATTTCCCCCCTGGAATTCGTGAAAGAAGACATCCGGAATATTCTCTTAAACAAAAGAAAAGTGGAACTTGCGAGGGCGCTCGAAGACGAAGTGTACGAAAATGCAGTCAAACAACAGAATTTCGAAATATTTGATCATTAGCCTCCTGTTGCTCGGGGGGTGGCAGGTGGCTGTGGCGCAGGAAGCTAAGGGTTTCGTGGCCGACAAGATCATTGCCAAGATCGACAATTACATCATCCTCAAATCCGAGTTGGAGGGTGCTTATCAGAATTATTTATCCAACGGCGGTACCGCCTCTGAAGAAACGCGTTGTGGTATTCTAAGCCAACTGGTGATGACCAAGCTGTTGGTGGCCAAGGCGGAAATTGACTCAGTGGTTGTCACCAGTGCGGAAGTGGATGCGAATACCGAACAGCGGATGAACATGATCCTGCAGAACTCGAATAATTCACCGGAGCAACTGGAACGGGCGTATGGTAAGACCCTCGAGCAGATCAAGGTTGAGCTTCGCGATCAGGTGCGGGAACAATTATTGAGCAATGAGATGCAGCGAAAGATCACGAAGAGCCTGAGCATCACGCCTGCCGAAGTCAGACGTTTTTTCAGTCGGGTAGATAGCTTACCGCTATATAGTTCAGATGTTGAAGTAGCCCAGATTGTTCGGGTGGCCAAAGTCAGCGAGGAACAAAAGGATGCTACCCGGAGAAAGTTGATGGACATTCGGGAACGGATTCTGGCAGGCGAGAATTTTAATGAGCTTGCCCGCAAATACTCGGAAGACCCCAGCGCACAATACAATGGAGGCGAATATGGATATGTTGGCCGGGGCACGATGGTGCCAACCTATGAGGCGATGGCATTCAAAGTGAAGCCTGGCGAAATTTCTCCACCTTTTGAATCACCCTTTGGTTTCCACATCCTGCAGTTGATTGATCGACGGGGTAATGAATACAATACCCGGGGGATATTGATTGCCGCGGCACCTTCCAAGGATGATTTGAAACTCGCCGAAAAGTTTCTTGACAGCCTTCGTCGAAAGATTATCGCAGACAGTACCAAATTCGAACAAGCCGCAAAACAGTTTTCGGATGACCAACGTACCAAAGGGTATGGCGGCTTCTTCACCGACCAGGATGGAGGAACCAAGATATCGATCAAGGACCTTGACCCGGTAGTATATTTTGCCATCGATAGCATGAAGGAGGGCAGCGTAAGCAGACCATTGACCTACCGTACGGATGATGGCAAGGACGCTATGCGAATTCTGTACTTCAAACGACGACTGCCAGCCCACGAAGCCAACCTGAAAGACGATTGGCACAGAATTCAGGCGGCAGCCCTGGCACAGAAAAAAGACAAAATGCTCGACAAGTGGTTTACCAAAGCCCGTCAGGATGTCTTTATTAAAATTGACCCTGCTTACAAAGGGTGCAAGATTGTTGAATAATCCCTGAAACTGATCAAGCATGCAAAAGTATTCGAGCGATGTGGAAGCAGCACAAGCACTTGCGGCTTCATATAACGAATTAAAGAAAGAGATTTCCCGCGTTATTATCGGACAGGATGAGGTGGTTCGTCTCGTACTCACCGGTATTTTCTGTCAGGGTCATTCGCTGCTGGTTGGTGTGCCCGGACTTGCCAAAACCTTACTGGTACAAACTATCTCTAATGCCCTGGACCTTCAGTTCAAACGCATTCAGTTTACACCTGACCTAATGCCATCCGATATTGTCGGCGCAGAGACGATGGACAAGGAAAGAAACTTTCATTTTGTGAAAGGACCTGTTTTTGCAAACATCATTCTCGCCGACGAGATCAATCGTACTCCACCCAAGACACAGTCAGCCTTGCTGGAATCCATGCAGGAATACGCGGTGACCATTGCGGGTCAGCGGTATGATCTCCCTCGTCCATTTTTTGTTTTAGCCACCCAAAACCCCATCGAGCAAGAAGGAACTTATCCGCTGCCGGAGGCCCAGTTAGACCGATTTATGTTTAACATCTTCCTGGATTATCCCACGTATACGCAGGAGTTGGACATTGTAAAGATGACCACCACCGATGAGCGGGTGCCGGTAAGAAAAGTACTCAGTGCAGAAGATATCCAATACTTCCAGCACCTGGTTCGCCGGGTGCCTGTTGCCGACAACGTGGTAGAGTTTGCGGTTAAACTTAGTCACCGAACACGTCCTGGTAAGCAAGGATCGGCGATTGCCAATGATTTTCTGGAATGGGGTGCTGGTCCCAGGGCGTCACAGTTTCTGGTGCTCGGCGCCAAATGCAATGCCCTGCTGAATGGACGTTATTCTCCGGATATGGAAGACGTTTTGGCTGTCGCGCCAGCGGTATTGCGTCATCGCATTGTACTCAACTTCAAGGCAGAAGCGGAGGGCATGACAGTAACAGACATCATCAATCGCCTCATTCAGGAAAATTGATTTCAGGCTTCCTTCAACCTGCGACGTAAGGCGATCAGAAAACCAATCGTCAGAAGGCCTGTGCCCAGCCAGAGCACATTAATGAGTGGCTTCTCCATGGCCTTGATGATTACCCAATCTTTTTGACGGCGGTTTAAACCCAGTGTAAATTCCTGGGTGTCGGGGTGAATATTCATCAACGTAATTTTCACCGCCAAATCACTCACCTCAAAGGCAAACCGACCAACTTCCTTTTGGTCACGGATGACAAAAATGGGTTCAGCGAAATAAGTGTCATGCTCCCCTTCGATGCGAATGGTGGCCTGAACAGCAATATCGGTATCGTTGAGATCGAAGCCCTTGATCGTTTTTATCGGAGCAACCTTTTCCAGCACAGCCACATAATCATTCACAAAAAACTGCTGTCCGATCTTCACACGCACTTCTTCCATTTCACCCCAGGTTGCTTCTGTTTCGCGGTTCATGGATGACGACACGTGGGTATACAAATCCCGGCTTAGTCCGCGACTAATATCCGGAGAAGGAAGGATGCCACCCATGGATGGATTTATCTGCACGCGGGGATAAAGCGTAGCAGCCACTTGCTTGTTCTGTCTCAGTTGAATTTCATAGAATACATTCTCCGGAAATATCTCAATAGTATCCTGTGCATTAAAGAGTTTTTTGCCTTCAAAGAGAATTTCTTTTCGTGCAATTACCTTATACGGGTCTGCTGTGAATTCTACATCTTTTCTGCGGATATAACCCGAGGTGTGCCGGGGCTCAATCCGTTCACCTAAAAATTCAATATCAAAGCCAGCCATCGTCCTGGGCTCATTCAGAAAAAGCAACAAGTTGTCACGGTTAAATTCAGTGCCCATCTCATTGTTGTACAACAACCCGGTGTTGTTCAGGGAAACTACCCTGGAGTAGCCACTGGAAAATAGGATACCCACCAGCATCAAACCGACACCAATGTGTGCCATGGAGCCGCCTGAGAGATTGGGTTGGGTTTTCAGGAGTCTGATCAGAACATTGCCGGCCGACGCGATGATATAAATACCCGCAAAGGCCAGGGCCATATAAGTTGGTTGCCCAACCTGCCCAATCACGACTACCGCAGCCCAGACCACGAGGGTAATTAAAAATGGATTAAGCATCTCTTTCTTGATGTTCGTGCGATCGATGCGCTTCCACCAGAAGAATTGGGCCGTTCCCGACAGTAAACCAATAGCGACAGCAAACCACAACTGGAACCGGGAATAGAAAGCGAGTTGATCTCCGGGGATTGCCAAAGTGGAATGCCCGCCCAGGAGACCCACCACTTTGTTATACACCGGATACGATGTGGGCACCATCACCTGAAAGCCCATCAGGCACAGGATTGTCGCGCCCAGGAAAATCCAGAATTCGCGGGAGTAAGTATTTATTTCTTTTTCTGAAGTGGGGATTTCTTTCCACCGAATGGCCACCAACCATGCAGCCCCTGCTGCAAAAAACAACAGATACACCAGCAACTGGCCGGAAAGTCCCAGATCGGTAAACGAGTGGACAGACGCGTCTCCGAGTATACCACTCCGGGTGAGGAATGTTGAGTATAGAATCAGGATGAAGGTGGAAATAACAAGAATAATAGAAAATGAAAGGCCGCTTTTGCTGGTATTGTAGGTGATTAGGGTATGAAGCGATGCGATTAATACCAGCCAGGGGACATAGACCGCATTTTCTACCGGATCCCAGTTCCAATAACCACCAAAGCTGAGGGTTTCATAAGCCCAATATCCTCCCATCAGGATACCCAGGCCGAGGATAGCACCACCTACGAGCGTCCAGGATAGTGCGGGCTTGATCCATTCGACATACTTTCTCTGCCAGAGGCCCGCCATCGCATACGAGAATGGCACAAGGGTTAGGGCGAAGCCAAGAAACAGGGTCGGTGGGTGAATGACCATCCAGTAGTTTTGGAGCAAAGCATTCAATCCATTGCCATCCTTTGGAATAAAATCGGGCTGAAGTTTGAAGATGGGGTCATCCATGGCATCTCGCAGTAGCACGAAGGGAGAACTCCCAAGCTTGATATCAAGACCCGGAATGACAACACCCAGAATCATAGAAGCGAGAAAGGCCTGAACCAGCGCAAATATGGTCATCACCGGGGCTTCCCAAATGCCTTTAGCCCTCATGATGATCAGCCCCAGCAAGGCTTGCCAGAACAGCCACAGCAGAAAACTCCCCTCTTGCCCTTCCCAAAAGCAGGAAACCATATATTGGCCGGGCAGGTGAAGTGAAGAGTGCGCGTAAGCGTAATGGTATTCGAAGTAGTGATTATAGATGATGCTGAAAAGGGTTGCGACAATCCCCAACACGAGAATGGAGTGCAGGATGAAGGCTATGCGTCCGTTTTGCAGCCATTCGTTTTGCAGGGCAAGGTTGTTGGTAGCCGTGGCACGCCAATATGCAAAGGAGGTAATGAGGGCGGTTACAAATGAGCCAATGACAAACAAGTGGCCAAGATTGCCGATAAAGTAGTGAAGCATGTGGATGGTGAGGCTTAGGCCCCGGCTTTCAGCTTATTTTCCTGATATTTTGACGGACACTTCAGCAGAATCTTGTCTGCTACAAAGAGGTCGTTGTGATAGCTACCAACCACCACTACTTTTTCAGATCGGGTAAAGTCTGGGGGCATCGGCTCGTTGTAATATACCTTTTGAACTTGCTGCTTTTCGTCAATCAAGAGGAATGAAAAGGACAGGTGATCCGGACTTTCTTCGAGGCCCACAATACTGCCATCCGGATTTTTCTTCAGGTCCCCAACTACATGGATGCTGGCCTTATTTCCGGTTTTGGCCATATCATAGGCTTGATCAAAGGAGACATATGTGCTGGCATCGCCGGCCGTTGATACGATAATAGCTATGGCTGACGCAATGACTACAATAGCGAAAATGTGTGTCTTTTTCATATCCCTGCGGCTCTAATCCCGCAAAGGTACAACGACAAAGCCGTTCCCGGAGGACTTAGTTGGGTTTGTTTTCGTCCAGTTTTCGCTCCAGACGGTTCACTTTGCGATCCAGCAGGATCAGGTATCCGATCAGTCCCACCAAAATTACGGTGAGGATGGCGACAACGACATATATTTTTCCTTCTGAACGCATGGTGTCGGCCATTTCAACTTCCTGTGCATATCCTGTCACCGCACTGAGCAGGAGCAGGGAAAGGCTAGTTATTCTTTTCATACTCCAATTCCTTGATTTGTTCTTCGGCTAATCGAAGCCTGATGCGAAGTGAGGCAATCCAATATCCCAATAAGATCCAGCCGATTACAGCCGGATAAAACACTTTGCGCATATTATTGTCCAGGTCGTACATGTTGAATCCCGGATTACCCCCATTTCCAGGATGCATGGAACTGGTCATGCGGGGAATAATGAATATGAGTGGGATCATTGCCGCAAAGGCAAAGATATTATACACGGCGCTGAGCCTGGCCCGCTGTTCGCGGTTGTCCAGTGATCCGCGAAGCACAAAATAGGCGAGGTAGATCAGGAGTGCTATGGCAGCTCCGTTTTGTTTGGGGTCACCATGCCAGGGACTTCCCCAGGTGTAGTTAGCCCAGATCATGCCGGTTACAATGCCAAGTATTCCGTACAGTGTTCCTGTATGCGCCATTTCAACCGATCGGATATCATATCCGGGTTGGTTGGTCATCAGATGTCTTATGGCGTAATATGTTGAGGTAAGAAACAGCGCCACCATACCAAACCACATGGGAACATGGTAGTACAGACCGCGAATGGTTTCGTTAACAATCGCGAGCCGGGGTACGGTCATCAATAGCCCTCCAACAATGGCGTATATCAGCAGCGGGATAGACAGATATTTCCAATAAGAGCCTTTCATACAGCGTCAACTGCGCCAAATATACGGGAAGAGCAGGTAGGAAACGGCTGAAACGAGCAGATTTATGGCGCCGAGGGTAAGCAGTTCATCATAACTGGCAGAGGGATCAATGCCATCAATACAATTCTTTGTACTGGAAACAGCCAGCATGATAACACCGATAATCGTGGGTAGACCTAAGACGGTCATCAGCACATGGGCATTGCTGGTTTTAGATGCGATGCCGGACAACAACGTGAGCGAAGTAGAAAAGGCCATGGAGGCAAGCGCAACAGTTGCCATAAAGAGGCCGTGTTCCTGGACGGGATCAGAAAGCAGCAGGCTGAATAGTCCATACCCGGCCAGGGCCATTGTTGTGCAAAGCAAAAAGTTGTAGAGAATCTTTGATAGAATGATGGATTCCGGACTCAGGAGGCTGTAGTAATATACCTCCCGGCCTTTTCGTTCTCCCATAAAACTTTTGCCAACGGTACTGATGGCTGTGAACAGCAGGGTTACCCAGAACAGTGAACTCCAGACAATCGGAGTAATCAGGTCTTGCCGTGAGCTAAAGGTGAGGTAGTAAACAAAGATCGTACCCAGCAGATAAAGCCCCAGTCCGGCAACTACGCTGAGCTTTCGGAGTTCCAGAGTGAACTCCTTCCTGAGCAGCAAAATAAGCCGTGGCGCGTTCACCGGGCATCCTGTTCAGATTTTCTGATCAACTGCTGCAAGGCAAGAGTGATAATGTAAATCAATAATCCGGTTGTAAAACCTGCCATCATGGCAATTCCGCGATGCGGCTTAACGGGTTTATAAAGTGCCGTAAAGCCATCTATAAGCTCAATACTATTGGCCAGTTCCAATTCCGATTTATACGATTCCTTGCGCTGGGTCAAATCCACCAATGTGGTATAGATGTGAGAGGGATCCATCACCACGGGACCTGATTTGGAACCTGTATTTAAGGTGCCGGCCATGAGTTGCCGCTTAAGGGTATCCAAGGCACTGATTTCCTGATTGAGCTTGGCAATCATGGTAGTCAGATTAGATCTTCTTTGAGCAACCCGTATGCGTACAAACTCATTCTGTTGAAGAAGGTAAATTAGGCCTTGTTGTAATTTTGGAAGGAGGGCATTGTCGCTAACTTCGACCGTAACAACGAATGTCGAGAGATTTTCCTCTTTGGTGGGGTTGACGGGGTCTTTCTTTACGGTCTCAATGTCAATCGTTCCGATTTGTGATGCTTCCTGAGCGGTGATGTTTAACAGCCGTCCAAGGTCATCGCTATTTCTTTCAATGATCATCAGCCTTAATTTCTCAGCGATGCGCTCGGTAAAAGGTGCTGTTAATATGTCTGACCTCAGAATCATCTTACTCTGATATTGTCTGGGTTGAAGAAAAGTAAGAGCACCCAGCGTAAGCGCTCCAAGCATGGCGGCAATAACCATTCCTTTGAACTTGGATCGGATGTATCGAATCAGCCGGATGACTACAACCTCCAGATCAATATCATCGTTATTAGACGAATTCATGAGAAATTTTTCAGCAAGTTATCAAAATATGGTCATTTCATAGAGTGTACTGCATTGACTAATTTTGACCCTTTCAGGGCATATGCAAAAAGGAAAGTCAATACTGGTAACGGGTGCCGCTGGATTTATTGGTTTCCATCTTGCCAAGCGATTACTGGATCTGGGTCATGAAGTGGTGGGGCTTGACAATCTTAATGACTACTATGATGTAAACCTGAAGCGGGACAGACTAGCTTTACTAAAAACATCTTCACGCTTTCGATTCAATCTCCTTGACGTAACTGATAAAAAAGGAATCGATACGTTGTTCACCAGTGAGTCATTCCATATCGTGGTGAATCTGGCTGCCCAGGCCGGCGTTCGTCATTCCCTAACGCATCCATACACGTACATTGATACCAATGTTACGGGCTTCCTCAACATTCTGGAGGCATGCCGAAGGAATATGCCGGAGCATTTGGTGTTTGCCTCGTCCAGTTCCGTATACGGCGGAAACCAGAAATCCCCCTTTTCGACACGCGATAACGTTGATCATCCATTGGCATTATACGCCGCTTCTAAGAAAGCAAATGAGTTGATGGCTCATGCGTATTCAAATTTATATGGCATTCCGGTGACCGGCCTGCGGTTTTTCTCGGCCTACGGCACATTTGGCCGACCTGACATGGCCCTCTTTATGTTCACCCGGGCGATTCTGAATCGTGAGCCAATTGATGTGTATAATTTTGGACGCATGAGACGCGACTTTACATACGTGGATGATATTGTCGAAGGCATCATCGGCCTTATGCAGCATGTTCCCGTTGAGAATAAGTCGTGGAACGCTGTGACGGCTGATCCGGCCACGAGTTGGGCTCCCTATAGAATATTTAATATTGGTAACAATGCCCCGGTTGAATTGGGCTACTTCATTGAGGTGCTAGAACAGAAGTTGGGCGCCCGCGCCATTAAGAATTTCTTACCGATGCAAACCGGAGATGTGTCAAACAGCGAATCCGATATTGAAGACTTGAAAAAACTGATTGGATTTACCCCGCGTATTTCTGTGGAGACCGGAATTTCTCTGTTTGTTGACTGGTACCGGGATTATTATCATGTGTAAGCTATGACGAATACGCGATTGGGTATTATTGGCTTAGGCTATGTTGGCCTCCCCCTGGCGGTCGAGTTCGGTCGTATTTTTCCTACGATCGGATTTGATATTGATTCAACCCGAATTAAAGAATTGAGCAACGGACACGACCGCACACGGGAAGTGACAACGACTGAAATAAAGGATAGCACGCAGCTTACCTGTACTTCAGATCCTGCGGACCTTGGCACGGTCAATCACTTTATTATTACCGTGCCGACGCCGGTGGATGAATACAAGCAGCCCGACTTTCGTCCATTGATAAGTGCAAGCCGCACGGTTGGGAAAGTTCTGAAAAAGGGCGATATCGTTATTTATGAGTCGACCGTGTTCCCGGGTTGTACCGAAGAGATCTGTGTGCCTATACTGGAAATGGAAAGCGGATTGGTATTCAACACGGACTTTTACTGTGGATATTCACCCGAGCGAATCAATCCGGGCGATAAAAAGCATCGGTTGAGTTCAATTCGAAAAGTCACCAGCGGCAGTACCCCGGACGTTTCTCGTCGCGTGAACGAGTTATACCAAAGCATTATTTCAGCCGGCACCTACATGGCATCTTCCATCAAAGTTGCCGAGGCCGCAAAAGTCATTGAAAATTCGCAACGTGACATTAACATCGCTTTCGTAAATGAGTTGGCCTTGATTTTTGAGCGTTTGAATATTGATACACACGAGGTTCTTGAAGCCGCTGGAACGAAATGGAATTTCCTGCCTTTCAGGCCCGGGCTGGTTGGCGGCCATTGTATCGGAGTAGATCCTTACTACCTGACACATAAGGCAGAGGGGGTCGGATATCGACCAGAAATAATATTGGCCGGACGCCGCCTCAATGATGGAATGGGCGTTTACATTGCCGGTCGGGTTATTAAACTAATGGCCCAACACGACTTGCCCATCAAGGGTGGCAAAGCATTGGTTTTGGGGCTTACATTCAAGGAAAATTGCCCGGACATCCGGAACAGCCGCGTGGTGGATGTCGTACGCGAACTGCAGAGTTTCGGCGTTCAGGTTGATGTGTATGATCCTCATGCGGATCCTTCGGAGGTGATGCGTGAATATGGGTTGGCCCTTCAGCCCTCACTAACTACCACCTATCATGCCATTGTACTCGCGGTAAGTCATGAGGAATTCCGAACACTTCCCTGGAACGTGATCCGAACCCCAAAGACAGTTGTTTATGATGTAAAGGGTTTTCTCGACAAATCACAAGTTACAGCACGTTTATGAAGCCCAAAATACTGGTCACCGGGGGTGCAGGATTCATAGGATCGCACACCGCCATTGAATTGATTGAAGCTGGGTTCGTTCCCATATTGGTAGATGATTTGTCTGCCAGTGACCTTACCCTCGTCAACGGATTGGAAAAGATAATCGGGCGAAAGCCTGAATTCCACCAGGTCAATTGTGCGGATGAGCACGCCTTACGTTCGGTTTTTGAAAAACATCCGGATTTTGCCGGGGTGATTCATTTCGCCGCCTACAAGTCAGTTCATGAATCTGTCCTGAACCCGTACAAGTATTATTCCAACAACCTGGGCTCTCTGCTGACGCTGATACATCTGATGAAGGAATTTTCTGTTAAGCATCTTATTTTTTCCTCATCCTGTACGGTGTATGGACAGCCTGACGTCATTCCTGTCACCGAGCGTACACCCTTTAAGCCCGCCCAATCACCCTATGGGGCCACCAAACAAATGTGTGAGAGAATGCTGGAGGATGAGGTTGTTGCGGATCCGGCACTTCGTGTATTGGCATTGAGGTACTTTAATCCGATTGGCGCACACCCCTCCGGGCTCATCGGCGAATTACCAATCGGTATACCGGGTAATCTGGTACCATATATAACCCAAACTGCAATCGGGAAGCGAAAATCCCTTACCGTATTTGGCAATGACTATCAAACACCCGACGGAAGTTGTCTTCGCGATTTCATCCATGTGGTTGACCTCGCGAAGGCGCATGTCAGGGCATTGCAGGTAATTGAACGTACTGTGAATCGTTTCGAAGCCATCAATCTGGGATCGGGAATACCAATCTCGGTACTTGAGCTGGTCAACAGCTTTATTCGGGTTACCGGTGTCAAATTGCCATACACGATAGGGCCCCGGCGACCCGGGGATGTGGAAAAGGTTTATGCCAATCCGCAAAAGAGTTCAGAAGTGCTTCAATGGAAAACAGAGCTTACAGCTGAGGATGCGCTTCGCGATGCATGGCGGTGGCAACAAAACCTGAACCATGCAGGAAATTAAAATGGTTGATTTGCGCAGTCAGTACCTCCGGCTGAAGCCGGAGTTGGATGCTGCCATGCAAGAGATACTCGAGTCGACCGATTTTATCCAAGGCAGGGCGGTGCGTGCCTTTGAGGATGAACTGTCAGCTTATCTCGGAGGTGTACAAGTCATTAGCTGTGGCAATGGAACAGACGCACTCCAGCTTACCATGATGGCCCTGGGATTTAAGCCGGGTGATGAAATCATGGTACCAGTGCACACCTACGTGGCCACCGCCGAAGTAATTGCATTGCTCAAATTGGTGCCAGTTTTTATTGATGTTGATCCGGAAACATATACCCTGGACATAAGTCAGGCGGCTACCAAGATTAGTTCGAGAACGGTTGCCATTGTTCCTGTTCACTTGTATGGGCAGTGCGCGAACATGGATTTGGTTATGGCTTTCGCGGAAAGACACCGGTTGGTTGTACTTGAAGATGCGGCCCAGTCATTGGGAGCCTGGCATTACAATAGCGCAGGGCAGTCATTCCGGGCAGGTACCCTGGGAAGGGCGGGAGCGACTTCCTTCTTTCCGTCGAAGAACCTGGGTGCTTATGGAGATGGTGGTGCAATTTTTACGGGCGACAACGACCTGGCATTGAAACTTCGCATGCTGGCCAATCATGGCCAGCAGGTAAAATACAGACACAATGTGGTGGGAGTGAACAGCCGACTGGATACGTTGCAGGCGGCAATACTTCGCGTTAAATTGAAATACCTGGATGACTTTGAAGTCAGGCGCAGGGCTGTTGCCGACTACTACGATGCTCATCTTTCGGGCATTCCCAATGTAAAATTGCCATACCGCGCACCCTGGTCAACGCATGTATTCCATCAATACACCCTTACGGTGCCGTCCGTTATTCGTGACTCATTAAAAGAATATCTCACCGCGGTGAAGGTGCCAACGATGATTTATTATCCCATACCCCTGCACCACCAGCCTGCATTTCGATCTTTTAACACCCGGAACGAAACTTTTCCCGTGGCAGAGAAATTGGCCGCATCGGTAATTTCGCTTCCAATTCACACCGAAATGGAACCCGATCAGTTATCTTATATTTGTTCTTCTGTCCGAGCTTTTTTTGACCGTCATGTCTAGCCACCCGTTGTACAGCGCCCATGCTTCTGCCGTAATTGATGACGGTTGCGAAATCGGCGAAGGAACTAAAATCTGGCATTTTACCCACGTGATGACGGGAGCCCGAATCGGCAAAAATTGTAATCTGGGACAGAACGTTGTGATTTCACCCGGTGTTTCGCTGGGCAACAATGTTAAGGTTCAAAATAACGTGTCCCTGTATACCGGCGTGGTGTGTGAAGATGATGTTTTTGTCGGACCTTCCGTGGTATTCACGAACATTAGCAATCCGCGAAGTGCTGTCGTTCGCAAACATCTCTACGAAACAACCCTGATAAAGCGCGGGGCAACACTCGGAGCCAATGCAACGGTGATTTGCGGTCATACGATCGGCGAGTATGCGTTTGTAGGAGCGGGCACCGTAGTAACCCATGATATTCCCGCCTATGCCCTGGTCGTGGGGAATCCGGGACGCCAGATTGGTTGGATGAGTGCATATGGACATCGGCTGACATTTGATGTGAATGGACGCGGGGTGTGTGAAGAAAGCGGCGAGCAATATGAACTAAAAGACAGTGTTGTAGTACGGCTATGAAAAATTTCGCCCTCATTGGTGTAGCAGGCTTTATAGCACCCAGGCATCTTCAGGCAATTCGGGATACGGGGAATAACCTGGTGGCTGCGCTGGACAAGTTTGACAGCGTTGGCATCCTTGATTCCTACTTTCCAAAGGCTGATTTCTTTACAGAGTATGAGCGGTTTGATCGTCACCTCGACAAACTTCGCAGGCAAGGGAAGAAAATCGACTTTGTTACCATCTGCTCCCCCAATTACCTGCATGATTCACATATTCGTTTTGCATTGCGCCACCAGGCCGACGCCATTTGTGAGAAGCCCCTGGTGCTTAATCCCTGGAACCTGGATGCGCTTTCTGAAATTGAAAAGGAAACCGGAAGAAAAGTGTACACCATTCTGCAGCTTCGGCTGCATCCGGCGATTCAACAGTTGCGGCAGGAGGTGTTGACGTCCCCTGCCGATAAACACTTTAAGGTAAATCTCACGTACATGACTTCGCGGGGCAACTGGTATAAGCACAGTTGGAAAGGAGACGAAACCAAATCGGGCGGAGTGGCCACCAACATCGGGGTCCATTTTTTTGATATGCTGTTATGGATTTTTGGGAAGGTGAAGGGAAACCATGTTAAGCGAATAACCTCGGACTACGCAGAAGGAACCTTGATACTGGAAAGGGCAACGGTAGAGTGGTTTCTAAGTATCGATGCGGCTCATTTGCCCCAAGCGGTTCAGACACAGGGGAAACGAACCTTTCGTTCTCTTCGGATTGAGGATCGCGAAATTGAATTCAGCGACGGATTCACGGATTTGCACACAACCTGTTACCGGCAGATTTTGGAAGGGAATGGATTTGGTATTGAATCAGCCCGCCCCTCCATCGAAACGGTTTACACCATACGCAAAGCCTCCCAGTCATGAAAGTTACTGAGACACCCTTTGATGGACTTCGAATTCTGGAACCCCGGGTCTTTGAAGATACCCGCGGATTCTTTTTTGAGTCCTACAACAGCCAGTCCCTTGCTAAGGTGGGAATCAAAATTGAATTTGTGCAGGACAATCAATCGAGATCATCACAACACGTGATTCGTGGCTTGCATTTTCAACATCCGCCCCATGCGCAGACCAAATTGGTACGTGTGCTGCAGGGTACCATACTGGATGCTGTGGTTGACCTGCGTTCCGACCAGGCAACTTTCGGCAAGGTATTCACGGTTAAATTGTCGTCTGATAATAAGAAGCAATTGATTGTACCCAAGGGATTTGCGCATGGCTTTTCGGTACTCAGCCCATTCGCGGAAATACTCTACAAATGCGATACGTATTATTCCCCCGGGCACGAAGGTGGGATTCGCTACAATGACCCTGACCTTGGCATAGATTGGGAAGTGCCCGGTGGCCTTGAAATTGTGTCCCATAAAGACCTGGCATTGCCTGGCCTTCGGGAGGTCATGCGAACCAGATAGTTGCCCTGCTTTTCATAACGGTGCCCCTATGAACCTGAAAGACTTTGTTCCACCCATCCTGCCCCGGTGGTTTTCCCAACTTCGTGCCCGTTCTCGATATGGCTGGTCTGGGCGATATGATTCGTGGACTCAGGCCCAGGCTAATTCAGGAGGGTATGATGCCCAACCCATTGTTGAGAAAGTGAGAGAAGCTACCCTGAAGGTTCGCGACGGAAAGGTGGCGTATGAGCGGGATTCGGTCACTTTCGATAGAATCGAATATAGTTGGCCACTGCTGGCTGCACTCCTGTGGGTCGCAGCCCGGCATCAGGGCGTGTTGAAGGTGCTGGATTTCGGAGGTTCGCTGGGGAGTACCTTTTTTCAAAACAGAAAATTTCTGTCCGGATTGTCTGCGGTATCCTGGAATGTGGTTGAACAAAGTCAATTTGTCGACATCGGAAAGAAGGACCTGCAAGACCAATCATTGCATTTTTATCATTCCGTTGAAGAAGTAATCGCCGGGCACTCCCCGGATGTGTATCTGTTTTGTTGTGTACTTCAATACCTTGAGAACCCGCATGATCAACTTAACAGACTATTGGCGCATCGGCCGGAATGCATCGTGGTTGACAATATGCCTTTCCATCCCGGTTCAGGTGATCGGTTGACAGTGCAGCGTGTTCCGCCGGCGATTTATGAGGCCTCCTATCCGTGTTGGTTCCTTGATCGTGAAAAATTCCTGACACATTTTGAACAGAATTACATCCTGGTTGAGTCGTATGCATCCGAACTCTTTATCTGGCTTGATGGAGATAGAGTTCCCTATGAAGGATTTATTTTCCAACGCAGGGACCTGCATGGGGTTTAATGAATTCATTACGTTGCTGTTGATGATGTGTATATTTGATAGCTATTCCATTCAGCATGCCCGCACCCATTGCCTTGTTTGTTTACAACCGCCCTCACCATACCGCGCTAACGCTTGAGGCGCTGAAGCGGAATCAAATTTCGGCACAAACAGACCTCTACGTATTTTCAGACGGGCCCCGTCGGCCGGAAGATGAACCCAAGGTGCTGGCTGTCCGGGATCTCATTCGTCAAACGACCGGCTTTGCCAGCGTGCGCCTGGTGGAAAGTGAGGACAACAAAGGATTGGCACGATCGATTACAGGTGGCGTCAGCCGTGTGCTGGAAACGGAAGAGACCGTAATTGTCATGGAGGATGATATTGTTACATCGCCATATTTTCTCGACTACATGAATCGGGCGCTTTCCCTGTACCGGCATGATGAGCAGGTAATTTCAATCCATGGATATGTATACCCGGTTCGCATTAAATTGCCAACCACCTTTTTTCTTCGTGGAGCGGATTGCTGGGGATGGGCGACTTGGCGGCGAGGATGGGCTATGTTTGAGTCCGACGGGCAGAAATTGCTAAGGGCGTTAAGGGATGAAAAACTGATTCGCCAGTTCGATTACGAGGGAGCATTTGCCAATTCAAAAATGCTGGAGGACCAGATTCAGGGTAAAAATGATTCGTGGGCTATCCGATGGCATGCCTCTGCATTTCTTCGAAATAAGCTCACGCTTTATCCGGGCACTTCGCTCGTCAGGAATATCGGACTTGACAATAGCGGTACACACAGTGGAGGCACAACGGCCTATGAAGGTACTCTCCAACAGGAACCTTTGTTAGTAGAGCGAATCCCCATGATTGAATGCAAAGAGGCCGTCATGGCCTTTGCTGATTATCTTAAGCACAGGCATGCCTCATCGGGTGATCGTTGGAGGCGTATCGTAAAGAGAATACTGGGTCGTTGATTTTTCGGCCAGGCCCCCGATAATCTTCAAAAAAGGGGTAATTTTGCGATTCCTATGAAAATTATCGACCATATTCTTCAGCGTGAAGAGTTTGTTTCTGCCCCTCCCGTACTGATTGATATTGGGGCATCAGGCGGCTTGCATGCCAAGTGGTCCCGTGTTGCCCCGTATTCCTATTGCATCGGGTTTGACCCGGATTCAAGAGAGATGGGATTTGCGGAAAAGGAAACGACAACCTTCCGTAAGCTGTTTATATTTAACCGTGTTGTAACAGATTTACCTCAAGATGAAGTTGATTTCTACTTGACCAAGTCGCCTTTTTGTTCAAGCTCACTACATCCGGATAATGAAAAATTGGGTTGCTGGTCGTTTCAGCGGCTCTTTGACGTTGAGAGAACGGTTAAACTCAGGGCGATGCGAGTAAGTGACGCTCTTCGCGAGGCCGGAATTTCAGGCATTGATTGGTTTAAGACAGACACCCAGGGAACCGACTTGCGATTGTTTCGCAGTTTGCCAGATGAGATCCGCCAAAACGTGCTCCTGGTGGAACTTGAACCGGGTATCCTGGATGGTTATCAGGGAGAAGACAAACTTTCTGAAGTGATCGGCTTCATGCATCAGGAGGGATATTTTCTATCCACCATGGAAGTAAAAGGGACGCAGCGAATCAACCCGCGGGTGGTGGAATCCTTTTCGGGGATTGATGCCAGGGTTTGGAGCCATTGTCTGATAAAGTCACCCGGTTGGGCTGAATTGAGTTACCTGAATCCTCTTCAAAAGGGAAAATACCCCAAACGATCCTACCTACTTGGATTCGTATTTGCTTTGTTGGAGAAACAATTTGGATTTGCTCTGGAAATCGCCCGTTCAGGCTACGCGGCCACCAGCGATCCGTACTTCAATGAATTGCATGACGAAGCCATGAAACTTATTCACAAAAACAACCTTTCGTGGATAAGGGTTTTTGTTCGCAAGGCAGGAAGAAAACTGTTCTCCTACGTCTGATGCATCATTTTTGCACACTATTTGACAGCAATTATTTGAGCCGTGGCCTTGCCATGTATCGATCCCTGCTCCGTCATTGCCCCTCTTTTCACTTGTACATTTTTGCATTTGATGATCAGGCCTTCAGGTTGCTAACGACATTGAATCTGCAGCATATCACGGTGATATCGTTGGCGGATTTTGAAGATGACGAATTACTAAGAATCAAACCCACCAGGTCCCGGGGGGAGTATTGCTGGACATGTACCTCCTCAACAGTGCACTATTGCCTGAAAAACTTTAATATTCCCCGATGCACCTACATTGATGCGGATCTTTTGTTTTATGCGGATCCCGGACTATTGCTGGATGAGATGGGGCAACAATCTGTGTTGATTACTGAACATCGGTATACACCGAAGTATGACCAGTCACTAACCAATGGAATCTATTGCGTGCAGTTTATTGCATTCCGAAACGATGCTGATGGGATGACCGCGTTAACGTGGTGGCGCGAACGGTGTATCGAATGGTGTTACAACAGGCTGGAGGACGGAAAATTTGGTGACCAAAAGTACCTGGATGATTGGATGGAACGCTTCCGGGGTGTTCACGTACTTCGTCATTTGGGCGGCGGCGTCGCCCCCTGGAATGTGCAGCAATACAAACTAGATCCAGCAGGTGATGGGTACCAGGTGACTGACACGGCGGGATCAACCTATCCGCTTGTATTTTTTCACTTTCATTGGGTTCGGTTTTTGGCCGGCAATCAGGTTGACCTGGGTTGTTATGACCTGAGCAATGCTTCTGTGGATAGCATATACAATAAATACCTGGGGAGCCTGCTAGCCATTAACCGTGAATTGAAACAGCAATTCGGTTTTGTGGTTGAACCGGCACGTGAAACGCCCGTAAAAAGAATTAAAACATTCATTTTGGATCTGAAAAGAAAGGTACAAGGAACTTACTTTGTTGTCGACCTGAAAACAATTAACTGAGTGGCTCACATCATTGATTTGAAAACCTTTACGGACAAGCGGGGAAACCTTACCGTGATTGAGCGGGTAATCCCCTTTGAAATCAAGAGACTCTTTTACATCTATGGTGTGGATGATTCTGTTCGCGGTGGTCATCGGCACCATAAGACCATTCAGGCCGCGGTCTGTTTGAAGGGCTCATGCACCATTCGAAATAATAACGGCAAAACAGAGGAGGAATTTGTATTGGATCATCCCGGCAAATGCCTGATCCTGGAGCCGGCAGACTGGCATCAGATGTATAACTTTACACCCGATGCCATCCTGATGGTCCTGGCATCTGAGTACTTTTCACAGGAGGACTATGTTTATGAACCTTATTCATGATTGAATACGAAAACCTTCGCAAACTAAACGCTCCATTTGTTAATGCATACCGCCGTAGGTTTGACGAGATGCTTGACAGCGGATGGTTTGTGCTGGGCAAACAAGTGAAGGAATTTGAGCGAGAATTTGCTACCTATAACTCATCCCGACACTGCGTTGGAGTTGCCAACGGATTGGATGCCTTAACCCTGGCGTTGAAGTGTTTTGACTTCCCGGCCGGTGCTGAGGTGATCGTTCCCTCCAATACATACATCGCCACCATACTTTCTGTATTGAACTGCGGCTTGCGTCCGGTTCTCGTGGAGCCAAATCGAACGACGTATAATATCGATCCGCTTCGGATAGCTGAGGCCATCAACCCGAAGACAGTGGCCATCATGGTGGTGCACTTGTACGGAAAAAGCTGTGAAATGGGTGCAATTAAGGAATTGGCAGATCGCCACAAACTCCGTTTGATTGAAGACTGCGCGCAGTCGCACGGGGCCGCCTTTAAGGGCAGGATGACGGGAACCTGGGGCGACTTTGGAGCCTTTAGCTTTTACCCCACCAAGAATCTGGGTGCATTGGGTGATGCGGGGTGTATCACCACCGACGATGAAGCGCTTGCCAGGAAGATGATGCTCTACCGGAATTACGGTTCAGAGAAAAAGTACTACAACGAAATAGCGGGTGTCAATTCCAGACTGGATGAGGTGCAGGCCGGATTCCTCCGGATCAAGTTGGAATCGTTAGATGCCATTAACCAGCACAAGCAGGCACTCGCCGCGGAATATCACCTTGGCCTGAAAGAGGACTTCATCAAGCCGGTGGTTCATCCTGATTATAAGGACGTGTATCATATTTACAATGTGCGCCACCCCAGGCGGGACGAGTTGCGCGAGTACCTTCGGAAGCACGAAATCATGACCGAGGTTCACTACCCGGTGGCGCCTCACCGTCAGTTAGCGATGAAGGGGTATCTGGAGGGCGGCCCGTACCCAATCTCGGAGGAAATTCATGCCACAACACTAAGCTTACCAATATCTTTCTTTCACACCAAAGATGAGATTCATCGGGTGATTGAAAAAATGAATCAATTCTGACTTGCGGAAGGATACACAAACACGCGCACCATTAAATCGATCAGGGAAATAGTCGCCCAGCCGGGCTTTCAGAAATACCTGTTCAATACAGGTTGGATGTTCGCTGATAAAATCCTGCGACTGTTATCAGGCTTGTTTATCGGGGCATATGTGGCGCGCTACCTGGGCCCCGGTCCCTATGGTCTGCTCAACTACGCCCTGAGCTTCGTCAGTTTGTTTGCCGTGATTGCTACCCTGGGACTTGATACACTCGTGGTCAGGGAACTCATTCAGCGTGAAGAAGAAAAAGATAAAATCCTGGGTACAGCTTTTGTTCTCAGGATGGCAGCTGCAACCGTGATGTTTCTCCTCATCGTGGCCGTGGTGTCAGTATATGAGCCAGATCCCACCACCCGGTACTTGATTTATATTATTGGCACCGGTACCTTTTTTGAAACCTTCGGAATTATTGAGTATTTTTTTCAGTCAAGGGTCTTATCCAAATATGGTGTTTGGAGTCAAATGATTGCACTGGTCGCCATATCCCTGTTGCGAATTGTTCTGGTGCTCAATGAGTCATCCCTGGTTTGGTTTGCCTATAGCTATGTACTCGATTTCTTTGTGCTGGCGGTGGGGCTCATATATTATTATGCGCAAACTCAGGGTACCCTGCGCAACTGGACAATAGACATGACAACTGCGCGCCAACTGCTGAAAGACTGCTGGCCCCTGATATTTGCCTCGCTGGCGGTGGTGGTGTATTCACGAATGGGCCAACTGATGATCAAATGGATACTGGGCAATGAAGCTTTGGGGCACTATGGAGTTGCCTCCCGATTAAGCGATATGTGGAATTTCATTCCCGTCACCCTTTGCGCTTCTGTATTTCCCGCAATCCTCAACGCAAAGCAAAAAGACGAATCGTTGTACTACATGCGTATGCAGCAACTCTATGACGTCATGGTACTCATTTCATTGGGTGTTGCTGTTCCCATGACTTTCCTCTCAGGCTTTATTGTTCAACTCTTGTTTGGAGCAGCATTTGCACCGGCAGCGGATATTCTGGTGTTGTACATCTGGTCCAGTGTCTTCATCTTTCTGGGGGTGGCCAATGGGAAGTGGATCATCAGTGAAAACCTTCAGTTGTTTCGGATGACCATGCTGGTACTGGGCGGACTGCTCAATATCGGGCTCAACTATGTGCTCATTCGGCAGATGGGACTGATTGGGGCCGCGGTGGCTGGTCTGGCTTCATATGCATTTACGGGTTACTTTTGCTTTCTATTAACGGCAAAAACCAGACCTGTATTCTGGTCGATGACACGGTCCTTTAACCCATTCCATATTCTTACCTCCCGCCGCTCATGAGTCAATCCAAAATCAGCAAACTGTTTCAGGTCTTCAGCCAATGGAAGATCACCCGCATTTTGATGAGTTTTCAATGGCAAGGGTATTTGGTCCAGACCGGATGGATTTCCTCCTACCGGCAGCTCAAGCCGGTGGATGCAACTAATCAGCCGATTCCGTGGGTGACCTATTCGTTTATCCACTTTATCAGTCAGCGCCTTCAGCCGGATTTCTCTGTATTCGAGTTTGGGAGCGGCAATTCAACTATGTATTATGGGGCCCGAGTACGGAAGGTGACAGCCATTGAACATGAAACAGGTTGGCACGCTCAAATCTCAAAGCAGGTGCCGGCCAACGTTAAGGTAGAGTTAGTGGCTCTTGATACCAATGGCAACTATGCAGGGTTTGCAAGTCGTACCGGTGAGAAATATGATGTGATCATCGTTGATGGTCGTGATCGGGTCAATTGCGTTAAGCGCAGCGTGGAAGCCCTTTCGGCACGCGGGGTGATGGTGTTGGATGATGCTGAACGAGAGGAATACAAGGCCGGCATCGATTTCATGCTGCAGAAAGGATTCCGTCAACTCGACTTCTGGGGGATAGCCCCGGGAGTCTTTATGGATAAGTCTACAACCATATTCTATAGACCCGACAATTGCCTGGCGATCTAGGTTGACCATGACCTCTTCACAAGCCCGAATTTCTATTGTAACTCCGAGTTACAATATGTTGCCATACTTGCGGCTGTGCCACGCCTCCGTCATGGACCAGGAGGTCTTGTGTGAGCACATTATTATGGATGGAGGATCAACCGATGGCACAGCCGAATGGCTGAAATCTTCACCAGATGTAAAGGGAACTTCGGAAAAGGACAAGGGTATGTACAATGCCCTCAACAAAGCCATTGACCAGGCAGGTGGAGAAATTATTGGTCACCTGAATGCAGATGAACAATATCTCCCGGGAACCCTAAAGGCCGTGTTGGATTTTTTTGACCAACACCCGGAAACTGACTTTGTGGCCGGTAACTTCCTGGTGGTTGACCCCCGGGGTGACTTGCTGGCCTACAGAAAGACATTCCAACCCCGGTGGCCATACTTTTTCAGCAATTACCTGTACACCACCACTTGCGCGTTGTTCTACCGGCGCAGGGTATTCGCACAACTCCGGTTTGACGAGCAATACCGATCCATTGCAGATGTTATTTTCGTTTATCGGGTAATCCAAAACGGATTTCGGGGGAAACATCTTAACCGGTACTTTTCCACATTCACCTATTCGGGCGATAACCTGAGTCTGAATCCGATTTCCCAGACCGAAAAGGATCGGTTCAATAAAACCCTTCCGGCGTGGTTTAAACTCCTTTCCCCCGTCTTCAAGGCCCTGTTTTTTCTGGAGAAGGCAGTTCACGGCAATTACCATGAAGTATCTCCCTTGCGCTATGCAATTTACGCTTCCGGGAACCTGCAATACCGCGCGCAACACGAAATACAAAGCCCCACCTTCCGATTGCGTTTTGTCGCAAATCAAGCCAACCAGCAGCCGTTATGAAGGTCAATAAGTTTACGGCCATAGCTTTCGTTTATTTTTTCATCAATTCGGTGGGGCTGCCCTTCGGATTGTTGTATACCATTTTGCTGACTCCCGTTTTTTATGCGTATCTGGTAGTGAACAAACAAAAGTATATCGCAACAAGAATGGTTGTCATGGCATTGCCATTTATCATGGCACACCAATGGTATGGCGTGGATCAGCTAACCTATTGGCGATCGGTGATATTATTCTTTACGGTATACATTTTTGGATTCTCCTTTTATACGTTCGTGAAGACAAGTAATGACCTGGCGCTTATTTTTCGAAAAATTGGTACAGCTAATTTTTTGCTTACCCTCGTAGCCTTTGTGGTCTTGCTTACATCCTTTCGGTTTTTATTCTGGGGCTCCTGGTCGATGAATTTCGGAGGACTTCACATCGCCGACTGGCCCAGGTTGAAGATGTTTACCTACGAACCCTCATATTATTCAACCCTGTTATTGCCGATAGTAGCTTACGTTGTAATTCAGTTCATGCTAAGGCAGATTAAAAGGAATGTGGTGTTGAGTTTAGCAATTGTACTTATTCCGTTGTTCGCTTCATTTTCGCTAGGTGTTATAGGCGGGCTGCTCGTTTCCGTGTTCCTCTTGTTTCTCATCAACATCACGAGGTTTCTGACCAGCAAAAAGCTGCTGCTCTCCTTTGTCGGTGTGGTGGCCGCCGTGGTGGTTACGACATGTGTGCTGATTATCTTCTTCCCCGACAATCCACTTTTTGTGAGGCTGGGCGCGGTGTTTTCGGGAGCGGATGGGTCGGCCAATGGCCGAACTTTCGAAGCGATTTGGTTGGGCTACCGGATTGCCGAATTGAAAAGCCTCTGGTGGGGAGTCGGTTTTGGTCAACTCAAGTTGCTGGGCGATCCGATCATCAAGGCCTTCTATCACTATCCGCCAAACTATGAGCAGGTGAGTATTCCCAGTGCAGTTGGTGAAACATTGGCGCTGTTTGGTGTCTTTGGTTTGGTAGTGCGATTTGGAATTCAGGTCTACTTGTTTTTCGCCACGGGCGTCTTATCCAATTATTACCGGACCCTGCTTTTTCTCTACATCTTTATTTATCAATTTACCGGCAGTTTTACAACCAACATTGCCGAGTACGTAATCTGGATTTTGGCCTTTAGCCGGGTTTTTCCGGAGTTTGACAAACCCACGAAAGCCGGAAGTTCATTGCAATCGGATTCAGTTGTTACCCCAACCCATCCATGAGAATAGGGATTGACGCCAAATGGTATTTCGAAGGCCCGCCAAGCGGTAAGCGCGTGATCCGCAGTCTGGTTGACACTTTTCTTCAGTATCCGGGGGACGATGAATGGGTTATTATCCTCAATGCGAAACATCGGAACCAGCCTTTCCCGATTGCATCGCCAAGGATATCGGTGTGTTATGTCTGGGCAGGAAACAATCTTTTGTCTAATGTGTTCGTCGTTCCCGGTATGGCGGATCGAATGAAATTGGAAGCCGTACTGTATCAGAATTTTGTCTCACCCTTTGGACGTCATAAAAAGATCGCTTACATCCACGATGTGCTTTTCTTGTCACATCCTCATTTTTATACGCTGACTGAGAGATTGTATTTTTCACCCCTGAGGTGGCTGACCCGGTTTGCACAAAGGATAATTACCGTATCCGGTGAAGAGAAAAGCCGATTACTGGCTTATCGGGTGGGCTCAGCAGACTCGATTAGTGTGGCACATCACGGTATTGATGAGGGCTTCAGGCCGCTGTCGAAGTTTTCTGCCACCTACGTCGCGGAAGTAAAAAACAAATACAAATTGCCTGACCGCTTTATCCTTTTCGTTGGCCGGCTGAACCTGCGAAAGAATGTGGATCATTTGCTAAGGGCAATACCCTTATTGAAGGACACGGAAATTCCGTTGGTGCTGGTTGGTGGCGAGGATTGGAAAAAGTCCAATCATGCCCCCATTGTTGACCAATTGAATTTAAGCAACCGAATCATTTTCACGGGTGCTGTGTATGCAGAATTGCCCGTTGTATATGGTCTGGCCAGCGTATTTTGTTTTCCATCTTACGCGGAAAGTTTTGGCCTCCCTCCCCTGGAGGCGATGGCCTCAGGAGTGCCCGTGGTAGTTTCGAATGCCACTTCCCTGCCTGAAGTATGCGGACCTGCTGCATCGTATGTGGATCCACAAAGCCAGGAACAGATCGCTGCGGCAATTGATGAACTATTGACGGATAAAGCTCTTCATGCCCGTCGCATACAGGAGGGAATTGAAAGAGCACGTACCTTTACATGGAAGAATGCCTGTGATGTTATTCTCAAGACTATAAAATCGAATTGACGTCGTGCGAAGACTCCTGGAGAAAACTATCGGTGTATTGAAGGGTGATCCTTCATACCAATTGGATCCGAACTATTCGGGGCGCCAACTGATGGGTATCATCTACTACCGTATGTGGCAACTTTTGCGCGGTACCTACCTGAGATTGTTCATTTCTTCGCGGGGAGTCCTGTTTGCGGGACGCGGTGTCACCATACTGTTTGGCCATCAGGTATACGCAGGAAAAAGTCTTATTCTTGAAGACTACGTTTTGATTCAGGCTCTTTCGCACCAGGGAGTTGTTCTTGGAGACCATGTTACCATTGCCCGATCAGCTGTTCTGTCATGCACTGGTGTGATTGCCAACAAAGGTGTCGGAATTAAGATTGGGAATAACTCAGCGGTGGGTGCTTTTTCCTTCTTGGGTGGTCAGGGAGGGATAGTAATAGGGTCTGATGTAATCATGGGCCCTCAGGTAAAGATATTTTCGGAGAATCATAACTACGACGACCCGCATCAGGCCATACGCAAGCAAGGTGTTTCGCGTCGGGGGGTGACCATTGAGGATAACTGCTGGATTGGAGCAGGTTCCACGTTGCTGGATGGAGTAACTATTGGAACGGGTTGTGTGGTTGCAGCGGGTGCTGTAGTTACGCAATCGATGCCTGCCCACTCCTTGATTGGCGGGGTGCCAGCAAAAGTTATCAAATCGTTGGACCCGCTTGCCGCGAAGGACTGACCGTTGCAGCAAAAACGGCCAGCAACAAGGCAACAAATACTATTCCCTTGTTGGATTCAAGAATCGATTCTGAAAAACTGAAGGAGAGCGTCACGAACAGAAACCCAAAGAATGAAACGTGTCTTTGCTGAATGGCAATTTGAAAGGCACGAATAAATAACGCCCCCAGCAGCAACAGCCCGACAACGCCGAGCTGAACAAAAGTAAATACCCATTGATTGTGGCTGTCCCAACCGACATATCCATACAACTGATATTCGGGAAGGACATACAACGCATCCAGGTAATCCTGAGCATCTCCGGTTCCAACACCGAACATCCAAACCTGATCGCTGATCACATGGCTGGTCGAAATTTTCCAAAAAAGTAACCGCATGTTAAGATCGTTGATGTTTACCGATTGATCCCCCAAATTGTCCATCGTGAGCACGGACAAGTGCTCGGTAAGCCCGACGAATCTGTTGCGTGTGGTATCGTTGAGATAGAGAAAGAGCGATCCTGTGGCGATTAACAGGAACGCGGCCACCCAGAACATCCTGCGGTTAGGCAACCGGTGATAGAACAGCCAGCCGGAAGCAAGGGCAAATGACATCATTCCGGTTTTGGAGGCCACAAGAATGAGGATGCCAAGGGAATAGACGAAAAGCAGGGCGACCACGAGGATACCGACCTTAGACCGGATGTCCCGTAATGCCACATCGAGCAGGATGAGGGTGCCACACGCAAAGATGAGGGAATAATAGACGTAGTGGATGGGCGGTAGGTTCTCAAAATAGAATGCCTGCAGGTCATTAAGCATCAGCCTGCGATAGGCAGCCATGGCAATCATGACGACACTGCTGAGCAAGGTGATTACACCCATACCAATCAGGAGTATTTCTTCATTGGTTTTCTTTTTTACGAGTGCAGGCACCAACAACAGCGGGATGAGCAAAAGACCCAGCCGTTTTTCAAGAATGAAGGTTCCGTTTGAAAAATTGGCAGAATAGATAAGTCCGACGATCAATATGATGTAAAGGGCCAGGATAAGCGAGAGAAGCCGATTGCTTCTTATGGTTGAAAAATAGTCGACAGGTTTGAGTTGAAAAATGGTGTAGAGAAGCAACAGCCCCAGTGTCAGGTTGCTGATCTCCAATGGAAAAAACAGACCCGCGAAAGCAAGTAAAATCAATCCAGTTAAAATATCCCTGGAAGTAAAGAGTTTATTCAGGGGAGCCATCCGCAAAATTTTACAAGGATACCACTAAAATAAAAGAAAAGACAGTAATTGTACCTTATTTGCATACGTATGAAGATTGCAATTCTTGGAACGAAGGGTGTCCCGAATAATTATGGCGGATATGAACAATTCGCCGAGTACATATCTCAGCGATTGGTAAAGCGTGGCCATGTGGTGACGGTTTATAATCCATCTTTTCATGGATATCAAAAGCCTGAGTTTAACGGGGTTTCTATCATCACAAAATTCAGCCCCGAGAAGTGGATGGGAGGAGCCGCTAATTTTGTCTATGACTTTTTATGTTTGCGTGACGCCTTGAAGCGAGATTTTGATATTATCTATGAAGCGGGGTACCACAGTGTTGCCCTCTCGTATTGGCTGTTGGGGGTTCGCAAAAGAAAAGGTGCCGTGCTTGTTACCAACATGGATGGGTTGGAGTACAACCGATCCAAGTGGAATTCAATCACGAAATGGTTGATCCGGAAGCTGGAGCAAATCGCCATCCGGGAATCTCCTTACCTGATCTCGGACAATATTGGAATCCAGAAATACTATCGTGATAATTTTGGAAAGGGCTCCTATTTTCTTCCCTACGGCGCAGACCCGGTGTCAGCTTTTGATGAAACGCACCTGACCCCGTACGCCATTCAACCGCGGAGTTACCTCATGCTGGTTGCCCGTCTGGAGCCAGAAAACAGTATTGAGACCATTCTGGATGGGTACATGACCAGTCAAAGTCAACTGCCATTTCTGGTGGTTGGAAATCATAAGACCGGGTATGGAATGCACTTGCAGGAGAAGTATAGGGATGAGCGGATCAGGTTTATTGGAGGCATTTATCAAAAGCCGGTGCTGGATTCAATCAGGCATTTTTCGGCAGCCTATTTCCATGGACACTCCGTAGGGGGTACCAACCCTTCCTTGTTGGAAGCCATGGCTTGCGAGTGTTTTATTATCGGGCATGACAACCCCTTTAATCGCAACGTTTTGTACGAGGCGGCCCTCTATTTCAAAGATTCGGCCCAGGTCACACAGCTGCTTAATCAATTGGCCCAGCTCCGGGAGAAGCATGAAGCGGAGTTCATAGCAGCTCACCGGGAGCGGATTCGTACGGAATACAATTGGGATCGGGTAGTGATCCAGCATGAGGACCTGTTTCGTGAACTGCTTGCCAAACAATAGTGCGTGATCGTTGATACTTTGGTTACCTTTGAGTAGCCAGATGTCTTTCCTGTAATGCAGACCACCACAAAAGACAAATTTTGCTTCTATAGTTTTCTTGCCTTTGTATTTACTGTACCCGTTTCGGAAACAGTGAGCATCCGCTTGTTGATTTTGGCATTGGTGCTGGACCTCATACTAAACAGAAGCCCGCATTGGCGGTTTCACATATTGAGAAACGGCTGGGATCTGTTGCTTTATTTTGTGGTCTTGGCCATTGGGTTGCTCTACACAGAAAATATGGAGACCGGTTGGGGTGTTCTGGAGAAGAGCCTCAGCTTTGTTATCCTGCCATTCCTGATCAGCCGAAGAAGGTATCCGGGTAAGCAAACCTTACTGACGATCCTAAGCACCTTCACGGGCGGCGTGTTCTTTGCTACCATACTATGTTTGGGCTATGCGGTTTATAGAGATGTCTTTCTCCATGACCCCACGGGATACTACTATGATCAATTCACCGGCCTGATCGATTCACATCCGACCTATATGGCCTATTATGTTTGCTTCTCCATCATTTTTTTGCTGTACCTGATAACATTTGAGATTATCGGCAGAGGTATTAAAACATTTCTACTGATCGTAATCCTATTCCTGCTGTCGGCGCTAATGCTCACCGGGGGACGTACTACGTTCATAAGCCTGTTCATGATGGCTACGTTCTTTTTCCTGAGATTGCTCTTCGGCGATTCACCGCTAAAAGCAAAGATTCAGGGAACAGCGGTCACCTTGCTGATGATGTTGATCATTCTGTTCCAAAGTCCATTCGCACACAGCATATTTCCTTCGGTGATTCAGTCGCGGTCAGCATCACCAAATCAAATTAAAGGTGACTCCTGGGAACGAATGGTATTGTGGAAATCTGCCATTGAAGCATCCTCAAGTCCTGTCACCGGTGTTGGAACCGGCGACTACAATGATGTGATGAGAACATATTATACCGATCACAACCTGCCACAATTTGCGGAAATGAACTTCAATGCACATAACCAGTTTATTCAGGTGTGGTTTACCAATGGGCTGGCAGGGGCATTGGCTTTGCTGCTCATCCTATTCCGACCCATGCTGCTGGCTGTGCGCCGACAAAACATAATTGGAATGCTCACGTTTTTTCCATTTCTGATTTATGGAATTTCTGAAGTCTTTCTGGGACGTTATCAGGGTATTGTATTTTTTGTTTTATTGCATCAGGTATTTTCAATGTACCTCCACCACAATCCCGGGGCGGCCCAATCCGGGGGTCGATATAAATTACCGGCATGAGCCCGCTAATGAAAAGTAAGCTGCCTGTCGTTCTGGTTATCGTATTTGCAGTGGGTGACCTCCTTCTCCTTAATGGTACGCTTTGGTTTTCTGGCGGTGCACGGTGGGAGCTGACCCTGGTGAATGACTCCAATGAGTTGTATCTGGCAATATTCACCAATATTCAATGGTTTTATTTGTTGTTGCTCACCAGACCTTATCGCATTAGCCGTACTCCAGGCTGGAAGGCGCATGTACAAGGACAAGTAAGTTTTGTCATCATGGAATTGATTGTCATACTTTCGTTGATCATGTTCTTCGATAAGAGCTATTCAGGAAGTTCCATAGCAATTTTCATCATGCTCTTTGTTCTGATTTCTGCCGCCTGGCGGGTGCTCTTTAATTACGCCATGGGCTCGGCACGAACGAGCCGGTCAAAACATATTTCATACGTGATTGTGGGGCATGGTGAATTGGCTCAGGATATCCGGCGCAACTTCCGATTTCATCCGGAATATGAACATAAGTTCATGGGATATTTTACCGAATCAGACAATCCGGCAGGGGGTATACCTATTTCGAGAATTCCCGAGTTTGTGAAGCTGCACCGCATCCAGGAAATCTATTGTTGCGTTTCTGAAATGAGCCAGAATGCTGTTCGTCAAGTGATCGATTTTGGGTTGAATAATTTCATTCGAATAAAACTGGTAACGGACAATGAGGCTTATCAGAAGGGATTGGAATGGGGACGTGACTGGGAAATACCCGTTTTGAATGTAGCTGCCGTGCCACTCGATGAGCCGGCCAGCCGTTTTGTGAAGCGATCTTTTGATATTCTTTTCACATTGCTTGTACTGATCCTGGTGCTGACATGGTTGGTTCCCGTTATCATGCTGTTGATCCGTCTGGATTCCAAGGGCCCCGTCTTTTTCCGACAGCTGCGTGCGGGAAAGGGGAATCAGCCATTTTCCTGCCTGAAGTTCCGCACCATGACTTGGCAGCCCGCAAGCACCTTCGTACAGGCTACTAAGAACGATGCCCGTATTACTCGTATCGGCCGGATACTTCGGAAAACAAGCCTGGATGAGTTCCCGCAATTTTTTAATGTGCTCGCGGGCGAAATGTCGGTCGTTGGTCCGAGACCTCACGTCTATGAACTAAATGATGCCTTTGCGCAGGATATCCGCAGGCTAAATTCCAGGCACTATGTGAAACCCGGTATCACCGGACTGGCACAAGCTATGGGGTATCGCGGTGAAACTAAGAAAATGCTGGATATGAAACACCGGATCACCTTGGATCGGTTCTATGTGGAAAACTGGTCATTGATATTTGATATCCGCATTATTTTCATAACGGTGATCAGTTTATTGAAAGGAGCGGGAAAGGCCTACTGACTCTTATTTTCCAATCTGTATAATGTCGCTCTGGCCCGATGCAGGCTGTCGGTTTTGATCCGGCTGTATCCCTGTTCTGCCCAGGAAATTTCAATAGGTGAATAGTCCTTGGGCAAATCAAACCCATCGAGGTACCAATAACCGCCGGCCGGGGCGGCAGCGGGTACCTCCGCAGGGAGTAATGCACGGATATCGCTTTTCCTTGACTTAAAATAGTAGTTGCAATACCAGGCATGCCGGCTCACTACCTGTTGATTCGGTGTAGATTCCCGGATAACAAGATCGACAATGCCGCGCCACTCCTCTTTTCTGGGGGCATCATAGAACCTCTCTTTAAACACCAGGGTTAATAGGGATGAAATGCAGGATACCCCAAGGACAAACGAGCCGTAACGCCTCGGGATCAGGGTTATTCCAATGCTGATCATCACAATCAGGTTTGGCACAACAACCAGTGTATACCTTTCCTGGAGCATTGGAGTCTGAATGACGGAGTACATAACCGGTATGAAATAGCCGAGAAAGGTGCAACTGATGAGGATGCCATCGGAGATTGGAAAAGCACCCTCCAGGCGATACTTCTTCCAAGCGTTTATCAGGTAATAAATCAGAATACTCCCAAACAGGACGCAAGACAGGACATCCTTAAAATATACGTAGAAGTACTTCACGGGAAAATAGAATGGCTCAGCCGGGATCCAGAATTGCTGCGTTTTGATGTCTGAAAAGAAAATCGGAATCCAAGGAGCTATTAATGAGACAATCACCACCGCCGACAAGAATCCGCGCAGAAAAAACGTCCACGCTCGTTTGCTTAGGAGAAGTATCATCATAAAAACTATTCCCTGACTTACAATTACCACAAGGCCGTAATAGTGTGTATAGATCAGCAGGGTTGTAAATCCAATGTACGCCGCATAGTGGTGGAACTTTTCGGTGCGAATGGCTTTGATGAAATACAAGAAGGATCCGGTGGTGGCGAGAAATACAAGCGTGTAGAACCTTACTTCCTGGGAAAAATAAATATGAATGTAACAGAACGTAGTAATGCAGGATGCGATTAAGCCGGTTCGTGCATCCCGCACTTCCTTACCCAGAAAGTAAATCATGTAAACACCGGCAACACCCAACAAGGCAGCCAGCCATCGACCTGAAAGATCGGTGAACGGGAAGATCTTTAACCAGCCGTGCAACAGCAAAAAGAACGAGGGCGGTTGATCTCCTACACTGTATTGTAAGACGGAGGCGATGGATAAGTCAGGATCGGACCCGTTCATGGTAGCGATTTCATCAACCCAAAGGCCCTGATAACCAAGACGAAAGATTCGAACGCCGGCAGCTACCGCAAGAAGACCCAATAGCAGACCCTGGTGATAATTTCGACGAAACCAACTCTCGCCAGGGGTGGGTTCTATTCGGAAAGAGAAAGGTTTGATAGGTTTTGGTAACTTTGATCCTGTGGCAAGATATTCTAAAAACGGGTTCAGGATGCTCAAGGCCATGATTTTATTGACTGATTATGACGCATTTCTGCGGATTTCTTTTTTAGACCTTTGTTAAGATTCGTTATGCCAGGCGCCGGGACTCTCATCTTATTTGGATCATTATCGTTTCTGATCTCCTTTTTGCTTTTCCCTGTTGTCATTAAAATATTCAAGCAACTCAGTTGGTTTGATACTCCGGGCACGCACAAGATTCACTCAGCCTCGGTTCCGTCTATGGGCGGTGTGGCCATTCTGATGGGAGCCTCCCTGGCCCTTCTGATGATCTTGCCCTTTCAGCAATGGATAAACTATCGATATTTTTTTATCGCGGTGGCACTTATGTTTCTGATTGGCTTGCGCGATGACGTGCTTGCACTTTCTCCCCGGCAAAAATTGTTCAGTCAATTACTTCCTGTATTTGTACTGGTATTTCTTGATAAAAGCATCCTCGGTTCCTTGTATGGACTCTTCGGAGATACAACATTTCCAATCTGGTTAGCGTACGGGGTAAGCCTTTTCACGGTGGTTATAATAACAAATGCATACAACCTCGCGGATGGCATCGATGGTTTGGCTGCTACCATAGGCATTCTGGCTACCCTATTTTTTGGTGTTTGGTTCTACCTCGCCGGTCATCCATATCTCAGTCTCATCGCTCTTTGCTTTGCAGGGGCGTTGATTGCTTTTATTCTCTTCAACTGGCAGCCATCCAGTATATTCATGGGCGATACTGGTGCTTTGATGGTGGGCTTGCTCTTGTCATTCCTGGCCATTCGATTCATCAACCTTAATTATGCTCTTGAAACGGAAAACCCTTATCGGTTTACTGCATCCATTTCTACGGCCTTAGCGGTGTTGATTGTTCCGATTTTTGACACCTTACGGGTAATTATCCTCCGCCTGAAAATGGGCCAGTCTCCATTCCGCGCTGACCGCAAGCACCTACACCACCGCCTGCTTGCCATGGGCATGACGCACGCTGAGGCAGTGAAATGGCTCGCCCTCATGAACCTGGTATTTATTTTTCTGGTGATTGCCCTTAAGCCGTTGCCTGACCTCGTGATGCTGCCCCTCCTTGTTCTCCTGTGTTTGGTGATTAGTTTTGTACTCAAATGGAAGGAGCCAGCCTCCGATAACCCGATTCAAGATGCTTGACCAGATTACACGGCTTAAAAGTGAAATTTCAGCGCTTAAGGTCGATACCGCAGAAGCGGTGGAAGCATTTCGCCTGACGTACCTGAGCCGCAAGGGAATTATTCCTCAGCTTTTTGATTCCATGCGGAACCTGTCGCCAGATCAGAAAAAAGAGGTCGGGAAGCCACTTAATGAACTGAAACAGCTGGCTGAATCCTTATGGAAGGAATGGTCGGAGCGAACAGTAAACATGGGCGCCCGGCAGGAGGTGGACATCGATTTAACCCTTCCACCGGTCCCGGATACCGTAGGCTCTCTCCACCCGCTCAACCTCACCCGCTATCGGATCATCGAAATATTTGAACGCCTCGGATTCAATGTGGCCGATGGCCCGGAGATTGAAGATGACTATCACAATTTCACAGCATTGAATTTTCCGGAGAATCATCCGGCCCGTGAAATGCAGGATACGTTTTTCATCACCAAGAATCCGGATGTGCTTCTCCGCACCCACACCTCCAATGTGCAGATTCGGTTGATGGAAAAGCAAAAGCCTCCCATCAGGGCGATCATGCCAGGAAGGGTGTACCGCAACGAGGCCATCTCCGCCCGGGCACATTGTTTTTTTCACCAGGTAGAAGGACTCTACGTCGACAAGAATGTAAGCTTCGCTGACCTGAAGCAGACACTTTATCACTTTGCCAAGGAAATGTTTGGACCAGAGACAAAAATACGTCTGAGGCCATCTTTCTTTCCATTCACCGAACCAAGTGCTGAAATCGACATCTCCTGCCTCATCTGTCATGGCAAAGGCTGCAATATTTGTAAGCAGTCGGGCTGGGTGGAAATTGCAGGTTCTGGCATGGTGCACCCCAATGTATTACGAAATAGCAAGGTAGACCCGGATGAATTTACCGGCTTTGCCTTTGGTATGGGCATCGAGCGTGTCACCATGCTCCGCTACGGCATTGATGACCTGCGCCTGTTTTCGGAAAACGATGTTCGTTTCCTCCGGCAGTTCAAACCCGTATTCGGCTAACCTATTGCCATGATGGCCATTCGTACCGTCGCTGTTGTTGGAGCAGGTACCATGGGCCTGGGCATTGCACAGGTATGCGCGATGTCCGGATATGCAACCCTGCTGGCGGATGTGAATGAGGATCAACTCAACAAGGCCACCAGTATAATTCGTCAACAACTCGAGTCGCTTGTTGCCAAAGGGAAATTGGAAGCAAGGCAAAGGAATGAATCGCTCAACCGACTTTCCTTCACGTCAGATTTGAATCTGGTAAAGGCTGATCTCATCATTGAGGCTGTGGTCGAGCGTTTGTCTGTAAAGCAGGAATTATTCCAAAGACTTGAAAGGAACAATACCGGCGAATGTATTCTGGCTACGAATACATCATCACTTTCTGTTAGTGCCATCGCTTCCGTACTTGAAAACCCGGGACGTTTTTTAGGTATTCACTTCTTTAATCCGGCTGACCGGATGAAACTGGTGGAATTGATTGGTGGACTCAATACCCAATCTGATCACCTGGCTGTCGCCCGGGAATTCCTGAATTCGTTACAAAAGACCGTGGTTGACGCAAAAGATTCCCCAGGTTTTATCGTTAACCGGGTAGCCAGGCCATATTACGTAGAGGCCTTGCGTCTGTTGGAAGAGAAATCAGCTGATGTGGCTACCATTGATGCACTGATGCAGGCTGCTGGATTTCGGATGGGCCCGTTCGCGTTGATGGACCTGATCGGGCTGGACACGAATCTAGCCGTAACCCGATCGGTATTTGAGGGGTTTGATCGGCATATCCGGTTTCTCCCCAGCCCCATTCAGCAGGAGTTGGTCGAGCAGGGCAAGACAGGGGTTAAGGCCGGGGCTGGATTTTATAATTACGCCGGGAACGCATGAAGAGAATTTTCATCATAGCGCTGTTGTTTGTTGGGTGCAACCGGGACCTCTCGGATGATCCTATTCCCTTTAATAATTTTCCTCCGTTGGTGCTATCCCTGGGATTTCCAGAAAATATAAAGTTGGCCGTAGACGGAGGGTATCGGGTAATTGGTGCGATCGGAGTTCGGGGGGTGATCGTGTACCGTACCAACTCAACTACGTATCAGGCATTTGAGGTTAACTGCTCCTATCACCCCAATGAAGCGGCATCCAACGTTTCTGTCCACACCTCGGGACTTTACATGGTTTGCACGGGATGCAATTCCACCTTCAACTTTACGGGTCAGCCAACCGGTGGCATTGCCTGGCGTCCGCTCAGGCGCTATCGCACCGAACTCGTGGGTTCGAATCTGACAATTACCAGCGATGTGCTGAACTGATTACTGCTGTTTTTTCAGCAAGCTGTGGTGTCGGCTATACACAAAATAGATCACCAACCCGACAATCATCCAACTGAACGCCGCTTTGAGCGTATTGCTGTCCAGGGAGAAGATCAAGGCAGAACAGATCAGAATGCCGAGAATGGGAACAACAGGTACCCATGGCGTGCGGAAAGGCCGATTGGCGTTTGGATCCGTCTTTCGCATCACGAGAATACCGGCACATACCAACACGAATGCAAACAAGGTTCCGAAGCTGGTCAGGTCACCCGCGACACTACCGGGAACAAAGCCACCAAATAGGGAGACAAACACAAAGAGAATCATGTTTGATTTGAATGGGGTTCGAAACTTCGTGTGCAGCTGAGAGAAGACGCTGGGCACGAGACCATCTTTTGACATGGAATAGAAGACGCGGGACTGCCCCATCAGCATCACCAGAATTACTGAGGAAAATCCTGCGAGGATAGCCAGGGTTACCAGTTTTGAAAGCCAGCCAAAACCATGCATGTAGGTTTCAATGGCGTAGGCTACAGATGCTTCTTTTCCTGCCACTTTAAATTCACTCCAGTTGGCAACTCCGGTAAGCATGCGGGAAAAGAGCACAAAAAGAATGGTACAGATAAGCAATGACCCCAGAATACCAATCGGCATATCCCGTTTTGGGTTCTTGGCTTCTTGCGCTGCAGTAGATACTGCATCAAATCCTATGAAGGCAAAGAATACAATACTGGCACCACCGAGGACGCCTCCCCAGCCGTGGCGATTCCAGGCTTCATGTCCGGATTGAAGCGGAATAGTAAAAGGGGTGTAGTTGGCTTCATTGATAAAACCCCAACCCACAGCAATCACAATCAAAACGATAGAGACCTTCACGAGGACGATCACCGCATTGAGATTGGCAGACTCTTTCGTTCCCTTGATCAACACGGCGGTAAGCAAAAACAAGATAAAAATTGCAGGAAGGTTAACGATCCCTGTTGCAGAACCGTCAACAGCCGTTTCAAACGGTGAGTGACTCCATTCGAATGGTATCCACCCATTGGTTAGTTTATTCAAGTATTCGCTCCACGCAATTGAAACTGTGGCAGAAGCCAACGCATATTCAAGCACGAGGGCCCAACCAATAATCCAGGCGATAAACTCGCCCATGGTAACGTAGGCATAAGCATATGCGCTTCCGGCAATGGGAATCATAGAAGCAAATTCCGCATAGCAAAGACCGGCAAAGGCACAACCGACACCGGCAATAATATAGGAGATCACAACGGCTGGTCCAGCGGCATCACCGGCAGCGGCGGCTGTGCGCACAAAGAGTCCGGCACCGATAATGGCACCAATACCAAGAGCAATCAGGTTAAGTGATCCGAGGGTGCGCTTCAGGCCTTTTTCGCCGTCTCCGGCCTGCTCCATCAGCTGATTCAAAGGTTTCTTGATAAATAGACTCATGCGGGTTTATTTGGTTTGTCAATCCTAAAAGTAAAAATAATAACGCATTAACAAAGCGGCCTCTGGACGACCGGCAGGATTCAATTACCGGGAAAGCAAGTCGAGTACTTCGGAGGCAATACGCTCGCGATCGTGGGGCCTGTTGCCCAGGATCACCAGCAGCAACTTCTCTTCCGGCAGGGTTACATAATTGGAATAAAATCCACCCTGACTTCCGGTGTGCCCTACGGTTTTCTTCCCATCGGGCATTTGGCCAATAAACCATGACCAGCCAATAAAGGGCGGAGCTTCAGCTCGCCAACCCGGGAATGTTCTGATAGCAGAGGCTTCAGCCTGCAATGCTGGTTTCAGGATGGTGCCGTTGCGCATGGCAAGCTCGTACAACCGAAGTTCATTCACAGAACTCCACACGCCACCATTTCCAGCTGCGCAGAAGGTAGGCTCTTCACCAAAGTCATCTTCTGTCCACATACCGCCGATTTTGGAATAACCATGCGATACACCCGACCTGGGATGCGCACCGTCAGTTATGGTGCTCGTGATCATGCCTGCCCGTTGGAAAATGCGCGCCGCCACAACGTCTTGCCACTTTTTGCCAGTGATTTGTTCGATGATCAGGGCGAGGCCGTTAAACGCAGGATTCGAGTAATTATACTTTGTTCCCGGCTCAAACTCGAGGCTGTCGGCCTGGGTGATGGGATACCAGTTCTCTGCATCGTTGGCGGTGAGATAAAAAACACTGTCTTGTTGTACTGGCCGCACATCGGGCAGGCCGGAGGTATGGGTGAGGAGATGTTTGATTTTTACCCGTTGTGCAATCTCCTTGTGCTTAAAGGAAGGAAAGTACTTATACAAACTGTCTTCTACCGATAGCTTTCCCTCGTCCTGCAATTGAAGAATGGTGTTGGAGACAAACGTTTTTGAAATGGATCCAATGTTAAAAAGTGTATTGGGAGTAATGACTTCATGGGTCGTGAGATCTGCAAGTCCATATCCCTGGGAGAAAATTACGGCTGTATCCTTCATCAGCAGCACCGCCACGCCTGGCTCCTGATCCGAAAACTCCGACTTGAAATAGGCATCAAGCCTGGCATTCAAGTCAGGCTGGGTGCAGGATGAAAGGAGAACCCCTAGAAGTAACAGCCTCACATTCATTTGACTTTCCCGGTAAGTTGACGGATCAGGGCTACTTCGTCAGCGCGGTAAGCAGTGCCATCCTTTCTGAAGATATCATGAAACCAAACAGCTGGTTCGGGCGAGCCTTCCTTCGATCCCCACGGAAAGATGGTGTTGGTTTTACCACTCACCAAACCCCAGTTGATAGCACCAACCCGGTATTTCTTCAGGATGGGCATATTTTTTTCAAATGTGCTGTTGTTCGTGCGGGCCATGTACTCACTGCAAATAACTGGCCTGCCCAGTTGCTGAAGTTTATGAATCTCGGCTTCGAGGTGTTCCGGCTTGCTGTAGTTATGAAACGTAATGACATCAGAGTTTCGGAGTTGAAATTCATTGTAGCGCTGAAAGGGTGCGTCACTGTTCCAGGTGGCACAGGTCAGGGGTTGAGTCGGGCGTACACTCCAGGCCCACTGGAAGACTTTCTCCATGAAGGGATAGGAGATGTCAGTCATATCACTGTTGCCTGGTTCATTGTAGAGATCCCACATTAAAATGCGCGGATCTTTCCCGAACCGGCTTAGAATGCCCCGGGTATAATCTTCCAGAGAAGTCCAGGTCAAAGGGTCCTTGAGGCGGGCAGGACCCGGCGCACGCAGCCAACCACTGTTGTGCACACCCGGCAGAGGCTCTGGCTGTTTGCCCGGTTTGGGATCCGGCAACCAGCAATCGTCAAACAAGACAAATACAACTTTGATCTGGTGATGGTTGGCCATGTCCAAAAACTTGTCAATTCGGCCGGTAAATCCTGTCTTGTCGGTTTCCCAGGCGAGATTGTGGAGGTAAACACGCACCACATTAAACCCCAATCCCTGGGCCCAGCCGAGCTCCCGGTCGATGGTTACCGGATCAAATGTTTCCGCCTGCCACATTTCTAATTCATTGATGGCGGTGCTGGGAATAAAATTGCAACCGGCCAGCCAGGGCTGTTGCGAATACCAGTCATTCGCTTGCCGTGTACTCCACTGATTTTGCGCCTGCGCGAAGCCAACGGAGAGGAAGAATAAAAGCAACAATATATTTTTCATGACGCTTTGATTAGTTCTTATCTGCCTTATCCAGATCGGGCAGGGTAAAGTTGTCCAGTGGACTTGGTAATTTCATCATGGCTTCAATGTCTTTCACCGTACGTGGAGCCAGTGCAGAGAGATGGATGTAACCATCTTTGGTTATCAGGTAATCATCTTCAATGCGGACCGCAATGCCCCACCATTTTTTGTCGCAGGGGGAGTTGTCCGGAATGTAAATGCCCGGCTCAATCGTCACGGTGTTGTTTTCTTGAAGAACAGCCCCGCCCCGGTCATGTACATCCAGGCCTATGTGATGACAAACGCCATGTGGGAAATACGAGTTCTTCTCGTTTTTGTCTTTGATGATACCGAGTTCGGCTAAGCCCTGGTTAATGACCTCACGACAAACCACGGTAAGGTCGCGCATGGGTGTGCCCGGCTTGCAAATCTTCATGGCTTCTTCCTGAGCCTTCAGCACCAATTCATAAATCAGTTTTTGTTCCGGAGAAAACTTCCCGTTCACCGGAATGGTTCGGGTAATGTCTGCGGAATATCCGTGAAACTCAGCGCCAAGATCCATCAGGATGAGCTCTTTGGTGCTGGTCATGGGTTTATAATTATCGATGTAATGCAGGATGCATCCGTTGTGTCCTGCGCCCACGATCGATGGATAGCCTAAGTCTTCTGCCTGGTATTTCTTGAATACAAATTCATGGATCCCCTGAATCTCACGCTCAGACATTCCGGGTTTAAGTGCCTTCATAACTTCAACCTGGCCAACACATGAAATGCGGACGGCGCGCTTGATCAATTCAATTTCTTCCAGCGTCTTTACACCGCGCAGTTCAGCCATCAGCCCGCCCAGTGAGGCAACATCCAGGTTATTCTTTTGTGGCTCCCGGCTCAGGCTCAGGGCATTTTTTTCCGGGTATCCTACCTTTCCTTTGAATTGGATGATCAGGTCGTGCAGGTCGGATGAATCACGGGGGTCATCGCGAACATCATTCTTAAAATCGAAGAACAGGATCTTATCAAACTTGCTGAAATCGACCTGATACTTCCTGAATTCTGAATTGTTAAAAGCCTGTTGAAATCCAAGTACATCTTTGGTTCCAGCGTCACCCAGGCGTCGTCCAGTCCACATTTCGCGTAAGGCATTGCGCGGCTGGACGAATAGAATCTCATGATACGGCTGCGGACCTGCTGCCACCTGGGTATCCTTGAAAATAAACAAAACGGCGCCCGGCTCCCGGTATCCGGTGAGGTAGAAGAAATCCGGATCCTGATGGTACACATAATCAACATCATTCGCCCGGTTGCGGGCAGGATTGGCGAAAAAAACAGCAACGGAATTGGGGGGTAACTTTTCACGCAACTGGTCACGCCGCTTCTGGTGAAAGTCTTTGGTCAGAAAATCCGCCGGCAGATCAGATTCCTGTGCATAACCGGCTGCGAAAGTGACAAGGAAGGCAATGAGCAGATAATACTTCATAAGCAGGATTTATACGAATATCAAAATTTAATGAAACTTCTCCCGAGTGTTTTACACAGTGGGTAGGTACGCCTACAGTACCTTCTCCAGTACGATGAATTCCAGCGATTTTTTAGGGAGGCCAAACCGAATGTCATTGATAAGAAATGGACGGCGCTCACCGGTTTCACAATATCCATGACGCGAATACCATTCGATCAATTCCGTACGTTCGCTGATCACAAGCATATACACGGATCGGCATCCCCATAGCCGACCCTTTTCTTCTGACGCAGCCATCAATTTTTTGCCAATGCCTTTGTTTTGATACAGGGGCTTCACGGACAACAT
This sequence comes from Cyclobacteriaceae bacterium, assembly GCA_044223085.1. Taxonomy (GTDB): domain Bacteria; phylum Bacteroidota; class Bacteroidia; order Cytophagales; family Cyclobacteriaceae; genus ELB16-189. The sequence goes on from JBGAMI010000007.1 coordinate 93,355, forward strand.
GCCCAGGTACAGCCTGTGACCATCAGCATGAATGTAGACGCAACCAAACAACTCGTCACCTTCTGTGTATTTCAAAAACCGGTGACCCGGATGACTCATTTTTTCCACAAGATCTGCTTCGTCGGTGCGACCCCCATTGAGTAAGTCTGCCTCGGTGGTCCAGCCCACGCGTGACGAATCACCCCGGTAGGCTGAATTAATCAGCCCTGCCAAAGCGGAAGCATCTGTTATTTGCGCGGTTGAAACCTGGCCAGACATATCCAGCACGATGTGTATTTATGATTAGATTTCCCGGATCTCAAAGTCTTTACCCATGCCAAAGCGAATAGTCTCTTTGAGTAAATACCGTTCGAGGGTATGAATGTCCTTTACTTTGAAGTCGCCGTTGGCGAGAATACGCTCAATTTCAAATTCATACCGGTCATCATAGTTGATCAGGCGATAGCGTTTCCCCACGCGAAGCACATCGAAGGAAAGGCCTGCCATTATAATTCCTCGTCGCGTTCGAGCATCAGGATGGAAGCCTGGGGAACGATGAAATATTTCTGATTTTCATACTGCACCTCAATGGCACCTTTTTGCAGGAAGATTGCCATGTCACCTTCCTGGGCTTGTAATGGCAAATACTTTACCTGATCATCCTTTCCCTTCCAAACGTCGTCTTCGTCTGCAGGCATGGGCAGCGGATAGCCAGGTCCCACCTTAATGACATAACCCTTTTGAATCTTTTCTTTTTCCAGTACACCGGGTGGAAGATACAGGCCGCTGTCTGTCTTATCTGATTCTTTTGCTGGCCGGATCAATACCCGGTCACCCACCACAATAAGCTTGCGCAACTTGTTATCCGACGTGAGCTTCATGTTCTATTTCTTGCGGGTTGCTGAGAAAGAAAATTCCATGCCGCTGGTGGACATATTTCCCTTCATCTCGTCCTTGTTCAATTTGGCAGACATGAATATGGTAAGGCCGGAAAAATCAAAATCGCCGTCGGCTTGTTTGGTCTTCTTGTTGAAGGAGAATTTATTGAACGCAATTTCTGAACCGGTACCATCCATCTTAGCGGCATATCCGGTAGGTGCTTTGGAAATGGTAAGGTTTCCGCTGTAGTCACCCTGGGGGGTACCGGTAACTGAATATTTCCAAACACCAATCGGGCCTGGCGCACAAGAGCTAAACAAGATAGCAACAAGGGCAACGTAGATTAATTTTTTCATAGGATATAATTTAGGTGGCAGGATATCGCAGGGCTAAGGTACTACCCGATGACAGATTTTTCCATTTTTTTTCAGGGCTTACCGGACCTGAATGATTGACCACCAGTGGTGGGCTATGAAAACAAGTCAGGCTGATCTTCGGAGCGCAACAGCAATTTGGGGTCGATGGTCTTGTCGGCTTTGGCTCCTAGTTTTTTCAGGTGCTCTACTTTTCCCACCAGGTTACCACTGCCTGTGGACAGCTTCTTCATGGATTCTTCATAGTGTTTTTTGGAAGTATCCAGGTGGCGCCCCAGGGTAAGCAAATCATCTGAGAAGCCTACAAACTTGTCGTAGAGATCCCCAGCCCGACGCGCGATTTCAATCACATTTTGATTTTGATACTCCTGCCGCCATACCCCCTTGATTAATTGCAGGGAGGGAAGCAGGAGGGTCGGGCTTACAAAGACCACCCGTTTGTCAAACGCCTCTTCATACAAACGTGGATCACTTTGGATAGCCAGAAAGTACGCTGGCTCCAGGGGAATAAACATGATGACAAAGTCGAGACCGTTTTCAGAATAGTTCTTCTGATAATTCTTATCTGACAAAATCCGCATGTGCTGACGAATTGACGCCAGGTGTTGCTTAACATATCCGGCCCGCTGCTCATCGGTTTCGGCCGCCACATAGTTATTATAGGCTGTGAGACTTACTTTGGAGTCAATAATGATGTGTTTCTTCTCTGGAAGATTGAGGATGACATCTGGTTGTTGTCGTCTGCCTTCAACGGTCGTAAACGACTCCTGGACCACAAACTCTCTCCCTTTTTCCAGTCCTGATTTTTCCAGGATGGTCTCCAGAATAAATTCACCCCAGTTGCCCTGGGTCTTGGTATCACCTTTCAGGGCACGGGTCAGGTTGCGGGCATCTTCTCCCATTTGCACGTTGAGCTCTTTCAGGTTCTTCAGCTCGTTGAAAAGACCGGCATTCTTCTCAATGGAATCACGGTGGGTGGTATCAATCTTCTTTTCAAATTCCTGAATACGCTCTCCCAGCGGCAACAAGAGGTCGGCAATGTTGCTCTTATTCTGCTCGGTAAACTTGCGACTCTTTTCTTCGAAAATCTCATTGGCAAGATTTTTAAACTGAGCAGCAAACCGTTCTTGTATTTCAGTCAGTTCTTTCCGGCGCACTTCATCCTGCTGACGGAGTTTATCTTCAGCATGTTTATAGTTGGCATCTGCTGTCGACAACCGGGTGGTAAGTTCCAGCAGATTCTTTCTGGCCATTTCAAGTTCTTTCTTAAGGTCATTCAATTGAGCGGAAAGCACCCGGGACCGTTCCTGCTCGGCTGCCAACTGATCACTGCCGGCCGGATTGCGCAAGCGCGCCATCAGCCAACCGATGATCAAACCGATCACGATGCCCGTGAGGAGATAAATAAATTCCATTTAGAATTCGATGAGTACCTGTCCCTTTTCAACCGTGTCGCCTTTCTTGATCTTCAGGTTGCGAATGGTGCCAGCCCCTGGAGATTTTAATACGTTTTCCATTTTCATGGCCTCCAGTACCAGCAGGGCATCGCCAGGTTGTACGGCATCACCAACTTTAACGCGCAGGTCGATGATCAAGCCCGGCATGGGTGCTTTGATGTTATTTACTTTTCCCGAGGTTCCACCTTGCATGCCCATCTTCTCCAACAGGAGATCAAACTTATCCTTTAACTGCACGGTGTAAACAACCGTGTTCAGCCTTAAGGTCACGCTCTTGGCTGCCCGGTCTACCTGAACAATCTCTGCCTGATAGCCTTTACCCTGATACAGGATGTGATAGTGCCCATGTCCCAGATCAGCAATGTCCCATGAGGCAGGGTCACCGTTGATTAGCCAACCATCCCCGCCCGGGGTTACCTCAAAAGACTTGTTGTGGACATGTGCCTTGTACATAGGACCAAAAATAGGGGGAGCGGCGATGGTTTAGTTTAAAATCGTGAAATTTGTTTCTTGCACACATGCCGAACCATGTTCGGAGAACCTGAAATAACATCTACGTGAACTGGAAATCCCTACTCTCCGCCCGACGACCCGGAATACCATCTTCATCGGGTGGTTCCTATCGAAGTGCATTTGAACAGGATTACGATCGGATCATTTTCTCGCACCCGTTTCGCCGGCTGCAGGATAAGACTCAAGTTCACCCGCTTCCAGAGCATGACTTTGTTCACACCCGGCTCACCCACAGCCTGGAAGTGTCCAGCGTGGGACGGTCTTTGGGAAAGAAGGTTGGAGAAGTTCTGCTCGAGCGTCACCCTGAACTTACGCCGGGATTCTCTTTGTTTGATTTTGGCGCCATCGTCGCTGCAGCAGCACTGGCCCATGACCTGGGCAATCCACCCTTCGGACACGCTGGTGAGGATGCCTTGTCTGATTTCTTCCGCGATCATCCCACATCGCATATAATCTCACCGGCATGCCAAGCTGACCTCATTCAATTCGAAGGCAATGCACAAGGGTTTCGGATCCTGAACCAGGGAGAGTATGGATTGAAACTTACAGCCGCTACCCTGGGTGCCTTCACCAAGTACCCTTGTCCAGCACTCCTTCCGGGTAGGGATAAATCCAAAAAGAGCCAGAAGAAGTACGGATTCTTTCAATCAGAGTCGGCAACCTTCCGTGAACTCGCTCAGGAACTTGAATTACAATCTGGGGTTGAGGGTTCCTGGAGCAGACACCCATTGGCATTTCTTGTGGAAGCCGCCGATGACATCTGTTATAGCATCATTGATCTTGAAGACGGCTGCCGGCTTGGTCTCGTGAGCTTCGATGAAACAGTTGCACTGCTCGCTCCGATTCTTGGGGAGAAGCTTGACCGGTCAAAGCTCGCCCGCGAAGGAGGATTAAATCAGAAGTTAGGTAGCCTCCGGGCGCTGGCCATCGGTGCCCTGATTGAAGACTGCACACGGGTATTTCTCGACCACGAAGCAGATATGCTCAATGGCACCTTTGATAAAGCCCTGGTGGATCTGGGTCGGTACAAGTCTGCTGTCGATCACATCTCATCGCTTTCTGTCGAGAAAATTTACCGCGCACGTCAGGTGGTAGAAATTGAAGCTTCAGGCCATGAGGTCCTGCCCGGCCTGTTGGCAGAATTTATCTCCGCTGCCAGTGCCATCGGAAAGGGTGGAGAGACAAGGAAAAATAAGAATCTGTCCCTGCTATTCCCCGTCGAAACAAAGCTGCAATTGCAGGAAACAGGCGATGATTATCAGCGACTAAGGCTTGTTATTGACTTTATTTCGGGGCTTACCGACCGTCACGCCCTTTCGCTCTACCGAAAGATCAAAGGCATCTCGTTTTAGTCCTCCGTACCAAGAGCCCAAATACCATTACCCCGAGCACAAAAACCCCTAAAAGCACCCGAAAATCCTTACATTTGCCCCTCCTGAAAATGAGCTTTTCCCGTGTGGGCACGCATCGCCGATAACATCATTCGCTTTCGCCTTCCGCTGACCGGATTGATTCTACTGATCACCGTGGCCATGGGTTATTACGCTTCACGGGTGGAAATGAGTTACGAACTCAACCGGACGGTGCCTCCCGAAGATCCGGACATGATCTTCCTCAATCAATTCAAAAAGACTTTTGGTGAAGATGGTAATATGATGGCTGTCGGTTTTCGCGACAGCGCGATCTATCAACTCGAAAATTTCAAAGCACTTGCGCAACTCGGAAGAGACATCCGTAAACTCGATGGCGTCAATGAAGTTGTATCGCTTCCCCGCCTGAGGGTCATTCTCAAAGACACGGCGCACCAAAAGTTCTATTCAGCTCCGCTTTTCCCGGAAGACATTTCTTCCCAACAACAATTGGACAGCTTGTTGAAGGTAAGCGAGGGCCAACGCCTCTATGAAGGCCAATTGGTCAATCCTAAAAACGGTGCCATTCTGATGCTGGTGTCTGTTGAAAAAGAATATGCAAACTCTGCGCTTCGCGAAAAGCTGACAAGCGGCCTGCTGGTGATTGGAAATGATTTCACCCAAAAGACCGGTATCCAGGTGAGGTATGCCGGCCTTCCGTTTATGCGTTCCATTGTGGCCCAGCAGGTAAAGAAAGAATTGTCCATGTTCACAATCCTGTCCGCTATTGTAACAGGATTGATCATGTTGATATTCTTCCGCTCGGTGCGTGCCGTTATTTTCTCCATGATCATGATTGGTGTGCTCGTGGTATGGACGCTTGGAACCATCGCCTTGCTGGGTTTCAAAATCACTTTGCTGAGCGGGTTAATTCCCCCGGTCATTGTCACCATCGGTATTACAAACGCCATTTATTTGTTGAACAAATACCATGTTGAGTACGACAAGCATGGTAACAAAATTGAGGCTATCCGGGTAGTCGTTCAGAAAATGGGACTGGCTACGTTCCTTACCAACCTGACCGTTGCCATCGGATTCCTCACATTGCTGTCCACCGATATCACGATCCTGCGTGAGTTCGGTATTGTTGCGGGGATCAACATTATCGGGTTATTTGTCGTGAGCCTGATCATGATCCCAGGTATCCTTTCATGGTTGCCGGAACCTTCTTCAAAACACCTACGACACCTTACGTTCCCCATTCTGGGTGGATTTGTACGGGGTATAGATTTGCTGGTGCACAGACACCGGGCAATTATATATTCCGGCGCGACCATCATTACAGCGTTGTCGGTGGTGGGGATTCTTCGTCTTCAGTCTGTGTCGTTCATGGTGGACGATATTCCCGAAGAGAGCCAGATCAAGAAGGACCTGAAGTTTTTTGAAGCCAACTTCAGCGGTGTAATGCCCCTGGGTATTGAAGTGGATATCCTGTCCAAGCGCCGCCGCCCGCTGTTGGAACCCAATAACCTGAAAGAGATCGACAAATTTGAGTCCTCCCTGGACTCCATAGGTGTCATTTCCCGTCCGTTGTCAATCGTTAGCCTCGTGAAGGCTGCCCGTCAGGCGTTTTACAATAATAATCCTGCCCGTTACGATCTCCCTAACTCAAAGAGTGAGGCCGCCTTTATTCTCCGATACATCAAAGGACAATCAGACAGCAGTGGTATGAGCAATAAACTACTTCGCTCATTTGTTGACTCTTCCTTTAACCGCATGTGTATCAAGATGCAAATGGCGGATGTAGGATCGAAACGAATGGATTCGCTGGTGCAGTTTGTGATTCAACCCAAGGCGGACAGCCTCGTGGCGGCACTGAAGCGCAACCTCAGGTCTGATAAAGACTCGGTGGGTGTGGCCATAACCGGAACTTCAAAGATTTTTATCAAGGGCAATAAGTTTCTCATCAACAACCTTACCGAAAGCCTGGTGCTGGCATTCCTCCTGATCACCTTGTCCATGGCTTTCCTCTTCGCCAATGCACGGATGATCCTGATTTCGCTTATTCCCAATTTGATCGCATTGATGATCACAGCAGGCATTATGGGCTTTATGGATATTCCATTGAAGGCGAGTACAGCACTGATTTTCAGTATCACCTTTGGCATTTCTGTAGATAACTCTATTCGCTTCCTTGCCAAGTACCGCCAGGAACTGTTGGCAACGCGATTCTTTGTGCCTCGCGCTGTTAGTGAGAGTATTCTTGAAACCGGCAAGAGCATCATCTACACCTCAGTTGCGCTTTTTGCTGGCTTTATCATTTTTGCTTTTTCTGACTTTGGAGGAACCATTGCGCTTGGCATC
>JBGAMI010000057.1:0-19740 GCA_044223085.1 Cyclobacteriaceae bacterium
GGCCGCCGCCATGAAGGACGGAGATACGAGGGCTTTCACCTCGTCTTCCGAGGTAACATCATATTCCGGAATCTTGTAGGTCTGCTCCAACAGGCCAAGCTCCAACTTGATCAGGTAACGATTGTTCCATTGGAAGAGTGTGATCTTGCAATGGGGATGGGGGATTTCTCCAACGACGCGCATAGCCCGAAGGTAACAGGGCCCGGGTTCAGAACAATGCGAGCGGCTCGAAAGAGCTGGCCGATGAACTTCCCAGCCATTGGCCCAGCAAGGTGGTGTACACCCGACGATAGTCAATAGTCACCGGAATGCCACCGTGATTGGTGAGGGAAACCCGGGTATCATTAAATATGCCTGGTACCCGCAACTTTTCGCCAAAGAGGAACAAACAGTTTCCCGCACCATGATGGGTGCCACCCAGCTGGTTCTCCTCCAGGGCTCGGCCGAATTCTGAATAGGTGAGGATAACCGTTTCCCTGAAGTGAGCTGTGGCGTGAAGATCTGTGATCAGTGCATTCACCGAAGCGGCATACGTCTTAAGCATCGCTGCATGTTGCAGACCTTGATCTACGTGCGTATCAAACCCGGATAGGCTCGCTTGATAAAACTGATTGGACGCTCCGGATTGAATGGCCCCGGCTATGTTCCGCAGTTGCTGTGCAAATGTGTTATCCGGATAGGAGGCATGCACAGACCTTGGGCTCGTGTTATCATTGTCAATGCAGCCGACACTTTCCTGGTTGGTAGGTATGTTGAAAGCCCCGTGACGTTCTGTCCATCGCTTGCCCTCACGGCCTGCGAGCGTGCCGGTATGCCAATTAAGAATCGCTTTATGATGGGTCTGCTCGGGCACTGGAAACCCTACATTGTTAAGTACCGTCACAAAACCCTGATCCCAGGCTTCGCGCAACGGCTCCAGGGCGGGATGAAGACCGTGGGTGTCGGACACACGTATCAGGGAATGTGCTTGTAGTGCAAGGGTGGGTCGCGCCTGATAATACAAGTCCTCGCGATAGGGTACGATCGTATTTAGCCCATCATTTCCACCCAACAGTTGAATAATGATTATACGCCTTGAATTGGATGCCAGAAGAACCCCGCCGGCCAGCAGCGCACCTGTGGTAATAGCAGAACGTCTGATAAATTCTCGTCGGTTCATAGTAGCATCACAAAGCAATCCCCACATTAGAAAAGGTCCATTGATTCCCTAACAATGGGGTATCAATCAACCTGCATTCCCTTTAGATACCTTTTAGACTAAAAAGTTTAAGGCGATATTCCAGTCAATCCAATATTTGCGATGAATGCTCGTTTTTTGTTGAAGAGTGGATAATTTCAGCTTTGGTAACAGCCTTGGAACATCCTACTTTTAGGGTACTTTTGTTATTGACGTTCGAGAACTGCGGCAGATGATCAATTTGGAGAGGATAAAAATCCGACACGTACTACTCAGTCTATTGCTGGTTGCATTGACAACCGTTTCGAGTATGGCTACCCACCTTCGTGCGGGTGAAATCACCGTGCGGCGCGAGAGTTGCACCAGCCTTACCTTTCTGATCACCATCACCGTTTATACCAACACCGGCTCGCAGATTAAGTTTGGTGAGCCCGGCCTGCTTGACTTTGGAGATGGCAGCCAACCCCTCATGCCACCGACTATTGACAACACCATTCGACCTGACCTGGGTCCGGCCATTGGGACGGTATCCTTTACTACGTCTCATACCTATGCGGGTCCTGGTCGGTATGTGATCAGCTACAATGAGCCAAACCGCAACGCGGGTATCCTCAACATGTTCAACTCGGTGGAGACCAAGTTTTATCTTGAAACAGTTATCAGCATTGATCCTTTTCTGGGTTGCGACAATTCACCACGCTTGCTGGTGCCGCCGATCGACAAGGCCTGCCGCGGCGCAGCCTTTTATCACAACCCCGGCGCTTATGATCCGGATGGAGACAGCCTGTCGTATGAGTTTACCATACCAAAGCGCGAAAAAGGTATTGAGGTAAATAATTACCGCAATCCCAATGCAAAAGAATTCTATGATAAGATCGGTGTCAATTATTCAACCGCCAACGAGAATGGTAATGGCCCTCCCGGATTTACCATCAATCCCGTAACCGGTACCATCATCTGGGATGCTCCTGGTCAGGCGGGTGAGTATAACATTGCATTTATCATTAAGGAGTGGAGGAAAACCAATGGCGTGTGGATCAACCTTGGTTACGTGACCCGCGACATGCAGATCATTGTTGAGGATTGTAAGAACCGTCGCCCTGAACTTCAGGTTCCGCCGGATATTTGTGTGGTGGCAGGCACGAAGGTGACTGCGGATATTTTTGGTACTGACGCAGATTTTGACAGTGTGAAGATTGAGGCATTCTCACAGATACTGAATCAAAATGTTATCCCTGCGTTCGTCGGCGCAGCCACGTATGTTCCCAATCCTCCAAAATACCAGGCGACTGGACCTTCCAAGATTGCCAAACTGTCACTTACCTGGAATACCCAGTGTATTCATGTGAAGGAACAACCCTATCAGGTAGTATTTAAGGTCACCGACTTTCCGAAGAATGGACCGAAGCTGGTGCAATTCAAGACCTGGAACATTCGCGTGGTAGGTCCTGCGCCCAAGTGGAAAGATGCAGCTGTGCCACCTAATAAACGAACGGCTAACCTGGAGTGGAACCCCTATGCGTGCAACAATGCTCAAACCATGGAGGTATGGCGACGCGTGGATCACATAGCGTACACACCACCACCTTGTGTTACCGGGATTCCTGATTTTCTCGGTTTTGTAAAAATTGCAGAGGTGCCTATTGCACAGTCTAAGTACACTGACACCAATGGTGGCAAGGGCCTGGCGGTTGGCGCTCAGTATTGCTACCGGCTTGTAGCTGTATTCCCATTGCCTTCGGGTGGCACGAGTTATGTATCCAGAGATACTTGTCTGGCGCCGATCAAAGTAAATGCACCCATTGTCACCAATGTCACCATTGACAAGACCGATCAAAAAGCTGGACAGATTACGGTAAAGTGGATATCACCCTATGAAATAAATAAAGTCCAGTTTCCGCCTCCATTTCATTACAAAGTAATCCGTGCAGTCGGGTTCACAGGCACTGCTTCGGCCACTACTCCACATCCCGGCACCCTTACAGATACTACGTATGTTGATACAGGGCTTAATACCGCAGAGAACGTCTATAACTATCGCATAGCCCTGTACGATAACAACAATACGTTGATTGATTCTTCGGCCGTGGCTTCGTCAGTGCGGCTGGAAACGCAATCATTGTTCAAGCAAATCCGCCTGAATTGGATTGCCAATACACCGTGGACGAACCAAAGCCAGAAATACCCGCGACACCTGATTTACCGGGGTGACCAGGGAACGCCTGAAAGTCAAATGACATTGATTGACAGCGTTAATGTTTCATCGGGGCGATTCACCTACCTGGATTCAGGACAATACAACAAGACGCCATTGGTGAACTCCAGGGTGTACTGCTATCGCGTGATGACCCGGGGTAGCTACGGCAATATCAAAGTCAAGGAGCCGCTCAACAACTTCTCTGAAATTATCTGCGCCCAGCCTGACGATAAAACTCCTCCCTGTCAGCAGGTGTTAGCGATCAAAGGCACACCCTGTGATCAGTTTATTGCCAGCCAGGCCTGCGGACAGAATGTGTACAGCAATACGGTTACCTGGAAGAAACCCACTGACCAGGCTTGCCGCGACGATATCAAGTCCTATAATGTATATGTAGCCACCCAGTTGGGGTCCGATTTTCTGTTGTATGCAGAGAATGTAAGGGACACATTTTTCATTGACTCCAACCTGCCTTCGTATGCGCGGTGCTACAAGGTGTCAGCAGTTGACAGGGCAGGGAACGAGAGTATTCTGAGTGAACAATTTTGCTTTGACAATTGCCCGAACTACGAGTTGCCCAATGTATTCACCCCCAATGGCGACAACTGTAATGAGAAGTTTAGTGCTTATGGAAAAGATATAGTCATTGATGAAAACGGAAATGGTCCCTGTGGACCTGTTGATGAGGTCGCCCTGCGGTCCAAATGTGCCCGCTTTGTAGAAAGCGTCACGTTTACAGTAAATAACCGGTGGGGTAAAGAGGTGTACACGTATCAGTCCGGTGGAGAACGCACGATTTATATCGACTGGGACGGCAAGGATAACAACGGCAAAGACCTGGCGGCAGGTGTATATTATTATAATGCCAGGGTCACTTTTACGGTCGTTGATCCCTCGAAGAAGACGAAAGATATCCACGGCTGGGTGCAGATCATCCGCTGACGGTTGGGCGGGAGGCTTTCGCCTGCTTATCTTTCTGACCTAAAACGAAGCCTCGATGAAAGCCTATGTATTTCCTGGTCAGGGAGCCCAGTTCACCGGAATGGGCAAAGACCTGTACGACACCAATCCCAAAATTAAATCCCTGTTCGATCAGGCCAATGCCATCCTTGGATTTCGCATAACCGACACCATGTTTGGGGGTACGGCTGATGAATTGAAACAAACCAACGTAACGCAGCCTGCCGTATTTATACATTCAGTTGCCGTGGCCTTGTCGCGCGAAGATGCTGCTCCCCAAATGGTCGCGGGGCACTCCCTGGGGGAGTTCTCATCACTGGTAGCCAACGGTACCCTCACCTTTGAAGATGGCTTGAAGTTGGTGGCCAAACGCGCTGCCGCTATGCAGCGTGCCTGTGAAATCAATCCGTCGACCATGGCAGCAATCATGGGTCTGGATGATGCTAAAGTAGAAGAGATTTGTGCCACCATCACCGATGAAATCGTGGTGGCTGCAAACTATAACTGCCCTGGTCAATTGGTCATTTCCGGTTCCATGAAAGGTATTGAGATCGCCTGTGAGAAGATGAAGGCAGCCGGTGCCAAGCGTGCGTTGCCCTTGCAGGTGGGTGGCGCGTTCCATTCACCGTTGATGGAGCCAGCGCGGGAAGAGTTGGCGAAAGCGATCGAGTCAACACATTTCAGTACACCCACTTGTCCGGTCTATCAGAATGTCAATGCGCAGCCCTCTGTTGATGTGGCTACCATCCGCAAAAACCTGATTTCCCAGCTTACATCGCCGGTGCGCTGGACCCAGTGTGTGCAGGCCATGGTCAAAGACGGTGCCAAGCTGTTTGTGGAATGTGGTCCTGGAAAAGTATTACAGGGATTGGTGAAGAAGATTGAGCCTGGTGCAGAGGTGGGAAGTTAGGTTAACTAAATTCATCCCTATTTCCTGACAATCGTGTGTTCTGAAAACCAGGAAGTTGCTTCAATGTGGTATGGTTTTCGATAGGTGTCCTACACCTATTAGGTGTAGGACACCTAAGTTTTCAAAACCTAAAAAGTCCGACGTAAAATCGGTAATTACAGAAATGCTTCTTTTACCTCCCTCGTACCTTAAGCATTCGTCTCCCAATGAACCCAATTTCCAATCGCAGCCTGAATAGTACTCGTTTGTTTCCTGTGCCAATCGCGATTGTATGGAAGGCATGGACGGAACCATCCCAAATAATAAAATGGTGGGGACCTCATGGATTTACAAGTACCATTCATGCCATGGATGTTCGTAACGGTGGGGAGTGGAGACTAACCCTGCATGGTCCTGATGGTACCAATTACCCCAACCGAAGTGTTTACCTGGAGATCATCCCGCAGGAGAAAATAGTATTCGAACATTTCAACCCGCACTTCCTCACCACCCTCTTGTTTCAATCAACGGATCAAGGCACGGTTGTGGATTGGTCCATGGTGTTTGATACAGAAGAGATGTTTGATATCGTCGCCAAAGTCCACAAAGCCGATGAAGGACTGGTGCAGAATCTGGATAAACTGGGTAAGTTTCTAATGCCTTGATCGTGAGCATGGAGCTGGAAATGCTTTCTTCCGAGAACTTTACACCATTCATGAAATTGGTGATTGCCTTGTGGCCGGATTGTTCACCCGAAGAAGAAAGTATCAGTTACCGAAATGTAATTGGTTCGAAGGAGGCACAGTGCTTTCTGATGAGAGACGGCGATCAGTATGTTGCTTTCCTCCACGCAGGCATCCGGCATGATTATGTGGAGGGTTCAGCTGGTTCTCCGGTCGCTTATATCGAAGGAGTTTATGTACTCCCGGAATACCGACAGCGCGGAGTAGGGAAATTGTTGTTCAGGAGTGCGGAGGTCTGGGCCCAACAAAAGGGCTTACGCCAAATTGCCTCAGACACCGAAGCAGACAATCAACTCAGTATTCAACTCCATCGATCTGCAGGGTATCAGGAAAGCCATATCGTGTGCTTTATCAAGGACCTGCCAAATACCTGAAGCTTTTCTTATCCCCATTTTTTAACCTCCAGCAAATCACCGCAGTGCTCAAGCAGTTGTTCAATCGTAGTGTGTAGGGCAGGATGTACCCATTCTGGAGCCAACTCATTCATGGGCACCAGGGTAAATCTTCGTTCCGGGATAGCGACATGGGGAATCGTCAGATCGGGGAGATTGATGATGTGATCCCCATAAAATAAGATATCGATATCAATCACCCGGGGTCCCCAGTGTTCCTTCCGAACCCGGCCGAGGTCTTTTTCAATGGCCTGCGTGACCTTCAGCAGTTGATCCGGCAGGAGTTTGGTGTTCACCTCAACCACCTGGTTGAGAAACGAAGGCTGATCTGTTTTACCCCACGCGGCCGACTCATAAACTGATGACTTGCCAGCAACTTTCCCAACCCGCTGGTGGATTTCAGCGACCGCCCGGGTCAGCAGTTCTGCGCGCTGGCCCTGATTTGAACCTAAAAGGAGAAATGTGCGTACCAATGCAGGGATGTTCCTGCCGTAAAATTGATATTTTTGCCGTCTTAATATAGGTATATGAGCTTTTTAAAGTCATTCTTCGCTTCCTGTCTTGGTGCCCTGGTGGCTATGGTGCTCCTGGTGATTCTGGGAATTGGTATTCTGGTTTCGGTGCAATCTGCAGGTACGGAGGAAATTATTGCTGACCACTCGGTGCTTCATTTGAAGCTGGAAGCCCCCATCAGTGAACTGGAAGTAGATGACCCTGTCGCCGACGTCTTCCCCGGCGCTGGTGAGAATTCATATGGCTTGTTGCAGCTCAAGCAAGCCATTGCCAATGCCAAGAATGACCCTAAAATTGAAGGTATCTACCTGAATACCTCTATGCTGATGACCGGCATTGCCTCGATTCAGGAATTGCGGGAAGCCATTATTGACTTCAAATCTTCTGGCAAGTGGGTGGTATCCTATGCAGACTTCTATACTGAAGGCGGCTACTATCTCGCATCGGCGGCTGATAAGGTGTACCTCGGTCGTGAAGGTGATGTTGAGTTTAACGGACTCGCCACGGATGTGATGTTCTTTAAGAAAATGTTTGATAAGCTGGGTATCAAGCCAGAGGTATTTAGGGTAGGACAGTTCAAGAGTGCCGTGGAACCTTTTCTGCGGGAAGACCTGAGTGAAGAGAATAAGCTGCAACTGAACAGCATGCTCAACTCCATTTATAACGCGATGGTGGCTGATATTTCGGCATCACGCAACGTGCCCGCAGAGAAACTCCGGGCCATGGCCGATCAGATGACCGTGCGCAGCGGCAAGCTGGCTCAGGAAAACGGACTCATCGACAGCCTGGTATATGAAGATGAAATGCTCGACGTGCTGCGCTCCAAACTGGGACTGGCAGCTAAGAAGAAAGTACCGCTGGTGAAATACAGCAAATACAAGAAGTCATTCAAAACAGATATATCTTCCGCCAATGAGATAGCCGTAATTGTTGCTGACGGTGACATCATGCCGGGCAAAGCCGATCAGGGCACGGTAGGAGCCGCCACTTTCGTTGAACAGATCCGCCGCGCGCGCACCAATGAAAAGGTGAAGGCCATCGTACTCCGAATTAACTCACCCGGTGGTGCGTTTCAGGCTGCAGACAATATGTGGAGGGAAATTACTTTGGCTACCAAAGAGAAACCCGTGATCGCGTCCATGGGAGATTATGCTGCGTCGGGCGGCTACTACCTCGCTATGGGTTGCGATACCATCGTGGCCAGGCCGACTACCATTACAGGTTCCATCGGAATTTTCAGTGTATTGTTTGATATGAGTAATTTTCTGGGGGACAAAATTGGTATCACCAACGCGGAAGTTAAGACCGGCGAGATTGGTGACCTGACGAGTTTCACCCGGCCGTTGTCGGAGGTAGAGAAAAACATCTGGCAGAACCAGACAAATTCAATTTATGAAACCTTTACTGGTAAAGCAGCTGCAGGCAGACACATGCGCATTGAGGACCTGAAGGAAATAGCCTCGGGCAGGGTCTGGACTGGTGATCAGGCCAAAGGCAACGGCCTTGCTGATGTTCTCGGAGGTTTTGACGATGCAGTCCGAATTGCCGCCGCACGTGCGAACATTGCAGATGACTATAAGTTGCTGTACTACCCACGTCCTAAACCCTTCCTGGAAAAACTGTTTGGTGGCTACGAGGATAATGCAAAAGCAGAAGCCATGCGTACGGAATTGGGCGAGTTTTATCCATACTACCGCCAGTGGATGCGGGTGAAGAATTACCAGGGAGCTCAGGCCCGCATGGGCGTTGAGTTTCAGATTCGCTAACCCCGAAACCCGTGGATGTTGAAGCCTGGCTGGACGACCACGCCATAGCGTATGTAGTGCATGAGCATCCGCCCGTGTTCACCTGCGATGAGTTAGCGGCGTATTCCATTCCCGGCTTGTCCTGCAAGAACCTGTTTCTGCGAGATCAGAAAAAGCGGAGGTACTTTCTCGTGGTCTTGCCCGCTGCACAGCGCACCGATCTTACGCATATTGGGGAAGTAGTCGGTGAGCGCAAGTTGTCTTTTGCGAATCCTGAATCCCTGCTCGAGCGATTGGGAGTGACCCCCGGGGCCGTTTCACCTTTTGGTTTGCTGAATGACGGTACCCAAAGCGTCGAAGTATTTATTCATGCCGAGGTAGCCGGGGCGGAGGTAGTTCATTTTCATCCCAACCGGAACACCGCATCACTGGAGTTGACCCATGACATGTTCCATCATTTTCTTGGATTGCTAGGTCACAAGGTCGTGGTGTTTGGTTAGAAATTTATGTGTGATGGGTACAAACGATTTCGAATATCATTCTTATGTGCGTGTCATAGCATTAAGTTTCATTTCATAGTTCAGTTACAATGGTCTCGCATAACTTTCTCCCAGGCACGTGTCTGGTTATGACACGCCATAATCCGCTGATCCGGGAATTCGTATCTTGACTACTATGACCCCGTCACCTTTCTCCCTCACCATCCACATGGTTTGCAGCCTCGATGGCCGCATTGCCAAAAAAGACAATTCCATATCCTGGTTTGAGGCCAGCAGCACGTATGAGAAGGGGGTGACGGGCGAAAACCCGGAGGAATTCCTGAAGAAAATAGATTGCTACATCATGGGTTCGCATACCTATGAACTGGCGCTCGCGCTGGCAGCCGAACATGGATGGGCCTATGGCGACAAACCGGTCATTGTGCTGACCAGCCGCCAGCTTCCCAATAGCAGACAGCATGTTCAATTCTATTCCGGCGACTTGCGTCAACTAGTGGAGTCGCGGTTGAAACCGGTTTATAAAAACGTATGGATGGTCGGCGGCGCATCGCTGGCTATGGATTTCCTCCAACAGCAGCTTGCAGACGACATCCGCGTCACCATTCTCCCTATTGTCCTCGGCGACGGACTTTCATTCTTTAGCAAGTTTGTTCAGGAACAAAAACTGCACCTGAAGGATGTGACGGCCTACAAGAATGGAATGGTGGAATTGTGGTACGGAATCAACAGGTGATCCCTAGTCCCAATCCGCAGGGCGTATACTCGTTGAATTTGGGAACGCCTTAATACAGCTTTCGCCCATAGGGCCAACACGACCGTCACAATTGACCGGTGTTTCGAGATTGATATGAATCAGGCTGCGGTCAAGCACGATTTTCTTTTGTTTTACAGCCGAGGCGGAAAAGATTCCACGCACGGTCACTTTCCCGGCAAGGTCTGTCAGGTTGGTTGGAAACTTGCCAGTTACCGGTTGAAAGAGACTGCCCACACCATCTTTCTGTGTTTGTATGGCCTGCCAGTACTCAAATGCTGTTTTGGTCAGGCTTAGTTGTTCTGCAGTGACTTTATACTTATCGTAGAATGTATAGAAGGTGATGGGTACAAATGCCAGTTCTACTTTGGGGAATTTGTTTGACCCTACAAATTTTCCGCTGCTGATGATGGGGCGGTTTTCATGCTCCGTTACCCAGCAGTTGCAACAGGTACACGTGAGACCGATCACAAAAACGGGTGGGCGATTTGGACCCGGTGATTGATACCCCAGATGAGGCGTTCCATTGACGAGTGCGCAACCGCAACACGATGGCGGTGCCGGGCATCCGCATTCCGGGCAATTTCCGGTGGCTTCCCGGTGATACCCAGGCTCGGTTACGACAGCATACTGGCCTGTAAACCGCCAACGAATAAAATTTGAATTGTCTGCTAATCCTTTGCCATCCACAAACACCCTGAACCCTGCCGTTGGCGCCGCGTTGAGGTTCGGCTTCTCTTCATATTGATAGTACAAACTATCCATGTCACCCACCGGGAGCATCATTTCATCCGTTGATTCCACTTTGGTGCCGGCCGGAGTTACCAGGTGGAGCTTGTAACTGCGACCTACGGTGCCACGCATGCCGTTTTCTGCTGTGACGTAAACACCAGGTAATTTTTCTGTCAGGGCTTCAACATTCCCGAGGTTATCGCTGATGCTGACTTTGACACCCGAAACCGGAACACCCAATACGGAAGTTTTGTCCAGGTTAATCGGAGAGGACAATTTGATGGTATAAGGTCCGGGCAGATCCGTGATCAGGCCATCAACGACCAGGTCTGTTAAGGGGATGGTAGGAATCGAGATATCTATCCGGTCCAGGCAGGCATCGTTCAGCAGCAGAAGTACAAAGAGCACTACCGTCGTGACGGGGGGAGACTTCAGGCGCATCCCGCAAGATAGCAGTCGCCGGCATTGGTTCAAGTACCGTCGATAAGAGCTTGTCGACTCGTGGTTATGAGCGATTAGCCCCACGCAGACGCCTCGCAGCATCGTTATTTCCAATCTTCCCCGCAGAATCCTGGTACCTGACGGAAGTCAATGTATTGGCTTGGGTTTTGTAGCATATTGGTGATGTAACTACCAAAATACAAACCCATGAACCGTTTCATTTTTGCATTCCTCACCTTCGTAGTCGTGCGCGTCACGGCACAGGACATAGACCGTTGCAAAACCGCTGAGCCCGTCTATCTGAACCGCATGCCGGGCTTTTATATCAGCAACTGCAGCAACAGTGATTACAATGAAAAGGACTTTGTTTATTATGCGGAAGGGAAAGCTCAAAAAATCCACAAAGGGGGCAAATACTATGAGGTGTGGTATACAAAGATTCCTGGGCAGACAGTAAAATATAGTAGCGCGCAGGTGCGGGCTAACTACGCCAATGCTATACTAAAGGTTGATGGCAAGGTATTGTCATCGGACCAGTCTTCCATGCCGGTGATGATGGCTTCCATGCAGGGTAAGGAAGTAACAGTTTCGATTGTAGTGGGTAATTCCGGAGACCTCGGTAGTTATCATATCTTCGTGATCGAAAGTGAGCCCATGAAGCAGGATATCGCCGTTGACTTGAAGGCGGCTATTGCGGTGAATGGCAAGGCGGCCATTTACGGAATTCTGTTTGATGTGGGCAAGTCTGATATAAAACCTGAATCGGAGAGTGCACTTGGGCAGATTCTTGCGTATCTCAATGCAAATGTTTCTATATCCGTTATTATTGTTGGGCATACCGACAACACAGGATCTATTGCAGGGAACATGGTATTGTCAAAGGCGCGTGCGGAAAGCATAAGAAGTTATCTCATAAATAAGGGGATTGCAGCAGGACGTCTTCAAGCTGATGGAGTAGGACAATTATGCCCGGTCTCCACCAACGATACGGAAGAAGGAAAGAAACTTAATCGCAGGGTGGAAATTGTAAAGCTGTAAACACCCGTGCTGGGGCATGGCCCTAACCTATTTAAAGGGATCACTCCATCGTGCGTCGGTATAAACGTTGGTGCCCGTGAGGGTTTTCAGGAAGGCAACCAAAGCATCCTTTTCATTTTGCGTAAGGTTGAGTTGCTGTGGTTTGCCTCCCGGAGTAAGTTTTGGATCAATCAGGTTATTGCCGGGTACCAGCACAATCTTGTTATAGTGTTCTATCACCGACTCAACGGTGGGCTTGCTGCCATCGTGCATAAACGGACCATTAGGTGCACCGGATCCGCTCAGGATATTGCGCAGCGATGGGGAACGTGTATTCGTAAAGTCGGTACCAGTACCCCCCGCGATCCCAACTACGCCGTTATTGCCTGAATTGGGCGCGATGTCAAACTCCGGTGCCTGGTGGCATCCCTGACAACCGGCTCCGCCACTTACACGGATACCGTTCGCATCAAAAACGGGCGGAGCCAGGAAAAGATTCTTGCCCTGATTTTCAAGCGTACTGAAGTTGGAGAATGGTGCACCATCATTGGGTGCTGTAGCTCTGCCTGCATCGTATTTTGAATCGAATGACTGAATGCTGCGGACAAATTGCGCCATGGCATTTTGCATCCTGGCTTCAGTAATGGTATTGTTTCCATAAGCCAGTGTAAACAGCTCTTTGTAATAATCGATGGACTGCAATTTGGTGATAAGGGCTGCCAGGTTTTGATCACCATCTGCACCACTGAATCCCATTTCCTTGTGGTCTTGAATAGGCCGTGTCGTCTGTGCCTCCAGGGTCGCTGCGCGTTCATCCCAGAAAAATTTTGTTTCTGCGGAAAATCGGCTATTCACCAGGCGCATGGCGTGGCGACCCGTTACACCGTTGACACCCTGACTTTGAACGGGTGTATCACTAAATGCACTGGATTGCTTGTGACAACTGGCGCAAGCAATCGTGTTGCTTGAGGAAAGGTTCTTATCATAAAACAACACACGACCTAAAGTAGCCCCTGCATTGGAAATGCTGTTGGTGCCCGTGTTGTCTTTCGTGATGTAGGTTGGCCGTCCCTGGGAAGTGTAGTCCGGGAGGCTGGTTGGATTAATGGTAGAGGGAAATGCAACTTTTATTGCTGCATATGGGTCAGTAATGGCGGTTTCCTTGTTGGCACATTGATTGAGCAACAGGAGAATAGACAGTAGTGCAATAGGGCGAATATTATTCATATGGGTGGGGCGGGTGGCCATTACCCATCCTAACCGAAAAACTTCCGCAATGTTGTTTATTGTGGATAATCTTCCCCGGATTTAGATGAATGGGGAATTTGTGTAGACCGGAAGCCCTGGGAGTCGAGCCGGTCGGAGGGGATGAATTTGCCGATCAGTGGCTGGTAAAATGAATACGGCTGAAACGAAAAAAGGCCGCAACCTTTCGGTCACGACCTTTACCCCCTGCCAACAATTGCTGATTTAACTCAGGTCCTTTTCCAGTTTTGTAATTCGTTCCTGGGCATTTGGATTGCCCATGGAGAGCGCTAAGCGATAGAGTTCCAAGGCTTCGCGTTTAGTTTCTTTCTTCTTGCGCGGTGCAAACTTCGTGCGCTGAGCAGCTACTTCCAGGGCTGCTGCCTGGGCATAGTACAAATTGGATACTTTCAGGCGATTAATCTCATTCGTATCCTCTGCCAACCCCTGCAGGGATGCGATATCAGCTTCTTTCAACCGGATGGTCTCATCCCGGCTGGAGATTATCGAATCGCGCATGGCAACCCCCATGAATAGTTTTCTATTTTGATCCCTCAACTTCACGACTTCCATTTGCAGGTCAATGATTTCTGCCTCGCGTGATTTCAGGTCGGCCTTAAGCCGGTGTATGGTCGCTGATGATTTTTTGTTTCCTGCCTTAGCGCTGGCTTCCAGGGAGGCTAATTTGGCTTGTGTAGTTTTGATGTTTTCATTGATGGATTTCAGGCGATCAATGTAGGTGGCATACGATATGCCTTCCCGGATAACCATGCGAATGGCATGCCGGCTGGCATCGATGGAGTCGAGCAGTACACCAACTTCCTGAAGGGTAGCAAAATGCCTGCAAAAATATTCTTAGCGTTTTTCATGATGTAGTGGTTTATATCCACACCACAACTCAAAAATACATGCCAGTCGATGTGCCTTCAGGAAGCCGGATGAAAGGCCCTGTGGCATACTTTTTTTAAAGGTTCAATGTTGAATTGCGGGATTTGAATTAATATGGAGAAAATATGGTACAACCGTGAAATGGATGTTTGCAAAGGCCGCAACATGGGGAATCCTGTTCGTCTTTTGTTCCGCGACGGTTCAGGTCTATGCGCAGCCGAAGCAGGATACCCTGAAGGGACTCAATAAGAGCAAAACGTTCCGAAAATTCCTGGGCATGATTACCCGGGATCAGGTTGATGAATCACCGGAATTCGTAACCAGAAGTGAAGATCCTTACTTGCCTTATTCCGGCAAGATTATTCGCCACATCCGAATCAAGAGCCTGGGATTTGAACAGAATGTGCTGGATACGTCGAATCACGTCGAATCATTTATTGCCCGTGCCGCCGCAGCCCTGCACACCAACACCCGTGAGTTTGTGGTTCGCGATAACCTGTTCATTCGGGAGGGTCAACCTTTAAATCCTTTGCGGGCGGCAGACAACGAGCGAACGCTTCGCAACCTGACTTTTATCCTGGATGCACGGATCCTCGTCAGGCCCATAACCGGCAATGCGGATTCCGTGGATTTGCTGGTCATTACGCGCGATGTATTCAGCCTTGGAGGCTCTCTTGAACCCGCGCTGCCGGCACGAATAAAGGTGCTGGCGCAGGACATTAATGCTGGCGGTATGGGGCAGGGTGTATTGATGGCCGGCCTTTATGACATTAAGCGAAACCCAAACATTGGGTTTGAAGCTGCATACCAAAAAGTGAACATCGCCGGAAGTTTTGTCGATGCGGCTGCCGGGTACACAGTAATCAACACCGGCACGAGTCTGGGGAATGAAAATGAAAAGGCGTATTTTTTTCGGTTGAACCGTCCACTCTATCAGCCATTTGCGAAATGGGCAGGTGGTTTTGAGGTCAGTCGGAATATTTCGAGAAATGTCTTTGGCAGGCCCGACAGTGTCTTTGTAAACTATCAATACAATTTGTTGGATGGTTGGGCGGGATATGCCTTCGGTAATGCGAGCCAACCGACAAACCTGCAGGAAAATCGCAACAGAAGATTTGTGGCGATACGTGGCTTCAGACAAGAGTTTACCAATCCCCCCATTGGTAATCTCAATGGAATTGACCGATATACCTACCGATCCCGATCATCGGTGTTGGCCCAGATCACCTGGTTCAAATTGAATTACTATAAGACTCAGTTTGTTGTTGGCTTCGGCCGGACAGAAGATATTCCATATGGGTATCGCATGGTAATCACCGGGGGCATGGAAGAGGAGTTGGGCAGGCGTCGACCCTACACGGGTGCTGAAGTAAATTTCAATAAAGTCCGAAAGACAGGAACCATTATCGGATATACAGCCAAACTTGCCACTTACTGGAATGCCGGAGGAGGGGAGGACGGCCTCGTTTCGGTAGCGTTCAAGAGGTACAGCAAAATCAGCATAGTCAGGCAGCTAAAGATCCGACATCAGACCGAAGTGGGTTATGGATGGTTGCTGAATCAGCAGTTGAAGAAAGGAATTGATATACGTGATGTCAATGGAATTATTGGATTCAAACCAGATAGTTTGGTAGGTACGCAACGTGTTTTGGCAGGAGAAGAAGTAGTTATCTTCACGCCATCCAAATTTCTTGGATTTCGTCTGGCCCCCCTGGCCCGAATTGACCTGGGACTGATAAACCGAAATTCACCGCTGGTTAGGTCAGCTAATCTATATGCAGGATTTTCGGCCGGGATTCGTGCCCGTAACGAAAACCTTATATTCAATACAGTGGAGGCCCGAATATTTTACTTTCCTAAAACGGTGGAGAAAGTTCCCCATATCGCGTTCAGCCTGACTACCAATTTTGTGATTCGATATCCTACCAACCTGATCAGCAAGCCGGCCACCGTATTCAATTGAGGATCGAGCGGTATAATCTTTTTCGGCTGTTCCAGGGCTGCGTCTGTTCATCCGGCACGGAATTTTAGTGGTTGCAGGTAACGTATGGACTTCCTGCTATTCATTCTGGTATTTCTGTTCGCATTTGTGTTCTTCATTTCTTTTGCGTTTCTAATTGGTATCCTGATTTTCAAACGGATTCCTGAAGAGGAGATTATTTGCGGCCGGTCGGGGTGTCCCGGGTACATCCGGGGCAAGCGTTCAGTTAGTGCTTTAACCAAATGATGCGGGCATGGGGTGGACAACCAACATAGCAGCCCCCATGAGAGATCTGGCTGTCGGTGCTGCATCTGTCTATGATTTCTTCCGCCGGCTGGTGAGACAATCGATGAGGTCCCCGTTTGAATGGCGTGAAATTCTGCATCAGTGTTTTGCTGTGGGCAACCGATCCCTTTTTCTGGTCTCCTTCACTGCTTTCCTGGCTGGTATCGTCTTTACCCGTCAATCCCGGCCTTCCCTCTCTTCCTTTGGTGCAGAGTCATGGTTACCGTCATTGGTCTCTCAGGCGGTGGTACGGTCGCTTGGCCCACTCATTACGGGACTCATTTGCGCGGGAAAGTTGGGATCCAACATTGGCGCTGAATTGGCCAGCATGAAGGTGACAGAGCAAATCGACGCGATGGAAGTTTCCGGTTCACGTCCATTCAATTATCTCGTGGCCAGCAGGGTTATCGCTACCACCCTGATGTTGCCGCTCCTGGTAGTATATGCCGATTTCATCGCGCTCCTGGGCTCTTTCGCCACCGTCCACCTGATGAACAACACAAGTTTCCTGCTCTACTTTAATGAAGTTTCTGAACGGATCACTTACCTCGACATAGTTTCTTCGATGGTTAAATCCACCCTTTTTGGATTCGCTATTGGATTTGTCAGCTGTTATGCCGGGTATCATTCTGCCGACGGCACCACCGGTGTTGGCAGGGCAGCCAACGTAGCCGTCGTTACTTCCATGCTGCTGATTTTTATTATCGACCTGTTTACCCTGCAGTTTATCAACCTGTTCAGATGATAAGCACCATCCAACCCCAGCCGGGTCAACCCGAAACCCCCGGACCTGTCGTCCGACTCACAAACATTAGAAAGAGTTTCGGATCATTGGATGTGTTGAAAGGAATCAGCCTTCAGCTTAATCAGAATGAAAATCTTGTGATTCTGGGAAGGTCTGGTTCCGGTAAGTCAGTTCTCATCAAGTGTATTGTGGGGCTTGTTCAGCCCGATGAAGGTGAGGTGGAGATTCTTGGAAACATAATCAATATCCGTGATCCTGATTCGGTTGATGCTGTAAGATCACAGATCGGTTTTTCATTTCAGGGGAGTGCCCTGTACGATTCCATGTCGGTGAGACAGAATTTAGAGTTTCCACTGATAAGAAGCCGGAAAGTTTTTTCCAGGACTGATTTGAATGAGCTGGTCATTTTGGCGCTGAAGGAAGTTGGTCTTGAGTCTACCATCAACAAATTGCCATCAGAGCTTTCGGGAGGAATGAAAAAGAGAATTGGCATTGCAAGAACCCTTATTCTGAATCCGAAGATTATGTTGTATGACGAGCCAACGGCCGGGCTGGACCCGATCACTTCCAGTGAGATCAATGAACTTATTCTTCGTGTCCGTGATAAATACAATACCTCGTCTATCATCATTACCCATGATATCAGCTGTGCCCGGCAAATCTCAGATCGCGTCATTGCACTAATCAATGGACAAAATCAGGAAGAGGGAACTTTTGAGGAAGTCAGTCGAACCCGGGAGCCGATGTTGGTGCCTTTCTTTAACTATTAGACCAAACAAATATGGAGATGGAAGAAAACAAGGAACGAATAAAGGTGGGGGGCTTTGTGCTCCTGGGTCTTGTGCTCTTTATTGTTGCCACCATTTTTGTGGGTAGTGCAAGCAACCTGTTTACACGAACGTTCCTCGTATCGGCTAAGTTCAGAAATGTGGAGGGTCTCAAAGAAGGAGACAAAGTGTGGCTTTCCGGAGTTCAGATCGGCACTGTGCGAAAAGTGCAAATCCTCACGGTGGGTGAAGTGGTAGTGACCCTGTCGCTTAAGGAAAAACAGAATGACTTCATTCGGCGCAATGCGACCGCGTCAATCGGATCAGATGGTTTGATTGGAAACAAGATTGTAGTGATTCAGCCTGGCAATTCCAGCGAAGGCATAGAGGACGGTGACACCATCAATGCGGTTTCACCCGCAGATACGCAAGAACTTATTAATCTGGCTAAGCAGGTTGGAGAGAATACACGCACCATCACGATCGACCTGAAGGCGATTACTACCAGGCTGAGCAAGGGTGAGGGTGTATTGGGTGAGCTCCTTAACAATGGAGTGTTTGCCCAGGAAATGCGTACCGCCGTGCATGGGTTCAGTGTCGCAGGCAAACATGCGGCAGAGGCCTCTTCGGAACTGGTGTTACTGGTGCATGATATCCGTTTTGGCGACGGGCTTTTGCCTGCCCTTATTCGGGATAGTACGATTAGGCATACATTTTCCAGTACCATGACCAGCGTAAAGAAGCTGGGAAAAAGTGCGGATACCCTGGCAGGATCAATCAGCGCAGTGACGACCAAGCTAAATCGTGCAGATAATCCATTGGGTGTCCTGCTACAGGATTCGGCCAGTGCCCACAAATTACAACGAACCCTGGTGCATGCTGAAAGTGCAGCCCACAGGCTCGATGAAAATATGGAAGCCCTGAAGCATAATTTTCTCACGCGAGGTTACTTTCGCCGGAAGGCAAAACAAGACAAACGGGATTCCGTACGTAAGGCCACCCGCCAGCTCCGGTAATGCCGGAAAAATGGGGTCGATCGTAAGATCAGCATCGGTTTTATGCCGGTTATAGACCTCGAAAAGACAAAGTCACCGGTTGATTCATTTCCATTCCCTAATTCGGGTGAGGCTACACCTTTGGGTGTACTCGAATTCAGCCTACGCTTATAGTTATTCCGCTACTCATGTAATATTTACCCGGGTATTGATAAAAAACATTCCCGTCAGGTTCCAACATTCATCCTATTGGAAGTCAGTAAATCCAACAACCAAAAAACCAGTCGGGAGGGCAGAAATATGAAGAAATTCAATTCGGTGATGATCATGTTACTGGTGGTAACATTCATGAGCGGTTGCTCCAATGTGCTTCACTTGTCTGATGCAGGCAACCCATGTGCGAACAAATTCTACGAGGAATGTGAAGAATGGCAACGGAAGTTCCCAAAAGAGTACGCACGATATGTCAAGCGACAGCAGAAGGCCGACCAGGCAAGATTTGCCTCTGATAAAAGGAAGCGTCTATCCCAGTCTTACGGGCAGAAATAGCCTGCCAGGATTCGAAACCGGCCATCAAGCCGGTTTCTTCGTTTTGGGGTATTTTTGAATTAGTTTGGGCATTATTTGTTTCCCATCGTGCCAGGTTCGAACATACATTTGTAAACCCCCCATTCTGAATAAAACAATTTGGCGCCTTTCCTGAACAACGCTAACGTTTCATCCTTCATAAAGGTCAATCTCAAAAGTCGGCAATACCTGTTCAGTCTGCTGTTGTTG
>JBGAMI010000058.1:0-18874 GCA_044223085.1 Cyclobacteriaceae bacterium
GGTGTCCTTGCGGATAAAGTGAACTCTTTCCATACGATTGAGCAGGTACCGAATGGGTACCGAATTGCTTAACAAAGATGGCGAAATGTTAAAGGCCAAGAAAGGCGAAGCGGGGGTAAATTAAGGCTTTTTAATACTCTGCCATTAAGTCACATAAAGCCGGGAGGTCCCGTCCAGACCGCAACAAAATATGAAGCCCTCTTTGAGGGCTTTTTTGTTTTCTGGCTGGCGCAAGTGTTCGCCCACAAAGTCTTTACAACCTTACGCACATCTCTCCAGCGATCACTTGTGCCAACTCATGGCGGCAGTCTCCTGACTGCCTTTGATTTCGCTCTATTTACTGCTCAGCAACACCAAAATACTTCAGCAAATTCTGATGCACCAGGAATATGGAGTTCCTTTTATTTATATATCTTGAACTTTACCCAAAATCGATAACACTATGAGGAAATTCCAATCGCAAATTGCTGTCGCCATACTGGTTTTGACTGGATATTCATTTATGGGTGCCTCCCATGACTCGAACCATACCTCATTTTTTGGAGTTACCACCATTGTCCGTTGGTTCAATGATTCGGATTACGATTATATCGTTATATGCCCGGAACAAAACAAGCAGTTTTGGATCCCCAAGCGAAGCATGATAGAAACATCGGAAGTAGCCACAAGAATTCCATGGGTTGGGCCGCCCTCTGACGTTTCCTTTGGGCATATGTTATATATGGCAGCCCCAAATACTTCAATGCCAAATTGGTCCATTTGGCAACGAGTCGAGTCTTTGAATGGAGACAAAGTCAGGGCTGAACCAAAATTCAAGATAGGTGGAGCTGTGATTAATGGGCATTCCGATGTCGATGGCAATAGACATCTGAGAATTAATAAGGATGGAAGTATCTTGATGGGCGTTGAACCCTAAGGTGTAATAACTATTCTATTTCGCATACACGGACCACCACACTTGCGCCAGAACAGTGATCTCAATTCAACCGCTCCCTGAACTCACACTTAAGTTTCAGGGTAAAATTGTCGTTGGTGGTCACGGTGATGTTGCTGGCGCCCAACACCATCTCATCCCAGTTATTGAACTTCACAAACTTGCATTCAGCCAGATCCGTGAAGTCAATTTTTTGTCCGTAATCCGTAAACTCGATCACTGCACCTGACACCACCTTCGTGCTGGTATTGGCTGTGATGTGCACCGTATAGTTCAACGTTGTCATCCAGTTCAGATCATTTGCCTTGGTCCCTCCTGCACGGGTTAAGGCACCTTTTACGGTAGCCGTAATCAGATTCCCGGTCTTGATATACGTCCGGGTACATCCAGTCGGCATCACACCAGCACCATCATCGGTGGTATAGTAATGCCATACATCCTGCGATGTTGTGTTGGGCTGCAGTACTCCCCACGTCTCAAAATAGTAGATCTTGCTTCCGGCAGCAACCGGCACACTCCCCAGCTTGGTCTGCATCACAAACTCATCGAACGGCAACCGCTGCACCGCCACCGGCGTCGGATCACCGGACTTCGAACATTGAACCAAGACAAAACAGGTGAACAGCCAAACTATAGAACGGGTCATAGGGGTAGGATTACTTACTTAAGTAACGAATAAAAACTGAGAAGCAGAACGTTCCACCCACCGACTCATTTTTCCAACCAACTCCAACTTCAACCATTCTATCGGACAGGGTTTGGAATACCGCAAAATGGAGGGCTTTTTTGTAGCATTGAAACTGATGCAAAACCTCACCACCCATGAGATCAACTCTGTTCCGTGCACTGTCTTTGGCTGTAACCCTTTCATTCCCTTTATCTTGCATTCATGAGCCCGCTCCGACTTGTGTCGGCGTAGAACTCAACGTGGAGGCGACCACGACCGACCCCATGGCTGCGCTCAAGAATGGAACCATCCAGGTAGCCGCGGCAGGCAACTCCAAATACTTCACCTACAGCATCAACGGCAAGGACTTCCAGGCGAGCAGCAAATTCGTTGGTCTCGATTCCGGCAAATACACCATCACCGCCAGGAACTCATGGGGTTGCATGACTACGACCTCTGTTCACCTCACCCGCATTGACCCGTGTGCCGGTATCACACTCACCGCCACAACCAAACAACCCACTACGGGCTTGTCCGATGGTACCCTTACCGCATCACTCACCAATGCGCAAGGCTATACGTTCTCGCTCAATAATGGAACTGCCCAGACTTCAAATGTTTTCACAGGTCTTGCTGCGGGGAACTATACCCTGGTAGCCCAGCACACGTCCAATGGATGTAAGTTCACATTCAATACTACGCTCAGTGGCACTGATCCCTGCGCCGGCATCACGATAGGGGTCACCGGCACCACCACCTCACCTACCCTCGGGCAAAGCAATGGGATTATTGTCGCCAATGCCACCGGAGGAAGTGTATTCACCTATTCCCTGAATGGCGGAGCCTTTCAAGCCAATAGTACCTTCAATGGATTGGCTGCAGGTACCTATCAGCTTACTGCCAGGAGTGCCGCCGGCTGTTTGGGCACAACTACCATTACCCTGTCGGCGAATAACCCTTGTGCGGGTGTAACAGTAGTAGTCACTACCACATCCACCAATCCAACCACCGGATTGAGTGATGGTACCATCACTGCGACTGCAACTGGAAGTACCGGCTTCACCTATAGCATCAACAACGGGCCCTTTCAAAGTACCGGCACATTCACCGGACTCGCGAGCGGCAACTACCTGATCACCGCCAAATCCAATACCGGTGGATGTACCGGCACAACGCAGGTTGCGCTAGGCAGCAATAATCCTTGTGCTGGTGTCACCATCACGGTGACGGGAACAGTTACTGGAGCGACAACCGGAACCAACAATGGAAGCATTGCAGTAACCGCATCAGGTGGCACCGGATTTACCTACAACATCAATAATGGCGCGTACCAGACGAGTGGAACATTCAGTAATCTGGCAGCCGGTGTCTATACCATTGTTGCCAAGTCTGCGGCCGGATGTATTGGCTCTGCGCAGTTCACGGTAAACTCCGTGAATCCATGTGCAGGCGTTACCATTGCAGTAACCGGAACGACTACAGCAGCATCCACCGGACAAAGCAATGGTTCGATCGCAGCCAGCGCTACCGGTGCAACAGGGTTAACCTATAGTATCAATGGCGGAGCCTTTCAGGCGACAGGATCGTTTACCGGATTGGCGGCAGGCAGTTATACAGTAACTGCCAAATCAACTGCGGGATGTACCGGGTCGGCCGTGTTTACGGTTGGCACTCTCAATCCCTGTCAGAACACGACCATCACGTTGACCGCTACACCCACACCATCCAACAATTGCGTAACGCCAGGCACCGGAAGTATCGCAGCAAGTGCGACCGGTTCTACAGGCTTCACCTACAACATCAACAATGGTGCCTATCAGGCGTCGGGCAACTTTGCTGCCCTGAGTCCTGCTACCTACACTGTTGGCGTGAAAGATGTCAATGGATGTACACAGACAACCTCCGTGGTCGTGAGCCCTGTAGCTGCCGGACCCAAGTTCACGGCTGTAAAGAACCTGGTCATCGCCCGATGCGGCGGATCCGGTTGTCACCTGAACGGACAAACCCAGAAGGGTTACAACTTTGACACCGATTGTAAAATTGTGAGTGCGTGGAGCGGCATCAATGGTTCGTGTGTCACGGGCACGCTCAATAAAATGCCCTTGTCACCACAACCCGCCCTGACAGCCGCTGAAAAACAAGCCATAACAGATTGGGTGAATGCGGGTCATGGATTTGCAAACTAAAAGACCACGGAGGCACGGAGGGCACGAAGAATACAGAATGCAAAAAACACCCAGGTACCAAAGGGGCATGAAGAACCAAGTTGAAAAGCAGTACCGAAAATACATAACTACCGGAGGCGCAGCGGTCACATAGAAGATTCGATATCTAGAATATTGTAAGGAAAATAGATCAGCAGTTTTCTTCAATCAACCTTGAATTTCATTCACTTTTACAATTATAGCTGCAAATGTGTTCAACGAAGATATAACTAAAGAATTAATTGGATGCGCTATTGAAGTGCATCGAGAACTTGGGCCCGGTCTGCTGGAATCGGCCTATGAAGCGTGTCTTTGCTTCGTTTTAAACGATCATAAAATATCAGCCAAACGGCAAGTACCCATACCACTGACTTTTCACGGTATGAAATTGAATTGCGGATACCGGGCAGACCTAATAATAGAGAACAAAGTTATTTTAGAAATCAAAGCTATTGAAGCGATCAACGATATACACGTTGCCCAGTTATTGACTTACCTGAAACCAACAAAAATGAAGACGGGACTAATTATAAATTTCAATGTTCCAGTCTTAAAGCAGGGAATTATTCGACTTATCAACTGAATGGATTTTCGATTACAAACAACGGCGCTGAAGGCGACCTCCGTGCTCTCTGTGCCTCCGTGGTTAACTACTCTTCCAGCATAATCGTCTCCTGCGACTCCAGGATCTTCCACTCGTTGTTGCGCCAGACGTAAACAATCAAGAACCGCGAGCCCGCAATATTGGTACCCGATTTACTTTTAGTATGGATGCGCCCTCGCACAATGCCAATCGGGCCATTGACAGTAGCGCTCAATTCTTCAATGACGAGTTTGATGTGCGGGCTGGTGGCATGCAACAATTCACCATACTGGGTTTTGTTGACGTGTTTCCCAGATGCAAGCACACCTCGAAAATCAACATCATACAATGCGATCACCTGATCAAACTGACGGGCAGACAGGTATTCAGCCCTCTTTGCTTCAACTGCATTCAATGAAGCTACATCCTGGCCCGCCACAAACAATGGCAGGATCACCCACAAGATGGTGGTTAATGCAACGCGGATATCAGACAAAATCATAGGCAAGACTTATGGTTCAACTATTCCAGACGCAACTATCGTGCCTCCCATCCCCGGGAGGTGAGCAAGTCCGGCTTACGCCGGTGATGCGTGGCTTGTTCGTAGGCATAAGCCATCTCAAGCAATACCGGCTCCTGCCAGGCACTGGCGGTAAATGATATCCCAACGGGAAGTGTTTCCACAAACCCCATGGGTACCGTAAGGCTGGGATATCCCGCAACAGCTGCGAGGGTTGAACTTCCTCCCACCTGATGATCCCCATTGATCCAGTCCGTAAATCCGGCGGGTGCGCCCGTAGGGCTGAGCAATGCATCTAAATCATAATCCTTCAACAGTTTGTCGATACCATCATCACGGGTGGCCTTAAGCATCAGGGCACGCGCATCACGATATACCTTGTCAGTCAAGTCACCTTTGGCTTGCGACTGCTCCAGCAAGGCCTGATTGAAATAACGCAATCCCAGCGAGTCCTGCTTATTGAACGCAATGATGGCGGCCAGGTCTTTTACGGGCGCCTTGTCACCCAGGGACATCAGGTAGCCATTTACACCTGCCTTAAACTCATACAACAACACCTGAAAGGACGCTTGTCCAACATCATTTCCGATGGTAAAATCAAGATCTACCAATTCCGCTCCTTGTGCCTGTATGTCGCGCAAGGCTTGTCGGAACAGCGAATCTGTTTTGCCATGAAATCCCATGCTACGTTTCAGCACCCCCAAACGTTTACCGCGTAAACCATCCAATTTCAGAAAGGGAGTATAATCAGCTAATCGTTTGCCTTCTCCGGCCAGGGTAACTGAGTCAGCTGCATCACTACCCACCAATTGGCCCAGGCTCACGGCAATGTCCTCCACACTTCGCGCCATCGGTCCCGGTGTGTCTTGCGTTGCTGAAATCGGTATAATTCCTGAACGGGAGATTAATCCGACCGTAGGCTTCAACCCAACCAGTCCGTTGCGGGTGGATGGACTCATAATCGATCCGTTCGTTTCTGTACCGATGGCAAACACACATAAGTTTGCACTGGCGGCAGCACCTGACCCGGCACTTGATCCGCTGGGGTTTCGATCCAACACATAGGGGTTTCGGGTCTGCCCGCCGACACCGCTCCAACCACTTGAAGATGGACGTGACCTGAAGTTAGCCCACTCACTAAGGTTTGCTTTCGCAAGAATGATGGCACCGGATTCCCGAAGTCGTTGAACCAACCAACTGTCCGTCGCGGGGATAGAGTTCTGCAGGACCCTTGCTCCTGCTGTGGTGGGCATATCCCGGGTGTTCAGATTATCCTTGACTACCACCGGTATACCGTGCAGTGGACCACGAATGTGTCCTGCTTTGCGCTCTGCATCCATCGCCCTGGCATCGGCGAGAGCGTTGGGATTAATATAAATAATCGCATTCAGCGTCGGCCCGCTTTTATCCAGTTGCGCTATGCGAAGCAGGTAATCGGCTGTGACCTGTTCAGCGGTTCGCTCACCGCGGACATATAAGTCCTGCAACTGCCTGATGGTAATCTCCTCTAAATAGGCAGTATCATCGACTGTCCGTCCACAGGAAAGACAGCAACTTAAAATCAAAATAACACCGGCAGCAATCCGTAAATGCATCGTATGAGATTAAGTTATTTGGGTACCTGATATCCGTTGTGATATGTCGCCTTGATAAATGGGTTTGCCTTGGCTTCATTGAATTGACCCGCAGCCTCATTCCAACTTACCTTATCACCAGACTTATAGGAGATGTTTCCCATCTGACAAACAATAGCTGTATGGGCTCCTTCCTGAATTGAGCAACGGAGGTCAGCCAATTTTCGGGATCTGACCACGTCGATGAAGTTGGCTGTGTGTACATCATGGCCGTTTCCTTTCACGGCTTGAAGCGGCACTGCCTCCATCCGTTTAGAATCCGGTATCACCTCCCATCCACCGCGGTCCAGCACCAACGTACCATTGTTGCCGATGTATGAAATACCGTGATTTCTTCCGTAAGGTCCGTTATCAATACTTTGTGCATGTTCCCAGATCATGTTATAGTCACCAAAGTCATAGACCACAGCGAGGGTATCGGGAGTTTCGTGGGCACCATCTGGGTATGCATACTTTCCACCGAGCGCAACGGCTGATTTGGGAAACTTTGAGTTCATGCCCAGCAAAGCATAGTCGATGCAATGCACGCCCCAATCAGTCATAAGCCCGCCTGCGTAGTCCCAGAACCAACGGAAGTTGAAATGAAAACGGTTTGGATTAAACGGACGCATCGTAGCCGGTCCCAACCACATATCATAATGAACACCGGCCGGCACGCTGCCATCCGGTTTCTGCTCAATGTTTGTCATCCAACCCTGATAGGCCCATGCCTTTACCGTGCGGATCTTGCCGAGTTGGCCGGAGTGAAGGAAATTCATGGCATCGGAGAAGTGTGTTACACTGCGCTGCCATTGTCCGCATTGCACCACCCGGTTGTATCGCACCTGAGCAGCCACCATCGCATTACATTCTTCAATGGAATTGCCAACCGGCTTTTCCACATACACATCCTTTCCGGCGGCGCAGGCATCCACCATTTGCAAGCAATGCCAGTGATCTGGTGAGCCAATAATTACTACATCAACATCCTTGTTCTCCAACAGCTTGCGATAGTCGATGTAGGTAGTGACGCTGATTCCTTTTTTCGACAACTCTTCCTTGCGGCGCGCCAATACATTTTCATCCACGTCACAGATGGCCACCACCCGGGTATTCGGCACTTTCAACATGGAGTTCAGGTTTGACCAGCCCATGCCATTGATACCGATAGCACCGATATTGATCATGCCATTGACCCCCGTGCCCGGGGCTGCACATGACTCAAATGATACGCCGGACGCCAGGCCTGCGCCGGCCAGGGCCAATGAAGAGGTTCTGATAAAGCCCCTGCGATCTGTTTTCATAACTGCGGATTTTGAAACAAGATCGCAGAAAAGCACCCCATTGCCAATAGGGTTTTGGCGCTTTTCAGAACAAACAGGACGGAAACTGGATTATTACAGGTTCTTCAAGGGCGGAACAAATGACTTCGTATTTACTTCCGCGCCCAGTTCGTGCAAAATACTGTACAACCCAAAATAGGTGCGGTTAATGTACAGCGCATGCTTGATGCCCCGCGCCCGGGTAGATTCACGCAACTCCGGTGTGTTGGTGAGCTTCTCTCCTACCCGATACAGGGTATCAAAGTAGGAATCATCTGCGAAGTCGAAGGTATTTGAATGAAAGGGCCTGCCCAGCAATTCCAGCAATTCGATAAACAAAGCTTTGAAGAACTTTTTCTCAGCAGGTTTATCGTCCGGATAAATGAAATGCATGGCATAGAACAACTCATCAAGTTGCTGACTGTCCTTCAGAATTTCTTTATGGTGTAATTTGAAATACAAGCTGTAGAAATCCCTGGGTATGACTTTAATGCAACCAAAGTCAATGATGCCCAAGTGATGATCAGGGGTAATGATGAAATTACCGGGGTGCGGATCAGCGTGGACCGATTTCAATTCATGAAACTGAAAGTGATAAAAGTCCCACATGGCTTGCCCAAGTCGATTTGCCACCACCCGTGAAGGTTTGCCCTTCTTAAGAAACTCTCCCAACAGTTCACCTTCCATCCAATCCATGGTGAGAATCTTCGTGGAAGACAGTTTAGGATAGTACACCGGGAACGCCAGGTTCTTCAATCCGGCACAACGACCTGATATTTCCACCGAACGTTTGAGTTCCAGGTTATAGTCGGCTTCTTCGGTAAGGCGCGACTCTACCTCACCAATGAACTCCTCATACTCGGCAGGGTTAAGTTTGAACATGCGCAACGCAATCGGTCTTACCATCGCCAGGTCGCTCTGAACACTGTCGGATACACCCGGATACTGGATCTTTACCGCCAACGTCTTGCCCTGAAGGGTGGCGCGGTGCACCTGTCCCATGGATGCGGCATGGAGTGCACTGCGCGAAAAAGTGTCAAACATTTCATCCGGTGACTTCCCGAAAGCTGACTGAAAGGTCTTTACCACCAGCGGATAGGACAACGGAGGCGCACTGTACTGCGCCATGGTAAACTGTTGCTGGTAGGCCTTGGGCAACATGTTCTTGTCCATGCTCAGCATCTGTGCCACCTTGAGTGCGCTGCCTTTCAGCTTGCTGAGTGAATCATAAATGTCAGAGGCATTGTCTTCATGAAGCTCGTCGCGTGATGTCGATGGATCGACCAGCTTCTTGCCATAATGCTTGAGGTAGTTGCGACCGATTTTAGCGCCGGTCGTCAGGAACTTTGATGCGCGCTGAACTTTGCTGATGGGAATCGAAGTCTGTTCTTTCATGGTGG
This sequence comes from Cyclobacteriaceae bacterium, assembly GCA_044223085.1. Taxonomy (GTDB): domain Bacteria; phylum Bacteroidota; class Bacteroidia; order Cytophagales; family Cyclobacteriaceae; genus ELB16-189. Next base: position 9,244 of record JBGAMI010000058.1, read on the forward strand.
GTCTTATCGGGCATGCTGGTAGAGAAACTTCCCAAAGTCGAGGGCATTGTCAAGGATCCCTTTACCGATAAGGTCCATGGCCAGGTTCACTGACTTTTCAATGGCTGCATCGGTCTGCTCGAAACCAGTGCTGTCGTCGTGGCTCCAGAACTGGAGGATAAACATCAGGTGCACAATGAACAATTTATCGTAACGGGTATCTAGCCCGGGGCGGGTAGCCACCTCTCCTTGCTGCTTTCCTTCCTGCAGAATGGGATTAAGCCAGCTGGTAAACCCTTCCTGGAACGATCGGATAAAGGCGGGAGGAAACAGACTATGCTTAGACGCCTTCAGTCCATGAATGGCAAAGCTTCGGTCATTTTTTAGCACTTCGGCCAACGTGAAATAGAAGGCAAGAATCTTTTCGCGCAGGCTGAAGGACGCATAGCTGGCGTCTGCTGCCAATCGGTCTTTGGTGGTCTCGAAATAACCATTCCATATCGCCTTGTCTATGGCATCAAAGGAACCAAATGAATCATAGAAGGCACCTTCCTGAATTCCCAGCGACTGGCAAAAAACAAACACCGAACCGGGCTGCTTGCCCTCGGTGAGAACGTGCTGGCGATACGCGGCCAGGATTTTGTCTGTGGTCGACGCTCCGGACTTACGCTTTGCTTTTTTTGTAGTTTCCATATGCTATTTTTAACAATCAAAGCGCCGGGAAGTTTCATTCCTTCCATTGATTTTGTGCAGATATGAGAAAGCTCTTCGTTTTAAGTGTACTTACCCTGTTTTTTGCATCCGTTAGGGCCCAGGACAAAAAGACGCCTGCCTATTACTTTGAGCGGGGTGAACAGTCCATGGCCAAAAAAGAGTATGTCAGTGCCCAGGCACACTTTACAGAATGCCTCCGGCTCGATCCTTACTTTGCCGAAGCGTACCGGCTGCGGGGTCTCGTACGCGAACAGCTTGGAGAAAAAGCCAAAGCCCTCACCGACTTCAATGTTTATGTCGATCTCAAGCCAGACAATTCAGAAATACTCTTTGAACGTGCCCTGCTCCGCTTCGAGGCACAGCAATGGTTGCCGGCCAGGCAGGACTTTCTCAAACTCCTTACCATGCCACCTGGTGAAACGAATATGGTACGGTACAGCCAGGAGAAATACAATGAAGGAGCTGTCCGTATCACCACCCGGCACAGCGATGCCAAAGACTATATCTACAATTACCTGGGACTTTGCGAGAGCAACCTCAAACGTTTCAGCCAGGCGCTGGCCTGGATGGATTCTGCCGTGAAGGTGGCCCCTGAGAATCCTTTGTATCTGATCAACCGAAGTCAGGTGCGATCCAGAGCTGCTAACCACAAAGGGGCTCTCGCCGACTTGCAAAAGGCGCTCGAACTTGATCCGGAAAATGGACTGGCATTGCATAACCTGGCATTGCTCAAACAATCCAGCGGCGAATCCGAAGCATCAGAAAAATTACTCACCGATGCCATCTCCAAAAATGAACGTCTTCCTTATCCCCGCGCTCAGCGTGCCTACCAGCGCCTGGAGAAGAATGATCTCAAAGGAGCATTGGAGGACTATAATGAAGTAGTTCGGTTGGAGCCGCTGGATGCAGAGAACTATGTCAACCGTGGTATTGTCAAAGAGAAGTTGCGCGACTTGGCTGGTGCGGCCACAGATTTCAGCAAGGCGATCGAACTAGACAACAAGAACCCAAAAGCCTGGCTGGGCCATGGCAACGTGCAGTCAAAACTGGCAAGGTGGAAAGAGGCCATCTCAGATTACAGCGCTGCGTTGCAGCTCGATCCTGACTATTCGCTGGCCCTATACAACCGGGGTGTGGCCCGTACCAATGCGGGTATTTATAAAGAAGCTTGTGAGGACATTAATGCCGCCGCCAAACTGGGCGTAAAAGTTGATCCAGCCATCAGGCAGAAAGCCTGCAAATAGCAATTAGTCGAGATCGGGACGGCGACGGAGAAACACCGGCTCACGGTACATCTGATCTTTGGTCACCTGCGCATAGCTGATCTCTGATGTCAACCCAGGCTCCAGCCAGGTGGTGATCTTTTCATCCACCAGTTTACCTCCGGACATAGTAACCGGCTTCTTCAACAGCGGCTGCGATTGCATTTCTTTCAGTAACACCGTCATGCCAGCGTCATCAAAGCCGGTACCTACTTTTCCGCGATAGATCAGTTGATCGTCTTTCCGCTCGGCGATCTGCAAGGCCCCAAACACCTGGCCCCGGTTTCCTTTGCCTTCGGTATAACCGACGATGACACACTCCACTGTGTTACGCACCTTTACCTTCAACCACAGATCACTTCGGCGGCCAGGCAAGTACCTGCCGTCTTTCTTCTTGGCCATGATTCCCTCCAGGGAATGCTCACGGGCAGCCTCAAACAACGAAGGTCCGTCATCCACAACTTCGCTGATCCGATAGGCACCGTCGTTCTTCATGGCGTCAGCCAACCACTCCTTGCGGCGAACCAACGGCTCATTGATCAACGGCCTGCCATCGAGATACAGACAGTCGAACACGTAACAATAAACGGGACTCGATTTGCTAAGCTTCTGAATATTGGTTTCACCCCGCGCCATCAGGCGGTGAATCACTTTCTTGAACTCCGGCTTTCCCGCTTTATCCAGGCACACGATTTCAGCATCGAAAAGTCCGCAGGTAGCCCGGAAAGCTTTGTCCACGGTATGCAACTCCGGAAACTGGGCCGTAATGTCATTGTTGTTACGGCTTCGGATGCGGATTTGTCCGTCTTCCACCGATATCAACGCCCGGATACCATCCCATTTCACTTCATACAGATACTCATCTCCCACCGGGACCACTTCGGCGCTGTCAGACAGCATAGGTTCTATGTTGTCGTGGAGATAGTTCACCTGCGGTGTATCCACCCGTTCGAAGAGGAACTGTTTGTCTTTGGTGTGATAAATCCGGTATTCACCATTCACTTCCTTGCTGTTGAGGCGGAAGTAAAATCCGTCCTTCTTTTCTTTGGTGATGACATACTTACCCAACGCGTAAATCCACATATCTCCTCCTCCATACTGGCCTTTGGGAATGGTGCCGTTGAAGGTGAGGTATTTCATCGGGTGATCTTCCGTTTGCACGGCAAGTCGTTTCACACCCGGATGCGGAGGGAGTCCGCGGGGTACCGCCCACGATTTCAAGACGCCGTCCTGCTCTAACCTGAGGTCATAGTGGAGGTTCGTAGCATGATGCCGATGTACCACAAAGCTGCTGCCTGTTCCCTCTGCGAGCGCAGGACCCGGCTCGGACGTCCGTGTGAAATCGCGTTTCTTTTCATACGAAGCCAATTGCTCGGGCGTTTTTCGTTTCCGGTTCGGCGGCAACTCTTTGGCAACAACCTTCCGACGCTGTGTATGTAATTCGACAGCGAAGGCGCCGATTCCTTCCCACGCATCACCATCCGCAACTATCTTATCCAGTGCATTGCGTATATTAAACTCCAATGGACTTTTCACGGTGTGCAATTCATCCCAGGTAAGCGGCATGGAAACCGGTGCCCCCACCCTGCCTCGCAAACTATAAGGAGAAACGATGCTCTGTCCGGAGCGTATGCGGTAAATATCAATCAGCAATCTGCCCTTACGCGCCTCCTTCTTGATGTGAAGGGTGGTCTCTTTGGGATACCGATCAACAAAAGGTTGTGCAATAGACTGAGCAGCTTCAAACACGGCATGAAAATCCCAACGGGGTTCCAGTGGACAACACAAGTGTATTCCTTTGCCGCCGGTGGTCTTGGGAAACACCGTATATCCGAAAGTCTCGATGAAGGTTCGCAGAGATTCCGCAATGGGTACTACCGATCTAAAGTCCGCACCCTCTGGCGGGTCCAGATCAAAGACCATGTAGTCGGGATTGTCAAAGCTGGGCTTACGGCTGTGCAATTGATGCAATTCCAGGGAAGCAAGGTTGGCTAGCCACACCAGTGATGCAGGTTCGGTGGCTATGATGTAGTCTTTCTGTTCTTTACCGAGGCGTGCAAATTCGAGCCAGTCCGGTGCCCACTCAGGTCGATTCTTCTGGTAGAACATCTCACCATGAATACCATCAGGAAACCGGATGAGTGTCAGGGCCCTACCCTTGACATGGTTTAGTAGTGTGGGTGCAATCTTGAGGTAGTATTCAATTACTTCGGCCTTGACAATGCCATCCTCCGGAAATAGCACCTTGTCCAGGTTGGATAATTCGACCTTACGCTTTCCAATGGTAACCCACTGTGATTGCTTTTTGGCCATGATCAGTCGACCGAGAGCGGTGCTTTGTTACGCAAATAAATTAACCCTATAACAAAGCAGATGGCAGCGATTGAAATCGGATACCACAATCCGGCCAACGGATCTCCGGCCGGCATTGATGCTGTTTTGGATTGTTCCACCAGAAAGACGGCAATAAAAGGTACGAGCCCGCCAAAGACACCATTACCCAGGTGATAAGGAAGTGACATGGAGGTATATCGGATGCGGGTCGGAAACAATTCAACCAGAAACGCGGCGATGGGACCATAGACCATGGTAACAAACACAACCTGTACCAGCACCAGCAGAATCATGAACGCCACCAATCGATTGGGTAAGGTAACTTCCTTTTTGGGTGCGGACTTTTTGCCATCCGCATCCTCTTTTACCGTTTCCGTCACAATTGTTTCGTCCGAATAGGTATGTTGAGTTACGACCGTCACCACGGCACTGTTGGGCGCCGTTGTACGACTGATGTTCAATCGTTCAGAAAGCTCCGTCTTGGTCTTAACATCAGCCATGTTAAACATCTGTTGATAGATAGGGCGGTAAAGCAATACGCCAAGCAACATGCCGGTAAGCATGATGTACTTTCTGCCGATGGCATCTGAAATCTTGCCAAAAACAATGAACAACGGTGTGCCCAGCAACAACGCAATTGCAATGATGGAGTAAGACTGCACAAACTCAATGTTGCACACCTTTTGGATAAAGGTAAGTGCATAGAACTGACCGGTATACCAGATTACACCCTGCCCCATGGTAGCACCGAACAAAGCCAGCAATACCATTTTCAGGTTCTCTTTCTTACCAAAACTCTCCAGAATCGGATTGGTGGATACTTTACCTTCTTTCTTAATCTTGGCAAACAACGGCGATTCATCCATCTTCATCCGGATGTAAATGGATACGCCCACCAGAATGGCCGACAGCAGGAATGGAATGCGCCAACCCCAGGCACTGAAGACTTCAACGCCCACGCTCTGACGAACCGCGAGAATCACACCGAGAGAAACAAATAATCCCAATGTCGCCGTCGTTTGAATAAAGCTGGTATAGTATCCGCGGTTGCCGGCAGGCGAATGCTCGGCCACGTAGGTTGCCGCACCCCCGTACTCTCCACCAAGGGCGAGGCCTTGCACGATACGCAGGAACAATACGATCGCCGGCGCCGCCACACCAATCACCTGATACCCGGGCACCAGTCCGATCATGAATGTAGAGCCACCCATCAGGATCAATGTGAGCAGGAAGGTGTACTTCCGACCTACCTTGTCGCCGAGGCGTCCGAAGACGAGTGCTCCGAACGGGCGCACAACAAACCCCACAGCAAACGTAGCCAGGGTCGACAGGAAGCCAACCGTGGGATTGGTCGTAGGGAAAAACTGCTCAGATAAAATCGTCGCCAGACTGCCAAACAGATAAAAGTCATACCATTCAATCAGCGTGCCCACGGAGGAGGCACCAATTACAAACCACAGGTTCTTCTTGTCTGTTTCGGTGAGAAATTGTCCTTTCATGCCAAATAATAGTAGCGGGTGAAGATAGCAGTTTGCGTTTAAAAGAAGATGTCCTGGGCCGACCGGAACGTGTTGGCGTGCGCTTCGATGATATCCCTGAAGTCAGGAGAATATCCGCCACCCATCGTCACCACCACTGGAATCCGGTGCCGCTTACAGCGCTCCAAAACCAACCGGTCACGTTTCCGGCACCCTTCACGACTTACCGACAACCGGCCCAATTTGTCGGTATCGAGAATATCCACACCCGATTGATAGAACAGGAAGTCCGGCTGGAACTGCTCCAGGATGACGGAAAGATTAGCTTCGAGGGTCTGCAGGTAAAACTGGTCAGGGGTAAAATCAGACAGACCCACATCCAGGTTAGATGACTCCTTGTGCATCGGATAGTTGTTTGCGCCATGCATGGAAAAAGTAAACACGCGTGGCTCATCGCGAAAGATATGGGCTGTACCATTGCCCTGATGCACATCAAGATCTACTATCAGGACTTTGTTGGCGAGGCTATGCTGCAATAAATATCGCGCTGCAATGGCCTGGTCGTTGAGCAAGCAAAAGCCTTCTCCCCGATCGGCGTACGCATGGTGTGTCCCGCCGGCAATATTCATCGCGATACCATGCTCCAGGGCATACAATGCGCATTGAAGGGTACCTTGTGAAATTATCGTCTCGCGCTCAATGAGTTTGGCCTCCAATGGAAATCCGGTACGCCTTACTTCTGAGGGCGTAAGTGACAAGTTGATTAACCGTTGCCAATACGATTCATCATGTACGGCAAGTACAGGTGCCCATGCAATGGGCTCCGGAGCAAAAAAGTTAGACGTGCTCAGCGTGCCTTCATGCAGCAACTGCTGTGGCAAAACGTCATACTTACTCATGGGGAACCGGTGCGATGGCGGCAACGGTAAGACATACGTCGGGGCCCAGGCAACTTTCAGCATCGGTCAATGCTCGTGCTTCTCAGCTCCGTGCCACGCTTCGGTAATATGATGAAACTGGTTGTGCAATGCCGTCAGGGCAGCGCCGATGGAATCATTCGGTGCTCCGGCATTCACCAGGTTGGCAAGCCGGTGACTTTCGGACTTGAGTGCCTCGAGCAATGTTTTGGTATTGTCATTATTTACTTTGGCAGGCAGCACTTCTGCGGCCCAGGCATCTGCCGACTGGGCAAGTTCAGGAGCTAATTTTTTAGCAGGCTCCAGGTTTGCAGAATCCTTGAACGGATGGAAAGCTTCTGCCATGGTCATATGGTATTTGTCCAGGGTAGGCCATTCGTCATCATCAGCCTGTGACTCTTGTTTGGCAGGTCCGGAACACGCACCCATGATAAGGGCTAATAATACAAGCAGGGTTGGTTTCTTGAAATTCATAATTATATGGCTTTACGGTATTTTCTTCTGGTTTCAAATCCATGCACGAGTCGCTTGAACACGTCGAAGTACAGCAACACATAGAGAACGATAGTCATTATCCAGATCACCGTGAGGTTGAAATAGAATGTATTATACGTGCGACCCGCAAAAAACTTGGTCGGCGCAAAGAAGATGGCCCTAAAGTCGAGGGCATTCGCTGGCTGGTGATCAGAGAAGTAAATCGGATAAAACTTCTGCACGAGCCTGCCATTGTAGCGTACGACCCGGGAAGACTGGGTAGCATTTTTCACCATTTTGGACACCGCATCGTTTTCATACTGATACCGCAATGATTCAAAAGCTAATTTCTTTTCAGGGGTGTCTGTCATAGCCGCTATCAGCGAGTCCTTTTGCTTCTTGGCCTTCACCTCACGGATAATATACACCTCTTTCAACAACCGCAGGAAGTCGCGGGTGTGGATGAACGTCGCGGAGTCAAACTTACCTACCTGCAATTTCTCCAGATCCGGAAACTTGTCAGGACCGAATTTTTCAAGCTCATATCCGATCTCGGTACGCAACAAATCCAGGTCCTCCACCACAGTCGTATATCGGGCATCGCGCCAATGTGACCGCTCCCGCATCACCTCCGAGAGCACTGTCTCCAGTTCAGATATTAGATACTGCGATTTGTATTGGGCAATGGACTCCCGACGATCATATTCATACAACTGCTTCTCGTAAGGGTTATCCCGGTACTGGGTAACCATGAATGCTTCAAACGCCCACCGCGATGCCATCATCTCACCCATGATCGGGATGCCGTTTGGCTTGCCTACCTCGGGGTTAAACTTATCAAAACTCACCACTACCCCACTCATGACCAATTGGGGTATAACGAGAACGGGAATGAGGATGTAGATCGTAACGGCAGAATCAAAAGCACTTGATATATTCAATCCCAGCATGTTGGCAAAACAGGAACAGGAAAACAGAATGAGCCAATACCGGGTTTCTGACAAAGGAATCTCCAGAATGGCATTCCCCACAAGCATGAATGTGAGTGTCTGTACGGCAGAAATTGAAAACAGCACCGCGACCTTTGAAATCAGGTAGCTGCTTCGGCTCAGGTGCAGGAATCGTTCCCGCTTCAGGATCTTTCGATCCCGGAATATCTCTTCCGCACTGACAATCAACCCCACAAACAAGGCCACCACCACGCTCATGAAGAAGTATACGGGCACGTTGTCATTGTAGAAAAAAGAGTACTTCGGTTGATCAGTGTCAATAACGTCATAGTACTTGACAAAGTATGCCATGAACAGCGCCAGCACCGGTGACAAGCTCAGGTTGATGAGCATGTACTGGTGGTTAGCCAGTTTGGCGAGCACATCGCGCTGAATAAACACCGCTACCTGCTTGAACCAATTGGGTATCCGTTGCGACACCACGATCGGGTCTTTCGACAAATCAACCTTGGGAATCTTTATTTTCTGTTTGAAATACTGGTACCATTGTCCCGGGGAAATCTTTCGGGTATTCGTAAACCGGCCGAATTCATTCACCACCCGGGTCTCGATAATATTAAAAACCTGCTCCGGGTTGATGTTGCCACATTCAGGACAAGCACCGGGTGTCTTCGTTGCCGCATTGATGATCTCCTGGAAATAGGACACCGATTCCACCGGATTGCCGTAATAGATTTGAAAGCCACCGACGTCCAGGATGATGAGCGTATCAAACATCTTGAAGATATCTGACGAAGGCTGGTGAATAACAACAAAAATCATTTTTCCGCGAAGGGCCAATTCCTTCAACAGGTCCATGATATTCTCAGAGTCACGTGATGATAACCCCGATGTGGGCTCATCCACAAATAAAATGGCCGGCTCGCGAAGGAGTTCCAACCCCACATTCAATCGCTTGCGCTGGCCACCACTGATGGTCTTCTCCAGGGGTGATCCAACTTTGAGGTCACGCGTTTCAGAAAGGCCCAGGCTCATGAGCACCCGCTCCACCCTTTCCGTTATTTCTTTTTTAGAATGATGGCCAAAACACAGCTGGGCGGCAAAGTAGAGGTTCTCAAAAACGGTCAGGTCTTCCATCAACAAGTCATCCTGAGGTATGAAACCCACGATGCCTTCCACTTTCTCGGGATGCTCATGGATGTCGATACCGTTAATCATCACGCGTCCGCTTGAAGGCCGCTCTGAACCATTGAGCACATTGAGTAGCGTTGACTTTCCGGAACCGCTGGCGCCCATAAGGCCAATCAGCTTCCCGCCACGCTCGGCAATGGTAACATTCTGCAGACCGGCGCGGCCCGTCTTAAAATGATAGAACAAATGCTCTGCGGTAAAGCTGATCTCACTCCCTGACTCCTCTTTGAGGAATTTACCGACGATATCACTATAGTAAATGGGCTCGATCTTGCTTCCGCGGATTGTTGAACCGGTTGGAAACACATCCACCTTCCGGCTTTTCAGCGGCT
>JBGAMI010000059.1:0-18683 GCA_044223085.1 Cyclobacteriaceae bacterium
ACAACCACTCGACGGATATTGTTGGATAGGTCAGGCTTGGAGACCTTACAATCGCCTGAGGGTGATCCATGCCGTAAGGGATATGGCTCATCAGGTAATCAACCGAAGTGTTCAACTGGCGCGGGGGCTGAAAAGAGAAAATCGGAGCCAGGATTGAGGCCAATAATCCAACCAGGATGAACTTTCTTTTGAATTCAAAATCACTTCCATGACGGAATAGGAGAACATAGATTGCTGCCAGTATCAGTACTAGCGTATTCGCGTCAAAGAAATAGCCGGTGAATGTACTCATGATTTATGCTTTCTAATTTTTTCTAACTCGCTCAACAGGGAATCAATATCATGGATACCGATTTTGTTTTCATTCGCAAAGAAAGACACGAGGCTTTGGATCGAACCCCCGAAGTAACCTTTCACCATATTGTTCAGACGAAATCGGGCATATTCTTCTTTCGCGATTTTCGGAAAATACTCGTGCGTTTTACCGAAGGCTCTATACCCGATAAATCCTTTCTTCTCAAGTATCCGAACAATGGTAGAAACCGTGTTGTATGCAGGCTTAGGTTCGGGCAGTCGCTCAATGATGTCTTTGACAAATCCTTTTTCAATAGACCATAAGATTTGCATGATCTGGTCTTCAGCCTTAGTCAATTCCCTCATAACTATCAATTACGTTGTAAAACTAAAAAATTAGTTATACAATCAAAAACAAAGCTCCTTATTGCTTTATAATACTGATTATTAATTAGTTGTGAAGCAATAGGAGAGCAGGTTTGCTCCCATTTGAAGCGCCTCGAGCCGTTTGGCCTCGGGGTCATTGTGGATACGCTGATCTTCCCAACCATTGCCCAGGTCACATTCATAGGAATAGAATACAACCAGCCTGCCTTCATAAATGAGCCCCAATCCCTGCGAGGGTTTGCCATCGTGCTCGTGAATTTTAGGGAGCCCTTTGGGAAACTGAAACTTCTGGTGATAGACGGGGTGGTTAAATGGTAACTCGATCAATTCAAGATCAGGAAAGACTTTCTTGAGCTCAATCCGGATAAACTTATCCAGGCCATAGTTATCATCGATGTGGAGAAATCCACCTGCTATCAGGTAGTTCCGGAGATTTTGCGCTTCTTCTGAAGAGAACACAACATTACCATGCCCAGTCATGTACACATAGGGGTAATTGAAAAGGTCCCGGCTTCCCACCTCTACGGCATCTTCTTCATGGACCAGGTTCATGCCGCATTGCTCATTGGAAAACCGGATCAGGTTTGGCAATGCAGTCTTGTTGGCATACCAGTCGCCACCGCCGCCATACTTGAGCTTGGCAATTTTCAGCTGAGCGGATGCGCCGGTGGTTACTAAAATGAGTACCAACCACATCAAGGCAAAAAAGTGCTTTCTGGACTCCATTTTTGAAGATTTTGCGAGGGATTACAAATATTTTCGACGCCGATTAAACCCGGCGGGGGTTCCACCATCTAAATGCAAAACAAACGAAAACCAAGCATGAAAACTATGAAAAACATGATCGGATACCGTACCCTATCGGCAGGGGTAATGTCTCTCTTTCTGTTGATGGCTGCCTGCAGCGACACCAACAAAATAGACTTTACTGCCAATGACAACGCCAACCTGCAAAGTGAAGCCAACGCTGATGCACAGACCGAAGAGACGGATGATATGGCATCCGTGGCCGTTGCTGCAGACGCTTCCACACTTACGGGACGTGAAGACATCACCGGGCGTACTGAGATCACCGTATCAGATGATCGCTTCAAGTGCGCTACAGTAACCTTGGTAAAAGCGTCTGATAACTCAACGCTTGTGCCCCACGGCACCATTACCATTGACTTTGGAACCGGCTGCCTTGGACCCGGTGGCAAGAACAGGGTAGGTAAGATTGTGGTGGAATATAAAGGTCGCCGCTTCCTCCCGGGCTCCAAGATCGTAACCACTTTCGTGGGCTACTCGGTTAATGGAATCGCCCTGGAAGGTACCAGAACCCTTACCAATACTTCTGCCAGTGAAACAGCCCCTGTTTCTTTCACGATCGCAGAAGACGGCATGAAATTGACATATCCTGATGGTACCACGGTAACACGCACTGCCACCCGCACCCGTACCTGGAATCGCACAGCAAATCCACTGGAGGACTCCTGGACCGTGACCGGTTCTGCCACGGGAACTAACCGCAAAGGAAAGACCTATACCATGACGATCACCAAAGACCTCGTTTACAAGCGCTCCTGCGCCATCACCAATAAAGTTTTCATCCCGGTACAAGGAACCAAGGAATTGGTCGTTGATACCAAGAAGGTTACCATTGACTACGGATCCGGCACCTGCGATAACACCGTGACGATTACAATCAACGGCAAATCGAAGGATGTTGAGCCCACCGCTGACGGTAACTAATTCAGAACTAGTTAGTGTGGTTTAAGGAGGTAGGCCCGTCTCAATGCAGATTGAGATGGGCTTTACTTTTTATCACTAAATTTGCCCCCGTAATCAATTACTATGAACCCAACTCCCAGACTTTTTGCCCGGCTTGCCATCGTCGTTTTACTTGTACCAGTATTGGTGTTGAATTCCTGCAAGAAATCATCAGACACGGTACTGAGCCTCGCCGACACCCAGAATGTAAACGGTGAAGCTGCCGCAGATGCATTTATCGGTGACGCCACGGATATGGCGACCCTGGCGGTAGGAAGTATTTCCAGTTCCACTTACACGGGCAGAATCGAGGCCGGAGTTGATACACTGGCGAACCTCGATAGCCGGTTCAGCTGCGCAACATTTACCCTCGTCCGCACCGGGGACAAGGTGGCACCGGCGGGGACGATTACCATTGACTTTTCACCTTCGACAAAACCAGGGGGTTGTACGGATGCCCGGGGTATTACCCGCAAAGGTCAGATCATTATTAAGTATAGCGGGAAGCGGTTTACCAGTGGCTCCACCATAGTCACCACCTTCAACAATTACACCCGGAATGGCGTGAAGATTGAAGGAACGCACACACTCACCAATGCCCAAACTGCGCTGACTGATCCGCCCAAGTACACAGTAGTACTGACCGGTGGTAAGCTCACGTTTACCGATGGAAAAGTCGTCACCAGGGAACAGAGCTTTACCTACATCTGGCAACGCGCTGCCAACCCAACCCAGGATCGGTTGTTGGTACTCACTGGCGGCACAGCCAATGGTACCACCAAAGCCGGGAATACTTATACCATGACGATCCAGACAGACTGCTACTACTCAAGGCCTTGCTCAATAGGCAATAAAACCTATATCCCTATTCAGGGATCAAAGTTGTTTGTGGCTAACAACGTAGAATACACAGTAGATTATGGCACCGGCACCTGCGACAATGATGTTCGGGTGACTGTTAACGGAACTACCAAAACCATCACCGTAAATCCCGAGGGTAATTAGTCCCTTGCATCAACCCCCGGTTCAACAAGCCGGGGTTTTTTATTTCGCGATGGGATAGTTTTCTTTGCCGAATACATTACTATGCGCAACTACCTCGACCTGATGCAGGAGATAATCGACCAAGGGGCCCGCAAGACGGACCGCACTGGCACGGGTACTTTGTCTGTCTTTGGGCGCCAATTGAGGTTTGATCTGGCAGCGGGTTTCCCTTTGGTAACAACCAAACGGCTTCACCTCCGGTCTATCATTTATGAATTGCTCTGGTTTCTTCGGGGCGACACCAACATCAAATACCTGAACGACAACGGCGTTACCATTTGGGATGAGTGGGCTGACAAGGATGGCAACCTCGGACCGGTATACGGCAGCCAATGGCGGAGCTGGCCAGCGCCGGATGGCCGCCATATCGATCAGATTACGGGTGTGCTAAACCAGATTAAGAACAAGCCTGATTCACGCAGACACATCGTTTCAGCCTGGAACCCGGCTGAAGTGGATAACATGGCGTTGCCTCCGTGCCACGCCCTTTTTCAATTTTATGTGGCCGACGGCAAGTTGTCCTGTCAGTTATATCAGCGCAGTGCCGACTATTTCCTGGGGGTACCGTTCAACATTGCCAGCTATGCTTTATTGACCCACCTCTTTGCCCAGCAATGTAAGCTGGAGCCGGGTGAATTCGTCTGGACGGGAGGGGATGTTCACCTCTATGTTAACCACCTTGAGCAGGCCAAACTTCAGTTGACCCGTGAGCCGTATCCGTTGCCCCAATTGATCATTAAGCGGGACCCGGGTAGTTTGTTTGAATATGCATTTGAGGACTTTGAGATTGCCAATTACCAGTATCATCCCGGCATAAAGGCGCCGATCGCGGTGTAAATGCTCCCGGTCAAATCAAATTAAATTCGAATACAGGTTTTTAGGGCATTGGAATTACCCGGAAATCCTATTTTTGCGGCCTGTTAATACGTTTCGTGTATTTTTTACATCCTTTTGGGGTATTTCAACGTATTCATGCCGTATGCCAGAAAAAAGCAGTGTTTTTGATATGATTGGTCCGGTTATGATCGGTCCATCCAGTTCGCACACTGCTGGCGTTGTTCGAATCGGGCTGGCGGCACACAAAATTCTGGGTTTCGTTCCTGAACAGGCCGAGATTACCTTCTACAATTCGTTTGCCCGCACCTACGAAGGGCACGGAAGCGACCGTGCGGTACTTGCAGGCCTCCTGGGATATAAGACGGATGATAAACGGATCAAGGAATCAATTGATCTTGCCAAGTCGCAAGGGCTCCAGTACCATTTTAAGTCAGTTGGAAACGCATCAACACTGCACCCGAATTCTATTCGCATCCGTGTTTCTAAAGGAGAAAAGTCCATCGAGGTACTCGGCGAGAGTCGGGGAGGCGGATTAATCAACATTGCCGAGGTTAATGGATTTAAAGCGGACTTTAGTGCCAACCTGCACACCGCTATCATAACAGCCGATGACGTGAAAGGCAGTGTGGCATTTATTGCCAGTGTCCTGGCCCACGATGATTGCAACATTGCGACAATGTCCGTTTCCCGCCGAGGGAAGTTTGACATGGCTTGTCTGGTTATAGAAATGGATTCAGGGATAAAACCTGTAACACTGGAATACGTTCGGAGTCTTAAGTGGATAAAGGAAGTTATTTATATACCGCAAATTTGATAGGCATCATGAGAAGAGTAGTACTGATTTTGATTGTGTTGATTTCTGTTCCAGCCCTGGCCCAGGAAGCAAAGAAATGGACCCTGAAAGAGTGTGTGGACATTGCCCTGGAGAACAACTTGAGGATTAAGCGCAGTTTCTATAATGTCGAGTCGTTCCGCGCCAACCTGTTGCAATCCAAAGGCTCATTCCTGCCCACCCTCAATGCAGGTGGTGGATTCACTAAAAACTATGGTCGGGCTCTTAACCCGGTTACCAACCAGTTTGTGAATCGTAATTCTGACGCTATCAACCCTTCCTTGAACGCATCGCTTACGTTGTTTAACGGACTTCGACTTCAAAATACCTTTCGTCAAAGTCAGCGCGACGTGCTCGCAGCCAACCATGATCTGCAGAAGGCAAAGAACGACGTGGTTTTGAATGTCGTGACGTTATATACCAATGTGATTTTTAACCAGGAACTGTTTGAGAATGCCAAATACCAGTTGAATAGCAGTCAGCAGCAACTGGACCGGATTAAGAAGCAAGTGGAGGCTGGTGCATTGTCAATTTCCAATCAGCTCAATCAGGAGGCCCAGGTAGCCACGAATGAGTTGAACATGATAAACCAGGAGAATGCATTGCTTTTGTCCGTTCTGCAATTAAAGCAGGCGATGCAGGTGCCCGCAACTGAGAATATGCAAATTGAAATCCCCGACCTTCAGTTGGAGGACTTAGTCCTGGAACAGAATGCGGAGGCTGTATATAAGATTGCCCTGGAATCAATGCCGGAAATCAAGAGTGCAGTGTTGAAAATGGAAAGCGCGAACCTGGCACTGAAGGCCAACCGTGGTTCATATTTACCAAGATTATCTTTAACAGGACTTGCTTCTTCCAACTACTCGAGTGTTTCTAATGCCGCCCGCTATCAGCCGGATGGTACGTTTTCGGTTGGCACCACACCCATCGGAGTAACCGCCGGAAATCAGCAGGTTTATGCCTATCAGGCCAACCTGGTTCAAATTGCCCCTGAATACGGCCAGGCAGATCAATTGAAAGACAACGTATTTAAGAGCGTATCACTGCAGCTGAGTATTCCAATTCTTAACGGATTGGCGACCCGTGCAAACGTTCAGCGCGCGATCATTAATAAAGAAATTGCAGAGATTTCCATCACCGAGACGCAGAATACCCTTCGTCAGAGCATCGAGACAGCATTCAATGATGCGCAGGCAGCATCCCGTTCATATACTTCAGCGCTTAAGCAAGTGAAGGCGCAGGAGGAGGCGTATCGTATGAATAAGCAGCGTTTCGAGGTGGGGGCGTTGAGTGTGATTGAGTACCAGGTTTCTGAAAACGACCTATTCCGCGCCAAGTCCGACCTTACCCGATCCAAGTACAATTTTATTTTCAAGAAGAAGATTCTTGATTTCTACCAGGGCAAACCCATTGAGTTTTAATCGCACCTTAATCCACCTTTAATATTTGTTCGAATGGCAAAGCAGCAAAAAAAGAAATCAAATTTGATTTATTACCTCATCGGAGGTGTAGTCGTACTTATTTTATTCCTCATCGTTGCCCGTCAGGCGGGATGGATCGGAAAGACAAAGGAAATTGAAGTTGAATTTGCCAAGGCTTCCCGGTTGAGCATTACCGAGAAGGTGAGTGCATCCGGTACGGTGCAACCCGTGATTGAAGTTAAGCTGGCTCCTGAAGTGTCGGGCGAGATTATTGAACTCAATGTGGAGGATGGAGATTCGGTTCGTTTGGGTCAGGGTCTTGTGAAGATCCGTCCCGACACATGGTTAAGTCAGCAGGAGCGGGCAGAAGCTTCCTTGAGTCAGCAACGCGCTAACCTGGAGTCTTCCAAGTCTGCCTTGAGCCGGTCAGAAGCTCAGTTTACCCGTGTAGAGGCCGAGTTTAAACGCCAGGAAAAACTGTATAGCCAGAAAGTGATTTCAGATGCAGATATGCAATTGGCCAAGCAGAATTACGAAGTAGCCAAAAATGATTTGAGCTCTGCGCGACAGACCGTAGAGGCTGCCAAGTTTATTGTGAACAGCACTGAAGCATCCGTGAAAGAGTCCCGTGAAAATGTGCGCAAGACATTGGTGGTGGCACCACTTACCGGTATTGTTTCCAAATTAAGCGTGAAGAAAGGCGAACGCGTAGTAGGGACAGCCACCATGGGTGGTACTGAAATGCTCCGCATAGCAGACCTCAACAAAATGGAAGTACGGGTGAACGTGAATGAGAATGACATTGTGCGGGTGCATCTGAATGATACGGTTAATATTGATGTTGATGCTTATCAGAACATTGGAAAGCAATTCAAAGGGCTGGTAACGAATATTGCCAATACGGCCAAAGACAAGGCTTCCGCAGATGCTATTACAGAATTTGAAGTTCGGATTCTAATCCTTCGCTCATCTTACAAGGATTTGATGAAGCAGGGAAATCGTTACCCATTCCGCCCCGGCATGACAGCCAGTGTGGATATCCTCACCAACCGGAAAGACAAGGTGTTGTCTGTGCCGCTTGCCGCGGTGACGACCCGCGATCCAAACGCCAAGGAGGTGAAGGAAGGTCCTGAACAGCAAGGTGGACAGGCAAATAGCAACCGAGCTGAAGACCCCAAGAAAGTGCAGAAAAAGACCGAGAAGGTGGTCGTATTTGTAAATGACAAGGGTAAGGCCAAGATGGTAGAAGTGAAGACTGGTATCAGCGACTACGACAATATTGAAATCCTGGAGGGGATCTCGGATTCCACACAGGTGGTGGTGGGACCCTTCCTGGCGGTATCCAAGCGCCTGAAAGACGGTGATGCCATCAAGCAGGTGGTGAAGAAGAAGGAAGAAAAGAAAGACGAATCCAAGTAGCAAAGAGGCCCCGAACAGGGGCTTCTTTATTACCTTTAGGGTATGATCAAGCATCCCTGGCACGAGGCCCCCACCGGAAGACAGGTCCCGGAATTTGTCAACGGCATCATCGAGATTTCAACAGGCATGCGTGCCAAGTATGAAGTGGACAAAGAGACCGGCTTACTGAAGTTGGACCGGGTGTTGTACTCATCCGTCTATTACCCGGCCAATTACGGGTTTATTCCCCAGACGCTGGGGGAAGACATGGATCCCCTGGACATCATGATATTGTCCCTGGTGCCTATTCAGCCACTATGCCTGGTACCCGCCCGGGTCATCGGCGTGATGCGCATGGTAGATCAGGGCCTGGCTGATGAGAAGATTCTGGCCGTGGCAGAGCAAGATGCCAGTGTGGGGCATCTGAAGGATGTCAAAGAGTTGCCGCCGCACTTCACACTGGAATTGAAGGAATTCTTCGAGACCTATAAGCGCCTGGAGAACAAAGTGGTTACTGTTCCGGACTTTCAGGGTAAGGATACCGCCATGGAGATCATTACGCGGTCCATGAGTTATTATCAGACTCGAATTCGGCCTACCCTGAAATAGTGCATGTCGCGTTCCTTCCTTATTATTCAAACCGCATTCATTGGAGATGTTATCCTGGCCACTGCGCTGATTGAGTCACTCAGGCAGAAATTCCCGGAGGCCAGTATTGATATGGTGGTGCGCCGGGGGAATGAGTCCTTATTGCAAGGCCATCCTTTGTTGCGTGAAGTCATTGTATTTGACAAGCGTAATAAATACCGGAATTTATTTAACCTCATTCGAAAGATCAGGAGTAATGGTTATAGCACAGCCATTAACGTACAGCGCTTTGCGACAACAGGCATCATCACGGTCTGCTCCGGAGCGGGAGAAACGGTGGGCTTTGACAAAAACCCTTTTTCATTTCTGTTCAGCCGCAAGATCCATCATCAGCAGGAGGGTATGCATGAGATTCAACGGAATCACCTGCTTATCGCGCACCTGGTTTCAGCACCTGCTTCAAGACCAAGGCTCTACCCAACGAAAGAACAGTTTGATAAGATCGCAGCGTATGGTGTTGGCTCCTATATCACCTTGTCACCTGCCTCAGTTTGGTTTACCAAGCAGCACGCCAAAGAGAAGTGGCTTGAATTTCTGCAGTCCATTCCTGCCCACTTGAAGGTATACCTTTTGGGGGCCCCCGGTGATCAACCCTTGTGTGAAGAGCTACGAACTGCTGGTGGTAATGCTTCGGTAATTACCCTTGCGGGAAAACTCTCGTTGCTGGAATCGGCGGCCTTGATGCGGGGGGCGGTGATGAATTATGTGAATGATTCAGCGCCCATGCATCTGGCCTCAGCTCTCAACGCGCCTGTAACGGCCGTGTATTGTTCAACCGTTCCTGAGTTCGGGTTCGGTCCATTGTCTGATCAATCGATCATCGTTCAGACTAATCAAAAGCTGACCTGTCGCCCGTGTGGCCTTCACGGCTTCAAGGCTTGTCCCCAGGGGCACTTTCGATGTTCCCTGGAAATATCAGTTAATCAACTGACAGCCAGTCTCACGGCCTAAGACTGGAAAGCCTGAAGGTGCTTGTAGACTTTGTGCATGGGAAACCCCATGACCGTAAAGTATGACCCATTGATGCGTTCAATGCCCACCATCCCGAGCCAATCCTGAGCTCCGTAGGCACCTGCTTTATCCAATGGCTTGTGGGTGTCAACATAGTACCTGATCTCTTCGGCGGTGAGGGAGCAAAATGTAACCTCAGTCCGGTCATCGAAAACGTCAATTTTGTTTCGGTCGATCAGACACACAGCGGTAATGACCGTATGGGTTTTGCCTGATAGGCGGGTCAGCATACTATAGGCCTCGGCAGCATCCGCGGGCTTGTTGAGAATGGTGCCGTTTAGGATGACTACTGTATCCGAAGCGATGATGATCTCGTCAGTAATTTGGTTGAACAGACTTTTTGCTTTGCGCTCTGCCAGAAAGGACGGTACCCGTTCAGGTGCCATGGAAGATGGAAACGATTCATCGCTATCAGGCCGCGCCGTTTGAAAAGTAAAGCCAGCCTCTTTCATGAGGTATTGCCGGCGAGGCGAGGTGGAGGCGAGGATGAGCTTCCGGCTAAATTGCATCGTTAAAGGGAGAGAATGGTGAGGCAACAAATTCGTCTTGCCGTATTGAGCTGAAGGCAAATCCACAAATTACTTTGGGAAAGAAGTAGGTAGACTTCTGGGGCATGGTAGAACCGCTTGCACACACCTGCTTAACCGTTTCTATCGAAACTTCCTGGGTGATCAGTGCTGCCTGTACCTTACCTGTCCACACTTGCTGGAGACAATCTGAAAGACTTCTGTCAAAGTCAAGGTATTCTGACGAACGCTGGGTACGACCGGGCAATCCAAATGCCTGCTCAATGATGAAGTAGTGCATGACCGTAAGGTCAAGCCGTTTGATCAGATCTGGAAAGGGCCAGTCGAAATGAAGAAAGGCATCTGGTTGAAGCCTTACCTTATAGGCCTGGTCTTTAAAGATGAGACCAAAAGTCCAGGGTTTGCCGAGGATGATCTCGTATATGGTGTCCGGATCATCGACAGGCTTGATGGTGAAGTAGGGTGCCAGTTTTCGCAACACCTTCTCCTCACTAAAGTCAGGGACGTTCTTGATAAGTCGGTGGGTAGGCAGAATCCGCAAGTCGTCGGATTCGGTGTTACTCAGGTACATCAGATGGAAGTGGTATCCTTCCTTTCCGGTGTTATTGGGATTAGCAGCAGCCCGTTTGTGTTTCAGGATCAATGAACTTTCGTAACGGTGGTGACCATCAGCGAGGATGATTGTCTTATCCCTGAACAGCTTGATGATATCTCGAATGACTTTAGCATCCTGGATTACGGCGAGTACATCCCGTACCCCCTGATAGTCTTCGGTTTCATAGATCGGGTTGCGAATGGCTTCATCCATGTAGGCTTCCACCCGAAATTCCGGATCGGTATACAACCCATGGGTAGCACTGACATGGCACATGGTTTTGTCTAGCAGGTCTACCCGGTCATTGACCGACTTTGGGATCGTATTTTCATGCCGAAGGATGACCTTCTCCGCCCAATCATAGGTGCGGATATGGCACATGATGCCCTTCCGGCAATACGTTTTATCTGATCCGGGAAGTTTGAAGTACTGGTAGTATACATAAATACCGGGCAACGGATCCTGTTTCAAAATGCCTTCTGATTTCCAGCGTGCTAAGGTATGGCCAGCTTCCTCTGCGGTGCCACGCGGTACTGAAAGATGGATGCTGTTGAGCGGGTTCTTGTATAAATTCTGCCGTTGCTTTTCAGAAACAACATCAAAAAGGGGAGACGTAACTTCATCGATTTCTATGCCAAGGGCAGCATTGTAACGCCAGGCCCTGAATGGTTGAATTTCTGCCATGGTCTGGTGTTTACAGGCTTCGGTTGGACTTCCACCGACTTACGGCAGGTGTTGCCGGTACATCGGCATGTGGCGTTGAGGATGATTGATTAAATACATGAACGGCCAGCAGGCTTGCCAGTGAATCCATGGTATCGTCTTTATGTTCGGGCTGCAGGACTTCAGGTTTGAAGTACTGTTCTACGAAGCGGGTATCAAAATGCCCCGAACGGAATGCTTCGTGCTTCATCACAAACTGACAGAATCCGAGGGTTGTGGTAACGCCCGTGATCATGTACTCATCAATGGCACGAATCATCTTTTCGATGGCTGCCTCCCGGGTTTCAGCGTGGCAGATCATCTTGGCAATCATGGGGTCGTAGTAGAAGGGGATGGACATTCCCTCTTCAAACCCATCATCTACCCGGATGCCGTGACCCTGTGGTCGTCGGTACGTGGAGAGTTTGCCAATGTCCGGGAGGAAGTTATTGGCAGGATCTTCAGCATACACCCGCACTTCGATGGCATGACCGTGGATGCGAAGGTCTTCTTGTTTAAAAGGAATTTTCTCTCCTTCAGCAATACGAATCTGCAGGTGGACCAGGTCGAGTCCGGTAATTTCTTCTGTCACCGGATGTTCAACCTGTAGACGCGTATTCATTTCCAGAAAATAGAAATTCAGGTTTTCGTCCAGGATGAATTCAACAGTACCGGCATTGTAATAGCCGCAGGAACGAGCCACGTTAACGGCAGCTTCCCCCATGGCCTTGCGCAAGGCAGGCGTCAATACAGAAGAGGGGGCCTCTTCTACAACTTTCTGATGCCGCCGTTGAATGGAACATTCCCGTTCGAACAGGTGTACAACATTGCCGTGTTTGTCGCCGAAAATCTGAAACTCGATATGTCGTGGCTTGGTAACGTATTTTTCGATGAACACCGAGCCATCGCCAAAGGCAGAAGTAGCTTCACTTACCGCGCGCTCCATTTGTTCAGTGAATTCACCTTCATGGCTAACGATGCGCATGCCTTTGCCTCCGCCGCCAGCGCTGGCCTTGATCAGCACAGGATACCCGATCGATTTGGCCAACTTTTTGGCCTCGCCGATATCAGTAATTGGTTCAGCGGTGCCCGGCACCAGGGGAACTTTAAATTTTGCGGCTGCCTGTTTTGCGGCGAGCTTACTGCCCATGATCTCAATGGCCTGGGCAGGCGGGCCGATGAAGGTCAGCCCCGCCTTTTCCACTTCGTGGGCGAAGTCTTCATTTTCTGATAGAAATCCATAGCCGGGATGAATGGCGTCAGCGCCTGTGGCTTTGGCCGCGGCGATAATTTTGTCCTTCCGCAGGTACGACTCCGACGATGGAGGTGGGCCAATGCACACCGCTTCGTCGGCGAACCGCACATGCAGTGCATTTCTGTCGGCCTCACTGTACACCGCTACGGTCTTAATTCCAAGTTCCCGTGCACTGCGCATGACACGGAGCGCAATTTCCCCCCGATTGGCGACCAGAATCTTCTTGATTTTAGGCATAAATGGATTTGATGTGCAAGGCTAAGCAGATTTTTCCACAGCCCGGATAAACGTTATTACATTCATTATTTTCGTTAAATTTGCGCAAAATTTTAACATAAAAACCTATCACCCATGGTCGATTTGTTTGATAAACTACGGATGGAAGCTGGCCCCCTGGCCAAGTACTCACACTTGCCTGATGACTATTTCTTTTTCCCCAAGTTAGAGGGCGAGATCGGGCCTCACATGAACTTCATGGGTCGGAGTGTTTTGAACTGGAGTCTGAATAACTATCTCGGATTGGCCAACCATCCGGAGGTGCGTAAGACAGACGCGGAGGCAGCCGCACAATTTGGATTAGCATATCCCATGGGTGCCCGCATGATGTCAGGCAATTCCCTGCAGCACCTGGAGTTTGAGCGTCAGCTGGCAGCTTTTGTGAAAAAGGAAGATGCCATGTTGTTGAATTTTGGTTATCAGGGTGTTGTATCAATTATCGATGCCCTGGTTGATCGCAAAGATGTGATTGTGTATGATGCTGAGTCGCATGCCTGCATCATTGATGGCGTTCGCCTCCATATGGGAAAACGATTTGTGTTCCCCCACAACAACATGGAAAACCTGGAGAAGCAGTTACAGCGTGCAACCCGCTTAGCCGATGAGACTGGTGGTGGTATTCTGGTGATCACCGAAGGAGTCTTTGGCATGTCCGGGGATATGGGTGATCTCAAAGGAATCACAGCCCTGAAGAAGAAATATAACTTCCGTTTATTTGTTGACGATGCCCACGGCTTTGGAACCATGGGAAAGACCGGGGCCGGCGCCGGAGAGGAGCAGGGCGTGCAGGATCAGATCGACCTTTATTTCTCTACTTTCGCCAAATCGATGGCCAGTATCGGTGCGTTCGTAGCCGGTAACAAGTCCATTCTCAAGTACCTGCGTTACAGCACCCGCTCACAGATATTTGCGAAGAGCCTTCCCATGCCACTTGTGCTGGGTGGCATGAAGCGCCTGGAACTCCTGAAAACCAAACCCGAACTTAAGGATAACCTCTGGAAGATTACCCGGGCGGTTCAGGACGGCCTCCGGGAGCGTGGCTTCTACCTGGGTGCTACCCAGTCGCCCGTTACCCCTGTGCTTTTCAAAGGGGGTGTCGGAGAGGCTGCGAACATGGCTATGGACCTGCGGG
This sequence comes from Cyclobacteriaceae bacterium, assembly GCA_044223085.1. GTDB lineage: Bacteria > Bacteroidota > Bacteroidia > Cytophagales > Cyclobacteriaceae > ELB16-189. The sequence goes on from JBGAMI010000059.1 coordinate 14,109, forward strand.
AGAACTTCCATATTTTCTGTTCTGTGGTTATCTATCCCGTTGTGCCTAAGGACGTTATCATGTTCCGTATCATCCCAACTGCTGCCCATACGATGGCTGATGTGGAGAGGACACTGACGGCATTTTCTACCCTGAAAACCAAGCTTGACGAGGGTTTTTATCGTCAGGAGGCGTTGGTTTCTGTGACTAAAGGAATGTAAAAAAATAGGCTTTTACCTTGATTTTAAGGGTTTTTACCTACCTTAGTGGCAGAAAAATCCTTTGTTTCAAAACCAAACACTAAATAGCAATGAAAAAATTCGAAGAACTCAAGACCCTGATCGCCTCTATCGAAGTGGACGCTGACAAGTTCTACAATAAGGGCAACAGCGCCGCCGGTACGCGGGTACGCAAAGGAATGCAAGACCTGAAAAACCTCGCCCAGTCAATCCGGGCTGAAGTTCAGGAACTAAAGAACAAAGAGACCAAATAAGGTTTTACGATTTATTTGAAAAGGGCAACGTTATCGTTGCCCTTTTTTTATGCCCTCCAGGGCACTTTGAATGCGCAGTTTCAAATTAGCAGATGCCGGAAGAAGGGGGAGACGAACATGTGCACCGCATATCCCCATTTCATGCATGACAGCTTTGACGCCAACAGGGTTGGCCTCTTCATACATCAACGGGTTAATGTCCACGAGTCTTAACAACTCCGTCCTGGCCTTATGATATTGCCCTGCAAACGAGTGCTGAGCCATTTTCTTAAACGACAAGGGAAATGCATTCGCCAACACGCTGATCACGCCTACAGCGCCCATAGCATACAAGGGAACCGTTAGCATATCGTCGCCACTGATCACCATGAAATCCCGGGGCTTGTCTTTCAGAATCTTCATACACTGTTCCATGTTCCCGGAAGCCTCCTTGACACCGACAATCCGCTCGTGCCCAGCTAATCGCAAGGTGGTGCCTGCGGAAAGGTTGGAGGATGTCCGTCCGGGTACATTATACAAAATCACCGGAACTGGGCTTTTGTCGGCAATAAAGGAGAAGTGGCGTATGATGCCTTCCTGCGACGGTTTGTTGTAGTACGGGCTCACCGACAGCAATGCATCGACGCCGGTCCAGTCTGTTTTGCTTATTTCTTCCAGCACAGCGGCAGTGTGGTTTCCCCCCAGGCCATAGACAATAGGTAAATGGCGCGTGTTGTGTTTCTTGACGAACTCCAGCACTGCTTTCTTCTCATCCCGGCTCATGGTGGCCGATTCGCCGGTGGTGCCCATCACAACGTAATAATCCACGCCTTTGGCCGTGTGCCTCAAAATGCGTTTGAGGGCGGTGAAGTCAATATCACCTGAGCCATCAAAGGGCGTCACCAGGGCCACGCCTGTGCCATACAACTTCTTCATCGATTAATGTAGTTGTTTGGTATAGGTGTACATATTCTCAACCAATCCGTGCAGGGTACCTTTGTGGTCAATCATAAACTCAAAATACGGGGCGTTTTCCTCTTGGTATTGTCCAACGCGGCAATGAGCCTTGCTGTTGGCCAATAGATTTAAGATGAGTGGGTTATGAACACTGTCTACGTAAAATAAATAGTCAAACTGGGTTTGCATGAATTGGGCAGCCGCGGCATTGCGGATGGAACCCCAAAAGGAGAGGTCTTTGATGGTGAAGAAGTCAAAGAGGAACTCGTAATTCTCTTTCAATTTGGGAAGGTATTCCAGCACCTTCACCTGTTTACCATCCTGTTCGAGTTTTCTTACCAGGTCTTTGATCTCGTCGTGCTTCTGTCTATCCTCCACGGTGAAGATGATCCCAAACGAGTTAGAACGTTTGAATGCAGTGCTGGTCCTCAGGCTTTTGTTCTTACGCAAGGCCGATTGTGTGCGCCAACGAAGGAAGGTTTGTTTCAAATCGGGTTGATTAGGATCGGCTAAATTATTGTATTTTTTTTAATCATTCAGCCTTTCAGCATCTTTTGAAACTCTGCTTCTGAGATAATGGGCACTTTGAGTTTCTCTGCCTTCTCCCGCTTGGCAGGTCCCATGTTATCTCCGGCCACCAGAAAGTCCAGTTTTGCAGAAACTCCCGACAACACCTTTCCGCCATGGGCTATAATTACGTCTTTGATCTCATCGCGCTCGTACCCCTCAAAGGTACCCGACACTACAAACGTCTTACCGCTGAGTACATCACTGACCAGGACCGGTGCCTGGTGGGTGGACGTAAATTGAAGGCCAGCTTTGCGCAAACGCTCCAGTTCGCGGATGTTATTCTTGTCCTTGAAATATGCCAACACACTCGCTGCAATGCGATCCCCAACTTCCGGCGCTCCCAGGAGATCCTCGAGTGATGCAGTTGCCAGTTGATCCAGCGATTTGAAATGCCGGGCCAACTTTTCAGCCACAGTCTTTCCCACAAATCGTATTCCCAGGGCGAAGAGGACAGATTCGAACGGCGTGGACTTACTGGCCTCAATTCCTGTAAGCAGGTTTCTGGTGGAAGTGTCTTTAAATCCTTCGAGTTTCAGGATGTCTTCTTTCCGGAGGTCATACAGGTCTGCCGGTGATTTCACCAGGTTCATGTCATACAACTGGGCAATGGTCTTTTCACCCAATGAATCGATATTCATGGCTTTGCGCTGGATGAAGTGTTCAATCTTGCCTTTAATCTGTGGGGGGCAGCCTTTTTCATTGGGGCAATAATGGTTGGCCTGGTCTTCTTCCCGCACCAGCGCCGTATTGCATTCCGGGCAACGGGTGATATACGCGAGGGGAGATGACTTCTTGGATCGTTTGGTCAGATCCACGCCGGTGACTTTGGGAATGATTTCTCCGCCCTTCTCTACGAAGACATGATCACCGACGCGCAGGTCGAGTCGTGCAATTTCATTTGCATTGTGCAAAGAAGCCCGCTTCACCGTAGTCCCTGCCAGTTGGACGGCCTTCAATTCAGCTACAGGCGTTATTGCTCCTGTCCGACCCACCTGGTAAGTGACTCCTTCCAGCAAAGTACTCACGCTTTCTGCCTTGTACTTAAACGCAATTGCCCACCGGGGTACCTTTGCGGTGAACCCGAGTTGTTCTTGTTGATCGAGGTTATTCACCTTGATGACCACGCCATCCGTTTCCAGGGGAAGGTCGCCGCGTCGTTTCTCCCAATGTTTGATATAAGCCAGGACATCATCAATGGTCTTGCACTTCTGGTAGGTAGGTGATACCGGAAATCCCCATGCTTCAAGGCGATGGATCGCCTGCTCATGGGTGGTGACGCCCGGATTTTCGCCCAACAGGTAATAACAGTAGCAGTCAAGCCGGCGTCGCGCCACCTCTCCGCTGTCCTGCATTTTCAAGGTACCGGAAGCGGTGTTGCGCGCGTTGGCATATGTTTCTTCTCCGACGTCTTCCCGTTCCTTGTTGAGTTGATCAAAGACTTTTTTTGTCAGGTATACTTCACCCCGGACTTCAAACTCGGCCGGCAAGCCTTTTGCCTTTACCCGCAACGGAATGCGACGAATGGTGCGAACATTGGCTGTGACGTTGTCGCCACGGACGCCATCGCCACGCGTTACACCACGGCTGAGCAATCCGTTTTCATAAGTCAGACTGATGGACACACCATCAAACTTTAGTTCACAGAAGTATTCGAAAGGCGCCCCGTCAAGGCCCTTGGCGACCCGAGCATCAAATTCACGCAGCTCGTCGGCAGAGTAGGTATTGCCCAATGAGAGCATCGGATAGGTATGGGCTACCGATTCGAATTCCCGGGTGATGGTTCCGCCAACCCGCTGGGTTGGAGAGTCAGGCAATTGGAGTTCAGGAAACTGCTTCTCCAGATCCACCAGCTGGGCCAGCAGTTCGTCAAATTCACGGTCGCTGATCTCACTCTTGTTTTTTTGATAATACAGATCACTGTGATAGTTTATCTTGTCGGTGAGCTCGGCAATGATTTTTTTGGCCTCGTTCAATTTCATGGCGGACGAAATAGTCGGTAAGATAAAAAAGAATCAGGCTTGCTCCTGCAGGAGATTGAGCATAGCTACGGCCATGAGGCCAGCCGTTTCTGTCCGGAGCCGGCTGGGCCCAAGGCCAACAGACACAAATTTATTTTCTTGTGCCAGGTTTACTTCGGCCTGTGTAAAGTCACCCTCGGGTCCGATGAGAATGACGTAATCCTTGTGGGGTAATGCAGTTTTTGTCAGAGAAAGTGCAGTTGCTCCCATGTGTGCAATAAACCGTTGTGAGGGGAGGGAAGGCTGCTTCACGAAGGCACCCAGTTCCATTATTGGATGCAGCACGGGCTTATATGGCTGCATGGATTGCTTTACGGCACTGATGATAACTTTTTCCAACCGGTCATGGTTCACCACCTTCCGTTCAGAGGTTTTGCACAGTAACGGTGTAATAGATTCGACACCGATCTCAGTGCACTTTTCCAACAGCCATTCGATTCGGTCGATGTTCTTGGTGGGTGCAATGGCCAGATGGATAGAGAAATCTCGTTTGCGCGTATGGGTAGTGCCGGTGATTTGAAATGCAGCACGCGTAGCAGAGATGTCTTTCAACACAGCCTGGTGATGATGGCCGGCTCC